>DOCI01000173.1:124979-125343 GCA_003503535.1 Planctomycetaceae bacterium
TGTTTGCCCGACCGAAATTGTCGCATTCAACGAAGCATTGGGCGAATTCGATGATCGCGATTGTGCGTTGTTGACCGCCAGCACCGACAGTGCCTACAGCCACAAAGGCTGGTGTGACAGTCACGAAGGCCTCGGCAAATTAAAGTACCCGATGCTGGCCGATACCAATCACAATCTGTCACGAGCTTACGGTGTGTTGCATCCTGAAAAAGGAATTGCTTACCGCGGCATTTTCCTGATCGATCCTAACGGCGTATTACGATACATGGCCGTCCACGATTTGGGCGTCGGTCGTAATGTCGAAGAAGTCCTGCGTGTCCTCGATGCTCTGCAGACTGATAAGCTCTGCCCATGCAATTGGAAA
>DOCI01000173.1:125490-132751 GCA_003503535.1 Planctomycetaceae bacterium
CTGGGAGAGGGTTAGGGTGAGGGAAAATCGATGTCTACTTTAGTATGAACGTCTAATACAAACCCCTCAACCGGCCTTCGGCCACCTTCTCCCCAAGGAGAAGGAAAGGCTATGCAATCATTTTGTTTTCACACAAAAAAACGGCAGTCCCAATGACTGCCGTTTTTTATTTGACCAATAGTAGAGCTAAATTATTTTTTCTTGGCTTTTTCGATGCGTTCTTCTTCTTTGCGGCCTTTCAGGGCCTGCAGTTCTTCGGATTGCCCCCAGAGATAAAACAGGAATCCTGCGACAACTCCTACGGCAGTGGCCGATAAGACCGCAGCCGGGCTATTAGTGAACGTTGAGTTTTCGGTGGCCGCCTGAGTCGTCAGGATCAAGCCAACCAGGCTGATAATCAGTCCCTGAGAATCCGTTAAAATTTGTGAAAGACTGAAGCCGCCGTGCATTAAGACGGCTAGCTTGGCCAGAACAAGTTGAAGCGCAAAGCTGATGACACCACTCACCATAAACGTGAATGCCAACCAGTGAAACCAGGAAAACGACATGAACTCGGCCATCTTGTAAATTGGCTCCAGGACACCAGCCGAGTACTCCTGAGCCTGTTCTGATTCGTCAACCTGTTTGGCGATTTCTTCGGTTTTCTTGTTCGCCAGATCGATCGCATCTTTGGTTGTGTCCTTAATTTTCTCAACCGTTTCTTCAGTCGTTTCGGTCAATGTGGGAGCTGTGGATGTTCCTTCGGGAGTCATCGTTTCGGAAGTCGATGCAGGCGTCGCTTCAGTGGTAGTGACAGGATCGGGAGCGGTGACTTCCGGCTGAGCCAGGCAAGTTGAGAACATTGCCAATGCAAAAATGGACATCAAAAACGGGGTGCGAAGTGAATTCATCTGGTTCTCCTGAGCGCAAATCTTAGTGGGATTGGATGGGGTGAAATTGAAAATCCGTCGAAAGTCTCAACAGGCCCTCTCCATAGAGTTATTCGTACGAGTCACTTCAATCTTAATCGATTTTTTGAAAAAGTAGACAGCTTTTGTGAAAGACTGGATCAAGGAATCATAAAATTTTACATATGGGCGAGAAATCAACATGCGATCATGTCACTTTGTGGCTGTGTTGTCGTGGCAACACGAAAGTTTCCCAAGCTTCAATCAGGTTGGAGTTCCCGGTGAATAGTAGACTCCGCATGGAGAGAGTATGCTCTCAGAGAAGAGGCGAGTTCGCCGGATTCATCATGTGCTGATTAACAGAGGAGGCGTTATTCGGAGGAGTTTGAGCGGGATGTCACTGAAGAAGACTGCCGTGTTATTCGGCCTTGATCAAAACCAGGGTCAGATCATCTTTTCTAGGACTATTCAGTCGAAAGTCGGACAAATCATTTTCCATTTTTTCTAAGCCATACTGATTGGGAAGCTGGCTTGCTGACCGGAATGATTCCAACAATCGCTCTCGACCAAAAAGTTCTCCTTCCGGACTTTGCGTGTCAGGTGCTCCATCGCTGTAGAGTAAGACTTGTTCGTTGGATTTCAGGTGGAGGCGTTTTTCTTCCCATTGAGCATCCTCATCAATTCCTAAAAGCATTCCAGTGCTGTTTAACAGAGAAATTTCATTCGAGGTATTGAGGAGATATCCGGGATCATGACCTGCACTTGCCCAGCAAAACTCAAAAGTCTCAGGATTCCAGCATCCCAGAAACATCGAGGCAAAATTCCCGGGTAAAACGGTTCTGACAAATCGCCGATTGATTTCGGAAATGATTGAAACGGTATCGAAGGGTGGCTGTTCTGCAGCTGAAAGCAGGAGTGATTTCAGCATCGTTGCTCCCATCGCAGCTGGTATGCCGTGGCCTGTAACATCGGCCAGACAAATGAGCCAGGTTCCATTTGACAGGGGAACAAAATCGTAGTAATCACCTGCAACGAAATCGGCTGGTTGAAACAGGTGAGCGGCCTGCAGGCCCGGCAAGCGAACCTCAGATGGCAACAGGTATTGCTGAATCTGCTGAGCTTTGACCATTTGCAACTGACGTTCACGATCATTGTTCTGCAAGGTTTGGCTCATCGAATTAATGGCCTGCGAGAGCCTAAGCATTTCATCACTCTTGAACAGCGGAGACTCCGCTCCAAAATTACCAGCTGCGATTTCATCGACCGTTTCCAAAAGCAAATTCAGCGGCTTCCCAACCACTTGCACTAATACGACATTCACAATCCCCGCAGCGATTAAACCGAGTGAACCCAGTACGAAAAGCTGTAACTGGAGATCCTGACGAATCGTTTTGCGGACGGCGTTTAAGTTTTCTGAGACATAAACAGTAATCCCATCTCCTGCATAACTGGCAGCAACCACCATGTGGTCCGCAGCCTGCTCACGATGATCTTTGGATACAGCGGCTTTGGCAATCGTTGAAAATAATTCAGGAGGTTTATCCAGATGTGCTTGAGCCTGGATCAGCTTTCCATTGATCTTCACGGCGATACTATGGCATTGCAAAGTCGCTTTTCGCATTTGAGCACAAACGGTATCAATATAGCTCTGAATATCTGCGGTATGATGATCGCTCTGGAGGTGACTGGCGGCACCGTGAATAGCAATTGCTTCATCGTTAAGGCTGAGATACTTTTTGTGGACTTCATTTTCCATTTCACTGCTGTATCGAAATATCAACAGAGCAATAATGGCGATGCCCAATACGCTATTAACGATTAGCAACAACTGAAAGCTGATTGACCAGGGTCGCGTCCCATAGTTCCACCATTTCGAAAACAACGTCTGCATTACTCATTTTCCAAGGCTCATAGTCTCAAGTTGATTATTGGTTTTAGCGAAAACACTGCCCAAATGCGAACAGGATTTGGACAGTGTCAGATTTGATCATTTATGATTTTCGAATATCAAAGTGAATAATCATGCTAAGCCACTTCTGCGATAGCGATTTCCAGGATGACTCCCTTAACGAGTCGGATTTTTCGACTCACCTTAGTTCACTTCAACGCCTCATCGCCAGCTATCGAATTGAAACTTGCAGGTATCAGGGTTGCCTTAATGCCATGACGATTGGCGTTCGGGCTGCCTGGATAGCCGGGATGATTCCGGCCAGTACTCCAACTATTGCAGAAACCAGTAAGCCAGCGACTGCCAGGTGGATTGATGGTCGAAAGGCAATCGTGACTCCTTCTGCTCCAATCGCCAACCCGCCCCAGGCAAGGATGGAAAGAGCGAATGCGGTTCCCAGTATGCCTCCAGCCAGGCACAGGAGCAGGCTTTCCGCGATGACGATACGAAAAACGCGAGCGGGACGAACTCCGACGGTCTGCAACACGGCGTGTTCCTTAATTCTGTCCTGAACAGCCATCACCGTTGTCGTCGCAACCAAGGCAAGTACGAGACCGACGCAGGCGTAGCCAAGATAGTGGGCGAACCCAATCAGGTCGACCAGGTCAGAAAGTGTGCTTGTCTGAAAGGCTCCTTTGCGACGGGTGGTCGTGGCAACCGGTCCTGCACGGAGCGCCTCGTCAATTGAAGATGCGACTTCATCGGGATCTGCATTCTCCGTGAGATGGACTTCATGTTGGGTCACCAAACCAGCCGAATCGAGTCCGCGTGTGTATTGCAGGAATTCCAGTCCTGTGTAAATTAAATTCTCTTCTGCGGGAATATGTGACGAGAAGATCCCCACTACCTGGACATCCAGATCGCCAATCGAGAATTGATCGCCCGTCTTGAGGTTTCTCCGCATCGCCACGTTTCGCCCCACGATTGCTGCATCGCGACGACTTTCGAATTCGCTCCAGTTACCTGAGGTCAACTTCAGATTCCGAGCCGTCTGCAACTGCTTTGGCGGTGCACCGTTGAAGACCACGATATCGAGACTTGCCCGACAGTTATTGGTCCAAACCTGCACGGGCATCACATCTTTGACGCCGGGAATCTCAGCGATTCTTCGCGCATAATCTTCAGGCAATCGACTGCTCGTTGGACAGAAGCGGTTTTCCTGAAAGACAATCAATGTGCGTTGTGCATCTTCATCGGAAGTCAGCCGTTCGAGCCCCTCTTGAACAGAACCGACAAAGCAGAACACAAACATCGCCACAGCTGCACCGCTGACGGTCAGCATCGTGCGCGCTCGATGCCGCCAAATCCCTTTGAGGACGTAAGAAACAAGTCGAAACATTATTGACCTCCAGTCAGTTGAACATGTTGACTGGAATGGGGTGCATTTGAATGACTGGAGTCAGTCTCATGAATTTTTCCTTCGTTGAGCACCATCTGACGGGAGGCAATCTGCGATGCTTCACTGTCGTGCGTTACCATCACGAGAGTGATATCGAGTTCTTGGTTTAGCCGTTGCAACAGAACCTGAATCTGATCGCTCGTTTTTGTATCCAGACTTCCGGTCGGTTCATCGGCAACGACCACCTTAGGATGAGCCACGATGGCTCGAGCAATGCCAACTCTCTGTTCCTGTCCTCCGGACATTTGACGGGGATAATGATCGGCTCGATCGCTGAGCCCGACCGCTTGCAGAGCAAGTTCGACCCTTCGCCGTCTTTCTGCAGAAGTCAATGGCAGCAATAGAGTCGGCAATTCGACATTTTCGTAAGCAGTCAGGACCGGAATTAAATTGTGCGTTTGAAAGATATACCCGAGATTAGCAGCCCGCCAGTCGGCCAGTTTACTCCGAGAGAGTTTCGTCACCTCCACCCCATCGACAACAATCGTTCCCTGATCCGGCTTGTCGATGCCACTGATGAGATTCAGCAGCGTACTTTTCCCGGTTCCGCTCGGTCCCATGAGCGAAACAAAATCGCCCTGATGAATATCCAGATCGACATTATTCAGCGGAGAGATAACTTCACCTCCCTTGCTGAACGATTTCGAGAGATTGCGAATTTCGACAAGTGCCATGATGCGTTCCTTTATATTTATGATCGCCCTGCGATCTTTCTCTCAGTTGCCCAGCGAGGCTTCTCCAGCAACATCCACTGCAGCGCCTGGTTTCAGTCCCTGATGTCCTGAAGCGATAACTTTGGATGTCGGATCGAGTCCGCTGGCGACTTCCACAAGTTCTTCCGTACCAGCCTTTCCAAGCGTGATTGATTGCAGTTCGGCTGTTCTGTCTGCAGTCACAATCCAAACCGAGGTTCCCCCTTCCGATGTAATGATCAAATCTCGCGGAATCAGCAGCCGCTCAGTTTCTTGCACATCTACCCGCTGCGATTCTGGCACTGGTGGTGCCAGGAAGGTCGCGGTGACCAGCATTTCGGGTCGAATCGTAGTCGGTGGGTCATCAATTGCGACCTTGACTTCCAGCGTGTTTTTCTGAATATTCGCAGTCGAGGTCGGCAATAGCACTCGTCCCTTGATCGGATTTTTTGAGGAAGCGGTTTGGATTTCGACTGGTTGTCCCGTTTGGACAAGTGGGACATCCTCAAGACGGACATCGGCCCTGACCTGCAGTTTTGCCGGTTCATACATCGTGACGACCGTGCTTGAACTTTGCCCGGCTGACGATTCCATTCCCATCACGCGCGATCCCGGACTTGCGACGAGATTGAGCACAAGGCCTGCAATGGGACTGCGAACGGTCGTGCGATCGAGGTTCAGTTGTTCTTTTTCGACAGCCAGTTCGGCTTCAACGACACGCGTTTCTGCATAATGCTGTTTAGCGCGGGCATCATTGAGTTGTTGTGATTCCTCAATCAAAAGCTCAAGTTGAGAACTCAATGCGGCGACTTTTTTCTCCAGAGTGGTAACTTCTTTTTGGAGATAAGGTCTTCTCTGATTGAGTTCTGTCAGTTGCGATTCTGCATCGGAGTATTCGGCACGAGCCTGCTGAATCAGCCGACCGGCGACTGCCTCTTCAGCGGCCTGTTTTCCTTCGTAATTCTGTTTTGTATAGAGCAAGCGAGCTTCGGCAGATTTGATCAAATGGGGAAGTTTCGCAAGAGTCGTTCTTGTCTGAGCCAGCGACGATTCCGCATCCGCCAGAATTGCTTCCAGATGGACCGGGTATTTCACACGAAGCTCTGCGGCTTTGAAATCAGCTTTTGCACTTTCGAGTTCCGCTTTTCTCAACTGCAGTGTTGTTTGTGCTTGTCGGAGCGCGAGTTGGGCGTCGATGTCGATCAGTCGAGCAACCGGCTCTCCTTTGTTCACAGACTGTCCTTCCACCACCAGGAGTTCTTCGACGACTCCCTGGGCAAGAGCCGCCACGTTGATTGGTGTCGGTCGCGGTTCCACCCAGCCTGCCGCCTGAAATAAGGGCGTTCCTTGCTGCTGGACTTCCGCTCGGCTCGTCAACACGGGGATAACTGTAACTTCGTGACGAGGCATCAGTTGCTCACTGATTGCAACAGACAACAAGGCAACAAACCCCAACAGAATCCCACCAGGAATCAGGTAGCGCGTGAGCAATGGCTTTCGCCGAGCTTTTGGCCCTGCGGTCGACTTTTCAGGCCGATCGAGTGCCAGTTCACGCAGGTCGAGTTGAGGTCGTGTTGCTGATGTCATTTTCTGATCCAAAATGAGAGACTGGAGTGGAGCCGCCCGATAAAACGAACGGCTCCACTCGTTCTCGTTCAGTTACTCTTTCACAAAAATCTGGTCAGCGAGTATGGACAAATTGCCGTCGTCGTCCCGCTGAGCCGTTCCATGAACAACCACCATATTCAGCTCCTTCACGCCCAACAGTTTCCGGGCATCCTCAGAGACCGGCTTCCCTTCCGTGTTGACGACCTTGACCGTGGCGATGTTTTCCTTCACCTGATTCTGTTCGCAACAATAATCCCAGGGAGTGGGACAGCCTTCATCTTCCGAGCAGTAAGGCACTTTGGGATCGACAATTGTGAAAGCGGCCAGTCCATCAATGAATGGTTTCGAGGAACCACCGATTCGTCCTACGAGGACGACCTCCTGTTTGTCCTGACTCGATTCGCGTGCCTCGCCGACGGGTTTAGCCCCAGTCGGTTCCGTACTGGCGAGATAGGTGCTGTCAGGTTTCCCTGTCGATTTCGTTTGACTTCCCGATTGGTCGGCGCATCCAATAAGCAGAGTAGCCGAGAGTGTGGCGAAGCCGAACAGGCTGAAAAATTCCTTTTTCATGATCTTCCTTTCAATTCGTTGAAAATTTATCTCCCTGCGGAGATCGTTAAAATACAGTGATTCAAATTGCTTTGAGACTTTCTGCAACCGGAAGTCGCAGAACTTTAATGGCTGGAGGCAACGCCCCCAGTATTCCCAGCAGCAGTCCCACGCCGCA
>DOCI01000127.1:0-14866 GCA_003503535.1 Planctomycetaceae bacterium
TTTATTGTGTTTGGCAAGAAGCATCTCGATTATCTCACAATCGAGTTTACGAGTTATTACAACACAAAAAGAAGCCACATGGAACGGGATCACCTGCCGCCGATTCGTGAGGAGCCTGGTGAAGTGGAGACGATTTCCATCGATCAGATTGAGGTTAAGAAATACGTTGGGGGATTGATCAAGTCGTTTGAGCGGAAGGTGGCTTAAGCAGATCGAGAAGACTGTTATTCGTTCAAGATCCGGTTTGTCAATTTGCCATTTCGATATACTGAGCCTTGTTCCGCTTCAATACGCTCCGCTCGCTTCAGATGATCGGTAACTATGTCTTCCAACAGTGAACTGGTAATTCCCAACCACTTTACTATTTTCTTGCTATCGTTTTCTGGATCACAGATCACATTCGTTGTGCCGGACGGGGCTGCAGAATCGTTGGCAGTCATACAGCCGGAACGGGCGGGCGGCATTCTCAAGACAAGGTGAGAATCGCGGATTGACTCTGCTTCGGACCGCCTTTAGCGTCAAGGTCTGAAACATTTTCTCACCGGATCAGCTGTCATCAACCATGTGATATCGCAGCGATCTCTATGGCTAAGAAAGCAACAATTATGACCAGTTTGTTCCGAGCGACTCTGATGTTATTGACCTGTGTGGTCTGGAGTGAATCCGTCCAGGCTCAACCCCCGGGGCAACCGGACGACTATTTTGCCGTTAAACTGAAAGCGGTTGAGGATCCTCTGCCAAATCAAAATGGACCTTCGGTGGGAATTTCGGTGCGAAACAATCAATTCGTGGTTATTAATGGCCAGAACGTGAGTGGGGTGCAGGTGCTGCGAGACAACAAACGCAAAGCCCTTTACTCCGATGATAGCCAGGGCCGCTGGAAACGCTACCGCTTCAACACTCCACACGACATCATTACCGAAGTCAACGGAACCGAAGTCAGTTCGTCTCAGGATGTGCTGCAAAACACCAACAACGGCTGGAATACATTACGCGTTTTCGATACGTCAAATCAATCGTATCGGTACTATGCGGTCAAGCTACCGTAACTGCGTTTGCATGTCCCAGATAAGCAGACAACCCCGATCGCTATTGCAAGTGACCGGGGTTGTGTTGACTTTTAGGTTAGGAACTATGGCAATGAAAACGTATTCCCGCCGCCTGTGTTGCCGCTGCCCGTGTTATTGCTCGCTGTTCCGCTCGGTGTTCCGCTGAACTCATTGTAACCCATCGCAGTATTGTTGTTGGCCGTGTTCATGCTGAAATCGCCGCCATTGAGGTTGAAGACAAAACCACTGTCTGTGTTGGATTCGGCGATGTTCGAAGTGACCTTCGCTCCCGTATCAATCGATGTGAACCCAAATCCCGCGTTGCCATTGTTGCTTGAGGAATTCCCGCTGACGTTCCCGGTAAGACCCGAATTAAAGAAGAAGCCGTCGTCGTTGCCATTCATGTTGAGACCGTTGTTATCAGCCACGTTGTTCTGGACATTCCCAGACACGGTACCTAAAAAGTGATAACCAAACTCTTGGTTTCCGCTTGCTGTGTTTCCGTTCACTTTGCCTGAGACAGTTCTAAAGAAGAATCCTCTTAGCGAGTTCCCAGTTGCTGCATTCCCACTCACGGTGCCTGAGGCATCTCTGAAGAAGAATCCAACTCTTGTATTCCCAGCCGCCGTATTATCGCTCACAGTGCCTGACATCGTGTCAAATGAAAACCCATCTAGCCCGTTATTCATTGCCAGGCTGTTCGTGACAGTTCCGTCACTGTTCCCACTAATGCTAATTCCGTCTCTACTAGCTTTCGACACCATGACATCGCTGATCAGAAAGTTTTGATTTCCATTCCCGAAAATCCCATTTAGTCCGCCCGTCATATCAATGCCGATGATGTTGGCATTTGATGTTGTCCCAAGGTTGAACGTGTCCATGTTTGTGGTGGAATTGTTGATCGTCGGTCGTGTTCCGGACGCCACGAAGTTCGCCACGCTTCCGGAACTGGCTCCCTGAACTTCGAGTGAACTCCCTCCGCCCAAAGCGGTCTGACCGTTTTTCATGCTGAATGTGCCGTTGGTGGTAATGTCTCCCTGAGAGCCATCGACTACAATGACTGAGTTGGCTGCGACACTATTGAAAGTGGTAACTGGATTGGTTGTCTTGGCGTCAATCGTCGACACGCCGGCGATGGTTCTTCCGTCTCGATATTGAGCCACCTCGTTGGCACCGAACGCCCCGGCATTGGTGACGATGTCATCATCCCGCTCGATTGGAGCGACCATCCGGCGATTGATGCCCGCCAGGGAATAGCCGCGTGTCACACGTTGTGGCCCGAATGGAATTCGGATATTGATGGAACCCCCATAGGTGCTGTCGCGAACCTGGTCGTATTTGTAGCTGGCACTTAATACGAGACGGGAATCGGGTCCTAGACTGGGGAGATCGAGCAGTCGCATTTCCAGTCGCGTACTCGGTCCGGCAATGTGTTCAAAGTTGTCCTGCCCGGCATCGAAGTAAAACCCACCAGCGGCGAGCCAGACTTCCAGTTGTGGTCCACCATACAGGCCTCCACACTCCCCACAACCACCATAACCTCCGCCGTTTCCGAAGAGTTTCTGTTCGTATTCGAGATCGACTCCGGCATAGGCGGCCTCTAATCCCTGGTTCACAACAATGTTGCCACCCTGCAGAGTTGCGGTATTGAATTGAGGGGCGGCCTTGGCATTGAGTTCCGGAAGGTATCCGTTAGCACGCAATCCCCAGTTCACGCTGAGCATTTCCAGACCGAGTGTTCCCTGGTGAAACGTATTGTCAGATTCGGTATTACGAATGTCGTAGAAGGCATTGATCCCGTAGATCAGCCCGCTCGGTGCAATTTCACGATAGGCGACACCAATATTTCCTTCGGCAGCCTGCTGATCGTTCCCCAGCACACGCAGATCGAGAAAATTGAGCGAATTCTGTGTCTCCCACATCG
The DNA here is from genome assembly GCA_003503535.1 of Planctomycetaceae bacterium. GTDB lineage: Bacteria > Planctomycetota > Planctomycetia > Planctomycetales > Planctomycetaceae > Rubinisphaera. Next base: position 2,974 of record DOCI01000127.1, read on the forward strand.
GGACAAAGACTTTACCCTGTCCATAAGCTTCGTTATTCAGCCCGGTCGCTTCGAGTTCCAGATAACTGCCCCACTGTGGTACGGCTGGCAAACCGCCGTAACCTCCCATGCCTGGATCGTAAGGCATCGTCATAGGAGCCGGCATCCCGTAGGACGGATTCGCCCCCATAGGTGGTCCGTAAGCCGGTTGCCCTGACATTGAGGGATCGCCATACATCGGTTGCGGTTGTCCAACCATTTGAGCGTTCGCATCGATTGCAAACATTTGCCCGAGTACGGCAAGCATAACTATGTGAAGGTAGCTTGTACGAAACATCCTGTCCCCGCATTTCCATCATGGAATAATGAACTGTTCTGCGGGAACATTAGGGCAGATGATTCCCATTGGGAAAGGGAGGCTAGAAAACTTGAGAAAATCTTCGAAAACGCCGATGAAATTGAAAAACTTACACGAAGTTGGCCGATTTCGGAGGGAAATGTTCCAACAATCACTCAATATTCACGAGAGAACCCTTTGATATCGATGAAAGAGTTGCTTTGAGTGGCAATTGTGATTTTCCTATCGCTGGGGAATCACACTCACTCTTTCTCACAGGAGGGTCACCATGCTTATTCTCGGTATCGATCAACATGTACGACGACTGACCGTCTCGGATCGAAATTCAATACCGGTTCCCTGAAGACTGCAGACGTTTGAGTGACCAGCCTTGACTCAAATATTTAATTCTCGGCGTATCAGGAACTCGGACAGAAAATATCAGAATGTTGTGACAGACAGCAGTGCCGACTCTCACGCTCGACCTACGGATACGTCAAATCGATCGTATTACTTCCTGCGGTCACTTCAACAGTTTTCTCGACATCTAAGTACTTTTCAGGAACAACCTTAGGAGTGGCCATTTGTGCATCCATATCGTTTGGATCTGCATCATTGTAGCTGGAAATTTTGACGGTGTGTGCCCCGACTTTGGCTCCCATTTCGGTCGTGCTATAAACGAGTCTGTAGGACCCGTCTTCATCAGTAACTCCATTTGAAGGTCGTCCATCACCATCAGGAGCGAAAGATACAAACACATTTTTCATTTTTTTCCCATCAATAGTCACGGTGCCTTCAACCGTACCCAAATCAGGATTGTCACTGGCACCACCACTGCAACCAATTAAAAATACAAGCAAAGACATACTGAACGTACAAACAATACCTCGTACCATCGATAATCCTTCGTGAAACTCTACGCACTAAACATATTCTGCAGTCAACACAGAATGATTCCGAATGAGTAAAAGAAGGAAGACTACTCTACGGTAATCTTCCCCAACAACATGACACTTCAATCTTTAGAATTCGCCAATAACTCCTCCGTCATCACGAGCCATCAATTTTTCAAATGTTGAATCGACTGCATTCGTGCCACCAAGAGCCCCATGGTTCGAATCGACATTTTCAGAGATAAATCGAACGCTGCCGTCAGCCAAAACAAATTGAGCCCCACCTTGGTGCCGACTCGAAAATCCACGCGTACAACTACCATTGGCATAGTTGATGGGCATCGTACCGGCCGCTAATACACGATTCATCGAAAGCTGCTCATTTTGAATATCCGCTCCTAAGATTACGCCAGCTCGACATGCATGATTTGTACCACCGGGATTATTCAATTCCCAGGCACGTTCTCCAATCATAATCGTATTGCTCGTTCCATCTGTGATATCTCGCATTTTGACTTTGGAGTTACGCCAAAACATGCCATTCGGACTATTACCAGAACCTGGGCCAGCTCCCCATTGATTAAGATCACCCAAACCAGGCCCTGTAAGATAAGCACCAGTATGCCAATGTCGGCTCGAGTTCGCGGCCAGATAATTGGACGTTGCAACACTTCGAGCGGTATTAGCTGAATCTCTTAACGTCAGAGAACTGTTTAAACTTGGGGCAGGGTCTGAAGGGCACCGAAATGAACTGACAGGTGTCTGCATCGCGGAAAGTAAGGTGGTGTTCGCTAAAGCGGTTTTGATACGAATATTCCCAACTTGCAATGTATCGAACAAAGCACTCTGTTCAACAAATGGCAGCATAAATGCCCCCCATCCCCAGGCAGATCTCTCAGCGGCAACAGCTGTTCCATACTCCCCTCCTGTCGTCGGCTGGGAATCAAATTGATTAATGTATCCCGGCGGGAAAGCCTGATGTACATCGTGATAGTTGTGCAGTGCCAACCCAATTTGCTTCAAGTTGTTCTTACAACTGCTCCGGCGGGCCGCTTCGCGGGCCTGTTGTACCGCTGGAAGCAATAAAGCCACCAGAATGGCAATGATTGCGATCACGACAAGTAACTCGATGAGCGTAAACGCCGTCCGCTTCGCGATTGGACATAAATTGAACATGAAAAACTCCTTAGGAAAAATAAGAGAGGTGAGATTCAGTGGGATGCTTCAAGGAAGTTGAAATGTAATGATATATAAATTCGTTGGTAAATGCTTTGCTGGAATTGAATATTTTGAAAAAAACATTTTATTGAAAAGAAAACACGGGCCTTTGATATCGATGAAAGAGTTGCTTTGGATGGGAATTGTGATTTTCCCTTTGATATCGATGAAAGAGTTGCTTTGAGTGAAGATTGTGATTTTCCTACCACTGGGGAATCACACTCAGTCTTTCTCACAGGAGGACCACCATGCTCTTTCTCGGTATCGATCAGAATGTACAACAACTGACCATCTCGACTGATGATCGAATTTTTGTGAACTCCGGGGGATTACTGACCTGCCACAGCAGAATGTTTTGATTGAACATTCCAACCGAGCAGATCAATTACGGAGAATCCGAACTCGTTTCTGAGAGATTTGGCACCGGAATCCGGACAAGCTTCACGCCTGATGTCCAATTCAAGGTTCACCCCTGTTTTTCAGGGAAAGTGGCGACTGACTAAGACGGAAATCGTCCAGGATCCTGAAATTTCACAAAAAACGGGGAAGATGCTGTCCCCTTTCACGTTCCTCTTTCGCTGTAAGAGTATGAGACATGATGGAATGTCAAAACAAACTCACTTATTCAGTCCACCACGAAAGCGAAAAGAACGATGAATACTTTCACAAAAACAACGGGAATCAAACTGGTCAAAGAAGTCAGCAAATTGCGATCTGACAAACAAGCCCCTCAAGGCCGCTGCTGCAGCTCATGCCGTAGCTGTCGAAGCTGTCGCTCATGCCGCAGCTGTAACAGCTGCCGAAGCTGCCGTGGAGGTGGCTGCCACTAACAAGCATTCTGCCTGACCGTGAGCAGTGGCATCGATCGACTCAAGTCGATTTGTTTGCTACTAAAGATCAACGCAAACGAAATTGGAAGACATAAAATAAATTTCGCCAGCGTGCGAAGCTGAATCAAGTGAATGTTTTGACCCTGCCGTCGTTTACGGCAGGGTCTTTTCGTTGTTACGGTACCTGAGAAGTTTGCCGTTTAGGGAATTCAGCCTTGGTGCTTCTTGAAGTTCTCTGCCTGGTCGAAGATCTCTTTATACACTTCGTCGCGATCGATTGGTGGGTAACCGTTGTCAGCCAGCAAAATAATCAAGTCGACTTTCAGCTCGGCTTTGATGTCGTTACGTTGACTCCAGTCCGTATACCTGGCTTTGTCATCGACGATCACCTTTACCTTCTTCGCAAGAACAAGCAATTTGTCTTCCGGATACTCGAAGTCGTATTTGATCGTCAGAGCCTTCAGGATGTCGTAGAAAGCCTTCTCTTCAAAGTCGATTCCCAGTTCCTCAAACGACTCTCGTTCTTTCCTCATGGAATGATACAAGTCGATAATCTCGTCAGTGAAGTCTTCCAGTACCGTGCTTTGCAATACGTCCTGCTCGCTGCGGTCGTTGTACTTGTCAACGAGTGCTGCAAACTGTTTGGAGAAATCAACACCTTTTAGCTTGTTGACTTTCTTGAACGATTCAATAGCCTTCAGCAGCAGCTGTTGAAGCAGCTTGATTTTCGTGTTGGGCAGTTTGATCTTTTCGATTTTTGCCAGGTAGTCCGGATCGAAGATGTCGACCTGACTGGTATCTCCCTGTCCCATCTTGAAGATCTCTTCAACGCCGTCACTTGCCAATGCGTCTGTAATCATCTGCTGAACTTTGGCGTTCATCTGAGCGACATCAGGTGCGGTTCCTTTTGTCAGTTTGAACACGATGGAACGTATCGCCAGAAAGAAATGGACGTGATCCCGGTCGTCCTGAGTCAGTTGCTCGCTGCCAACACAAATGTCGTAAGCCGCCTTCATTCGTTTGGCCAGAAACATAAACCGCTGTTCAAGAGCTTCCGTCACCTGCACAAATTCCGCCCCCTGATTCAGGCAGTGAAGCTGTTCAAGTGGTTGTCCTGAAAAATAGGGAGTTGTGTCGAACTGATGAAACACGGCTTTCAACAGGTCCAAGTGATCCTGAACGACTAATACGGAAGCAGCGACGTCTTCGAAGTTGTCCTGGTTTCCCTTGCTGTATTGAGCCAGAGCCTGATTCATCTGACGTTTGATGCCGATATAGTCAACGACCAGGCCTTTTTTCTTCTGCTGATACGTACGATTGACGCGTGAGATCGTCTGGATCAGGTTGTGCTTCTGGACGGGCTTGTCGATGTACATCGTATCCAAAGACGGCACGTCAAAGCCCGTCAGCCACATATCCACCACAATGGCGATCTTGAAGTTTGATTTGTTCTTCTTGAACTGTCGATCCAGTTCTTTGCGATAGTCTTTTGTGCCCAGTGCATCGTAAAGTGCTTTTTCGTCGTCCTGGCCGCGAGTCATCACCATCTTGATGCGTTCCATCGGCTTGATTTCTTTTTGCTCCTGCGGCGTCAGTTGAGAGCCGTCGGCACAAACTTTGACCTGAGCCCAATCCGGTCGTAATGCGATCACTTCCTTGTAAAAGGCGTACGCAATCTGTCGATTACTGCTGACAAACATGGCTTTGGCAGCAACAGTGGCTCCTTCATACACACGAGCTTCGTAGTGCTTTACAAAGTCCGCGGCCAGCGATTTCAGGCGATCAGGGTCACCTAAAATGGCATTCATCTGAAGGTTGGCTTTCTTGCTGGTTTCAATTGCGTAAGTGCTGGCTCCGGCGTCGACGCATTGTTCGTAGTACTGTTCAATTTCAGCCAGCTTACTGTTGTCCAACAGCACTTTGGCAGCTCGACCTTCATAAACAATCGGCACTGTGATCTCGTCTGCGACAGACTCCGTCATCGTGTACGAATCGACGACCGGTCCGAAGACATCCAGAGTTGCGTCGATGGGGGTCCCTGTGAAGCCAACGTACGTCGCATTGGGCAAAGAATCATGCAGATATTTGGCAAAGCCGTAGGTTCGTTCGACTCCTTCTTCGGTAACCTTGATTTTCTGATCGAGATTCAACTGACTGCGGTGAGCTTCATCAGAAATACAAATCACATTGCTGCGATCAGTCAGTAGCTCTAAGTCTTCCGTGAATTTATGGATCGTGGTGAGGCACACTCCGCCGCTGCTGCGTCCTTCCAGTTCTTTTCTAAGACCGGCTCTGCTTTCCACACTGATGATTGATTCATCGCCAACATACTTCTTTGCGTTAGTGAACTGAGCGGACAGCTGATCATCTAAGTCCGTGCGATCGGTGATCACGACAATCGTCGGGCTGGACAACGCCACGCTTTTCATCAGCAATCGGGTCAGGAAAAGCATCGTGAAACTTTTACCGCAACCTGTGGTTCCAAAATACGTACCCCCCTTACCGTCGCCTCGTTCACCGTTCTCTTCTGTCCTCATGTGCTGCATGATATTTTGTTGCAGCATTCTGGCAGCGTAATATTGCGGGTAGCGACAAAGCACTTTTTGTTCGCTGCGTGATGTGTCGGGCAGATAGATGAAGTTGCGGATCACGTCCAGCAGACGGACTTTGTCGAACAGTCCATGCATCATTGTGAACAGCGAATCAATGCCATCTTTTTCGACGACTTCGTCACCTTCGATCTTTCGCCAGGCGTAATAGTATTCATAGTCTGCAAAGAACGAACCAGCTTTGTTGTTGACTCCGTCGCTGATGACGCAAAACGCGTTGTATTTGAAGAGTTCGGGGATATCTCGGCGGTAGCGGACTGTGAGCTGCACGAATGCATTGTGAATGGTGGCGTCTTCACAGATGGCACTCTTGAATTCAAACACCACCAGTGGCAAACCGTTGATGTAAAGTATGCCGTCGGGAATACGTTTGTGCGTGCCAATGATTTCTAGCTGATTGACCAGCTTGAAGATGTTGTGCTGACCGCATTCTGGTTGGTGTGATTCGCCGCAATCCAGCAACTGCACATACAAGTCCTTTTGGCTGCGGTCTTCACGCTTCAACAGAAAACCATCCGCGATCCGTTTCATGATCGCCTTGTTGCTTTCATACAAATCGGCGGCGGAATAGGCTTCCAGTTCATGAATGACAGTTTCGATTTCGCCTGTCGTGATGCTATCGGCTGCATAGCGATTGGCCAGATACGTTCGCAGATCGTCTTTGATCAGCACTTCGTCCGGCTGCCGAGCAATGGTGGCTCCCAGCACGTGCGGATAACCGACTTCGTCCAGCAGTTCGATGATGGCGGATTCAAGTTGAGCTTCCGTGAACTTCATGAAAGAGCTGCCTCTGCAAGTTTTTCAGCATCAGGGATTCGCAGTTCGCCTGAGATGAGTTTGGGGAGGAGTGTATCGCGGAGTTTGGTGAGGGTATGGGACTGCTGATCGTTTTGACTGATTCTTGATTCAAAGTTCTGCAATTCCGCATCCAGCGTGCTTTCGATTTCTCCGCCGGAAAATGGAAATGGGAATGACTCGATTTTGGTCGGTGACGTGTGTTTGACGGTGGAGCCAGTCATGCTTCCCAATATCTCGTTGCGGTAATCGTCTGTCCGAAAGAGTTGATTCAAATAGAATTTACCGAGATAGTAATTCTTTACAATGACACGGCCAATTCGTTGATTGTGGAGGTACCGCACGTATTCACTGTGTGGAACAAGTGCGGGGTAACCGAGCGTATCGCCCGACTTGCTGAGGTCTGTCATTGTGAGGATCAGATCACCAGCATTCAAAATGTAGCCGACATCCACTGGGCCGTTGTAGTACTTCAACTTGTTCGATTTGAAGCCACCCCCGATGTGAAAATTACCGGGCGTGACCAAAACATCCTTAGTTTCAGTGTCACAGAAGAATTCGCCTTTGAAGGCGTATCCGTGCGTTATGTCGATGAAATTCGCGACCTTCTTTACCTCCCAGCCTTCCGGAATCCATCCCAGTTCTCCGGTTTCAATAAACGCATCGGGAAATAGCTTGGCGGTTTCTCGGTTGGCGGTGCCGTTTTCGATGGCGGTGCGGCGGAGTTCGGCTCGGGCGGTGAGTTCTTCGGGGATGGGATTGCCCGCGACAAGGGCATTGTCGATCACCGGATCAAAATCCACAAACCAACTCTTGAACAACGCCTGAGCCATCCCTTCCAACGTCGCATTCATCCGCCGATTTAACTCAATGCGGTCATCCAATGAGCCAAGGATGTGAGCTATTGCTCGCTGTTCCGACACGGGAGGATGGCAGATGTGAAATGCCTTCACCTCAGGGAAATAGATCGTCTGATGCGTTGTTCCGCTTGCGAAGCGTAGAAAACTTCGGTTCTCGGATAGCAGGACGTATTTCAAGAATTGAAAACACAATGCATCGCTACAAACCCAGTTCACGAAATCTTGGCTGGTTGCCATCTCTCGTCCCATTACGATGACATATCCAACAGAGGCTGTCCGAGAAAGGCACACAGTATTTGCTGGCAACAATCTTGCCGAGGAGTTTTCAATTCCCAACCAGGAACAGTGCTGGATGGTGTCGTGAATTGTTCGACCGTGATTTGCTGTTGCATCTCGGATGCCAATCCAGCAGACATCTTCATTCCAGTATTCCGGGACCTTTCTACTGGGGGTATGACCAGTTTCCAGTCGGGCTAAATCGGTTAGTTTCGTCCATTGCCAACCATCCGGAGGGGAAGCGGACGGCATTCCGACTGCCAATGAATAGTCGCCAGCAATAAACCCAGTTGAAGCTCCACGTCCACCTGTCTGCGTGTTGCGTCTATCACTTTCCATAACCCAAGACCTCCAGATTCTTGCGAATCACCTTGTCCAGCTTTGCCGACTCGTCCATCTGCTGGTAAAGCGTCTGAGTCATCTCGACCATCTTGGTTTCAAATGGAATGCCGTCGTCTTCCAACGCTGCCGCACCGACGTAGCGACCGGGCGTCAACACAAAGTCGTGCTTGCGGATGTCTTCCAGAGTCGCGGATTTGCAGTAACCGGGCTGATCGCTGTAGACAGGGTCACTCGCTTCCACATCAGGTTTGTAATTGTCGCTTCGCCAATTGTGATACGTGTCAGCAATGCGAGCGATATCTTTTTCGCTGAGTTCCTTCTGAGTGCGGCTGATCATCGAACCAATCTGCCGAGCGTCAATGAACAGCGTTTCTCCTTCGCGGTTGCGATAGCCTCGCTGCTTGTTTGCCTGCTTGGATTTGCTCAGGAACCACAAACAGACGGGAATCTGAGTTGTGTAAAACAACTGGCCCGGCAACGCGATCATGCAGTCGACCAGATCATTCTCCACCAGCTTTTGACGGATGGCTCCTTCGCCCGTGGTATTTGTGGACATCGAACCATTGGCCAGAACAAACCCTGCCACACCGTTGGCGGACAACTTGGACACCATGTGCATAATCCAAGCGTAGTTGGCATTGCCCGTCGGCGGTGTTTCGTATCCATCCCAGCGAGAATCACTGGTCAGTTCATCGGCTGCTCGCCAGTCTTTCTGGTTGAAAGGCGGATTGGCCATGATGTAATCAGCCTTCAGATCCTGATGCTGATCTTTGAAAAACGTGTCCGCTGGCACTTCCCCCAGATTGGCTGAGAGACCTCGCACGGCCAGATTCATCTTGGCCAGCTTGTAGGTGGTGGCCGTGAATTCCTGACCGTAAACAGAAATGTCTTTGGTATTGCCGTGATGAGATTGCACGAACTTCAACGACTGCACGAACATTCCGCCCGAACCGCAGCACGGATCGTAGATTTTACCTTTGTACGGTTCGATCATTTCCGCGATCAGATTCACGATGCATTTGGGGGTGTAGAATTCGCCGCCCAGCTTCCCTTCGGAAGCCGCAAACTTGCCCAGAAAATATTCGTACACTCGACCAACAACGTCTTCTTCTTTATCGGCCACCGTATCGATGTTGTTGATGGCATCAATCAATGCTGACAGCTTGCTGCCGTCCAGACCCAGACGAGAAAAGTAATTGTCCGGCAACGCCCCTTTCAACGACGCGTTGCTTTTTTCGACCTGAGTCAAAGCCGAATCGATCTTGATGGCAATATCGTCCTGCTTCGCATGCTGCTGGATGTAGCTCCAACGAGATGTTTCCGGCAGGTAGAACACGTTCTGCATCGTGTAGAACTCCACCATGTCGGTGTAGTCCTGCTTACCCTCAGCGATCAGAGCGGCTTTGCGTTCTTCGAATTTATCGGACACAAACTTCAGAAAGATCAGACTCAGCACGACGTGCTTGTATTCCGACGATTCGACACTGCCGCGGAGGCGATTAGCCGAATCCCATAGCGATTCTTCGAAGCTGACGTTTTTCTTGGGAGCAGCCTTCTTTTTGGGAGCGGCTTTCTTCTTGGCCATTTGCTGAGATATCAATTCTATGGACGTGGTTTAGATGGACAAAGGTGGACAGTCTAGCCATAAAATCCACGAAAATCCATCCCCTCGCAGGGCTTTCCGGGCCGTGGTAAACCACATTCCGCTGATGCTCGACAGACAGGGCTCAGCAGAAGTCTATTTGGGGCACCCCGATGCGAACCATTCAATGTTCACAAGCCACGTCGTCCAGTGAAAAACGTTTTTCGGTTTGCCACGCCTATGCCGACCATTACGCTTGCTCCCACGGGGAAGGGTCAGACAAAGAAATTCATAAAGAACCTTCGCCGTCGAGAAGGCAGGATTCGAAACTAACAAAAGAGTCAACTTCCACTTCGCAATCGCAAGAAGATGACTCAGTCAAAATAATCGTGAATATCTGAAGTGCAGTTTGACCATGGCCAGCTGACTTAACGCTAAACAATCAGCAAAAACGCGTCATCATAGATTGATGGACGTCTATTAATCTTCAGGAAGCTTGTCTGGACGGTTTTCTTAGCAGCTTTTAAGAATTCGATGAATCTGCTTGCTTTATTAGATGCTCCGTTGTGGTCTGCTGCCCCTCGCCACACTGGCCCCTTCATATCGCAAAATATGACGTCGATTGCTCAACATCCGCAGCCATCCGATCAATCGATTCTCTCTGATCCGATTTCTGATTCACCTCTTTTCAAACAGAAAGGTTACATGACCGCCTTCAACAACTCGTCAAACTCCTCTCCTCCCGACTGTCTACACTTTTCTCTCGGTCAGATCGTCATTACTCCCAACGCTCTCTCCCAGTTGCCTCCCTCTGAAGTTCTTCGGGCCCTCAAACGACACCTCACCGGCGACTGGGGTGATTGCTGTCTGGAAGACCGACAGGCCAATGACAAGGCACTGGAGTCGGGCGGCCGAATCTTCTCGGTTTATCACACCACTGATCAGCTCAAGTTCTGGATTATCACGGAAGCGGATTATTCGCTCACCACAGTGTTGATGCCAGAGGATTACTAAGCTTTTAAAAAACGCATCGTTCCAGACCATCCTGTCCATTTCATGACTCCCGCCTGACGGGAGTTTTTTTACGCACTTTCCCAACCAAGGAACTCAAATGATTACTCAACAGACTTCTCACGATCACTGCTCCGACTTCTCCTGTCCGCTGCAACAACGCGATCTCGACCGGGCCGTCGCTCGGGCAACCGGGGAATCGGTCGGCACCATCCACTCACGGGGATTCGTGCCCCTCTATCCCGATGTGATTGATGACGACATTCCGATCCTCGACTGGGATGAACTCGATCACCAGCACGGAGTTGGCGTTCATCGTTTGCGACATCCACTTCCCGAGGATTGCTGGATGTCGCCGGAGTCTCTCCGAACTCAAACCCCACAAGGAGATTCATGTCCGCTCGGCACAAGCTGAATGCCGCCTATCTGCATGGGTCGCTGATCATCGCCGGCATCGTTGGAGGGATTTCCCAGTCCTATCTCGTTTTCGGGTTCACCTTTGCGGTACTGCTGATCGGCAACATCCAGTGCGGCGACATTCGCCTGAATCGTCACCAAACTCGTCGACCTCGACGAAAATGACAGACCCTTTACACCTCATTGCTTTCACACAAGGAGCTCACTTTGAAGATTCTCTATATCAACAACGACGGCGGCGGTTTCGCCGATTACGTTTCCATCGAATCCGAAACCACCATCTCCCAGTTCGTCGACCAACGCCTCAAGCACGGCATCGCTGCCGACTACCTGATCCGAGTCAATCGCCAACCGGTCAGCCGCGACTACCTCCTCCAGGAAGGTGATCGCGTCTCTCTCACCCCCACCAAAATCGAAGGGGCACTCGAAGAGTGCTTGGGGCAGTCGCATGGGGGACGGGGGCGGAATCGGTTTGGGTTGCTCCTGCAAAGCGATGATGGTTTGCAGGGGAGGGGGTGAGTCCTCTCTTTTTTTGTTGGCCGGGCGATCAGGTTTTTTGAAACTGGCCGCCCGGCTTTTTCATTTCCCTATAACTTTTCTCACGGGAGCCAAATCATGAACGACTTCCAGGGTCTCGCCCTGCGGGCCGCCTGTTCGATCCGGGAAGCCCTCCAGCAAATCCAGCCCGATCACGAGACTGAACTTCCGCTGGCGGATTGGAATCGGCTCCAGCGATTGCTCCGG
>DOCI01000127.1:15013-15151 GCA_003503535.1 Planctomycetaceae bacterium
CAGCGATTGCTCCGGCAACAACGCCTGGCTCAAGAACATGAGTGGAGAACGGCTGAGCGGATCATCAACACCCGGTTGATCTTTGCGATGGAGCACCTCGCTCTTGATTTGCGACAGCGGACGCGGGAACTGGAGCAG
>DOCI01000319.1:0-388 GCA_003503535.1 Planctomycetaceae bacterium
ATTTCTGCATCACTTCCAGCAAGCCATCAGGTTCCATGCCGGACATTGATGGCAGCGAGATATGAAACCCGCTGGCGGACTTCATGTAATTAGGGACCCGTTCCGGCCCAGGGTATTTGGCATTCAGGTCGACACCGATTCTGCGAATGATGCCCACTTCGAAGATGCCGATTCGTTCGACCTGATCCCACCGATACACCTTGCGGCGAAAACTCGAGGAGATCGTAATCTCTTCAGCATCAATTTCGACAAAGCAGGCACCGGGGAGAATGACACTTAAACAGGCGACAATTGCCAGGCTGAATAAAACCACCAGCAGAAGCCCCTCAAGCACGCCATCCTTAACCAACTCAATACCGATGGCCAGAAACAGCACGGAAAAAACCAG
>DOCI01000319.1:512-2495 GCA_003503535.1 Planctomycetaceae bacterium
AGAAACAGCACGGAAAAAACCAGCACGGCAATTGAACGGGTTAAATCGGGAGTGAACCGGAGTGTCGGGATCTCTGGGAGATCTTCTATCGTATTTTCAGCACTGGCAGACACTGAAATTCCTTCCGTTTTAGGACAGGCATTCACTTACAAATCGCACTGCCGGGCCAATCCGCAGTGGCACTCGATACAGTGTGATTGACCAATATATAAAAACAGGGTCATGGAACACTCGTTCCACAACCCTATTGTATCTCATCAGTGCTTGTCCTCAAGGACAAATTCCCTTTACACTTACAGTCCTGCGGGAACAATCAGTAACTGTCCTGAATTTGCTTCACTTCCCTCTTCGGCAGACCCGAAGACGGTGATGTAAAGTCGTCCCCGTTTGTCGAAGGCCAAAGCGGTCGGTTTATCCAGAGACATAATTTTCTTGACGGTGACATCTTTACCGTCGGTCGTCAGTTCGAACAGTCCGCCATCCTCAGGCTTGGCCCAGGAGAAGTCGGTTGCGTAAAGTTTTCCCGTTTTGGGAGAGAATGCCAGACCAGCAATATCGCTCAGTCCGGTTTCATAACTGCTGAGCAGTTCTCCCGATTTGGCATTGTAGACGGTCAGCAAGCTGTCGCCGGGAACATTCATCTCACCCATCTGGCCCACGACGATTTCGCCGTTCTCGCCATTGGTAATCGCAACCGGTGCATCAACGCCTGTTGCGACTTTGGTCGCGATGGCTGCTTTCAGCTCTTGCGGTTTTCCGTTCTTGACTTCTGCTTTCAGGATCCAGCCTTTGGTGTCGTCTCCGTTGGCAGTAATGAAAATCCCTGCTTTATTTACGGCAACTCCATAAAAGTTCCCTTCCCCTTTGGCAGAATCTTCACCTTGTTCAATTGGCCCTAATGTGAATTCTGCGGAGTCTTCAGCAACAGGTTGAGTCGCAGGATTGGCTGAAATTTTGTAAACGCGAACGAGTTCTTCACCATCAGGCCGGCTGCCATCACCGACGACAATATGGTCGTTTCCAAGAAAACCTACGCCCAGAGGTCCAATATTGTATTTTGGGCCTTTCCCATAAACATCAGTCGGATAGCTGGAGATTTCATCGTAAACTTTGCCGGTTTTCCCAGGCACGAGCCGATGCACTCCATCACGAGATGCAAAGAAGACATGGCCTGTTTTCGGGTGAACGGCGACTCCGGACGGGTTATCGAGTTGGTCGGCAACCACCCGCGATTTCATCGATTTTTCTTTTGCATCGGCTGCATTGGCATTCGGATTCGGCATTAATAAGGTCAAGCCGAACAGTGCGACTGCGGCAAATGTCATTGTCTTAAGCTCAGTCATTTTCATCGTTCCTCTTAGAGTTTGTGGTTAAGAATTCAATTTCGAGTTCTCATGGGAAGTCAGTTGTGAATTCCTGCCAGAGAGGGCTAACTAACTATTCCGGCAATTCGGGCGTTTCAACATGGGGATAAGATTCGCTCGTTAAACCTTCCTTCATGAAGGTGACCAGGTCATTCACTTCCTCTTCAGAGAGATTCATCGCGAAGATTTCTTCATCAAGATATTCGTTGGCAATACCCCCTTTATTATAGTGCTCAACGACTTCTTTCAACGTTTTCAGGCTGCCATCATGCATATAAGGAGCGGTGCGGGCAATTTCTCGAAGCGTAGGTGTTTTGAATGCGCCGGTGTCGCCTCCGAGTTTACTGATGGTAAAACGACCTTCATCAGGTTTTTCCTGATCCATGCCGATGCCAATGTTATGAAAACTGTTATCTGTGAAATTTCCTCCACTGTGGCAGGCAGTGCAGTTTGCCTTACCGAAGAACAGGTCTTTTCCACGTTGAGCAGATTCGGACAACGCGGTTTTATCGCCCGCCTCAAATCGATCATAAGGGGCATCGCCTGAGAGTAAAGTCCTTTCGAAGGCTGCCAGCGCTTTTGCCAGGGTTTCGTCTGAAGCGGGTTCACCGAATTCTCG
>DOCI01000319.1:2607-6285 GCA_003503535.1 Planctomycetaceae bacterium
CCGACGACGGTATTCTGGAATTCCATTGATTCGTTCCAGTGCCAGGTCCATCTTCATATTCATCTCGATCGGATTCTGAATCGGCCCCAGAGCCTGATCTTCCAGACTGGCCGCCCGACCATCCCAGAATTGGAAGGTCTGAAATGCACTATTAATAACTGTTGGAGAATTCCGTCCTCCTTTTTGGTTTTCAACACCAGTGGCAAACTGCTCTGCGTTGCTATAGCCCTTCTCAGGGTCGTGACAGGAAGCACAGGAGATCGAACTGTCCACAGAGAGCCGTTTGTCGAAAAACAGCATTTTCCCCAGTTCGATTTTTCCAGGCGTCGAAGGATTATCCTTCGGTTCTTTCAGCTTAGGTAATCCGAGTGGGACTTCTGCCTGCAATGACGCCCCGCAAGTGATGCAAAGTACGATGGAGAGTGACAGAAGTGCAGTGACTGCCGTATTGGATATCCCTGATGTCAAAATCAATTTTTCACAAACTGATGTATTCGATTTCTGTTGTCGTCGTAAACTCATTTGTTGCCTCGCGTTCTCTCGGTCAGTCCAGGATTGGATTGATTAACATATTCATCTCGTTTGATAGAAAAGTTCTTCAAACGGATTCTAACACCTTCTTGCACAAAAGCACTTTGCAGGATGGCTCCTTAAACGGTACAACTCTCTGGAGCAACAGCCTCTCCTCAATGGCATGGGCAAATGCTCTGGCTATTGTCTGGAATCCCCAGAAAATATCATAAGGCGGCGACGTCCATTTTTACAGTCGAAGCAGGGGAAGACAGACGGGAATCCAGTTTTTGAAATTAAACTTCGTTTTCCATTACAATTAATCTCCGAAATACATCTTCAGAACATACAACACAGGTGGCACAGATATTGAATACTCCTCTGATCTATCTGACAGGTTTATTTGTTCTGGGTATCACTGCTCAGTGGCTGGCTTGGCGAATGAGACTGCCTGCCATCCTGCTGTTGCTCATGTTTGGCTTTGCCGCCAATACGGTGGTCGATCCCACTCGAATCATTGATGATGCGCTACTCTTCCCGCTCGTCTCGCTTTCCGTTGCCGTCATTCTCTTCGATGGCGGTTTGAGCCTGAGGCTGGGTGAATTGAAAATGACATCCGGTTCCGTAACCCGCCTCGTGACCGTCGGCTGCGTGATTACCTGGATTCTTGGAACATGTGCTGCCAAATTAATCTTTAATAGCTGGTGGATTGCTTCGCTTGCCGGTGCGATCTTCGTTGTAACAGGCCCGACAGTGATCGGCCCCCTGCTCAGGCATGTGCGACCGAATCCGACGATCAGCTCAATCGCCAAGTGGGAAGGGATTGTGATCGATCCCATCGGAGCTTTGCTGGCTGTACTCGTATCCACCGCGATTGCTTCCGGGAGCTTAACCGAAGCGACGGTCGATATTATTATCAGTCTGGGATCAGCGGTGGCGATCAGTACCGTCATCGGATTCATTACCGCTTACATTTTGATTGTAATGTTCCGCAAGCACCTGATACCCGACTATTTGCAAAACCCCTTCATGCTGATGAGTGTGCTCGCCTCTTATACGCTTTCAAATCTGTTGATGGCAGAATCGGGACTGGCTACGGTCACTGTTCTCGGAATTCTGATGGCCAATCAGAAGAGCGTTTCAATCACACACCTGATTGAATTTAAAGAAAATCTAGGCGTCCTGCTGATTTCCGTATTGTTCATTTTGTTATCATCAAGATATCAATTCACCGAACTTCTCCAATTGGGCTGGCCAGCTGTCGGATTTCTGATTTTGATGATCGGAATCGTTCGGCCCATCGCAGTCTTTGCTTCGACCTATGGGACGAAACTCAAATGGCAGGAAAAGGTGTTTCTTTCCTTCCTCGCACCCCGTGGAATTGTTGCTGCTGCCGTGGCCAGTGTGTTCGCTCTCGAATTGACTCATCTGACTGGCGGAGACCATTCAGTCATCTCGCCTGAAATGCTGGCCGATTTGAACAAACTCGTCCCGCTGACCTTCGTCGTCATTGTTGGCACCGTCGCCTTTTATGGACTGACCGCTGCTCCTCTGGCACGTTATCTGGGGATCTCGGAACGAAACCCACAAGGCATTCTGTTCGCCGGGTCCGACCGGTTGGTCCGTTCGATTGCATCGGTCGTCCACAAAGAAGGTTTTCAGGTCCTGCTTGTCGATACCAACCATGAAAACATCAGTGCCGCTCGAATGCTGGGGCTGCCTTCGAGCAATGCGAGCATCCTTTCGGAATACGCCCGTGAAGAGCTGGACCTGGGTGGATTGGGCCGCTTCGTCGCGATGACCTCGAACGATCAGGTCAATATGCTGGCCGCACTGGAATTTCAGGAAGTTTTTGACCGTGCAGACTTGTTCCAACTGAAGCCGAATGTCTCCGACAAACAGCGGCAGGCGTTATCGCATCAGTCCAAGCGGGCTCGCTACATTTTCTCCGGCGGCACAACCTATCGCATGTTGTCCGATTTAATGAACGATGGCTTCGTCGTCAAAGCGTCTAAACTGACCGAAGAATATTCCTACTCTTCATTCCGCGAAAAATACGGCCCCCAGGCGTTGCCACTATTTGTCATCACAGAATCCCGCAAACTCATCATTCTGACGGATGAAGAACGCTCCGAACCCCAGGCTGGCGAAACCCTCATCGCCTTCGTACCCGATATGACCTACGCCAAAGTCGAAGAGCATCAGAAAAAGGCCAGTGAAAAATTAGCCGCGAAGGAACTGAAAAAACCTGAGGGTGCTTAATACTGATGGCACGCCCAGAATAGCGTGATGGGCGTGGTGATTTACCAGATACCGTTGATGATTTAGAAATTGTCACTGCATGAATCGCGTTCATTTCATGGACGTCGATTTACAAGCAACCACGCCCATCCTTCCGCTGCGCTCCACTCTGAGCGTGCCACCCGTTGGCGTTGAATGTTTTTCAGTTTCACGATTTAATGAAATCGTGGGTGGCACGCTCAGAACAAAGTGATGGGCGTGGTGATCGCAGGATAGATATTGAATTTTCATTCAAGGCTATTTTCATGCAAGTCCGAAATCTTTCAACAGGAAAGCAATACTACAGCAAACGTCGCAAACGCTTTGAGAAGGATCTCACTGCTCGCTCACTAACCTTTACCTGCTATCAGCGTTACCAATTTCTTTACAGGGATCGAACCAGAAAATGGCTGATTGAGGCTTTAGGGAAAAATCGCCAGCTGTTTTCTGTGGATCTCTGGGCTTATGTGATCATGCCCGAACATGTCCATCTGCTCGTTTATCCTCAAGAGGATGGGAAAACTGTCTCCAGATATATCAGCAAAGTGAAGGAAGATGTTGGTCGAAAAGCAGTCCAATGGATTGAATCAAATGCCTCTGAATGGATTCCCAAAATAACAGTGACTGAGGGAAAAAGAACTCGCAGACGATTCTGGCAGGCTGGGGGCGGATATGATCGGAATATTGATAATCCCAAAGCGATTCTCGCAACACTCGATTATGTCCAAGAGAACCCTGTCCGTCGAGGATTAGTCAACAAAGCAATTGACTGGAAATGGTCAAGTGCACGATGGTATGCCGGTGAAAACGATGTTCCTCTGAAAATGGATAAAAGTTTACCCGTTTTCAAAGAGTAAGCAGCGTTGGGTGGCACGCCCAGAACGAAGT
>DOCI01000319.1:6400-13813 GCA_003503535.1 Planctomycetaceae bacterium
CGAAGTGATGGGCGTGGTGATTTGCCAGATACCGTTGATGATTTAGAAATTGTCGTTGCATCGATCGAGTTCATTTCATGGACGTCGATTTATAAGCGACCACGCCCATCCTTCCGCTGCGCTCCACTCTGAGCGTGCCACCCGGATTCGACATGGTTTTCAAATTCTCATCCCTGCAATCCCACTCGCCGCACTGTTCACATTCTGCAAACATACTTATGATTGACAAAACTCGGGGATTTTCCGGGAACTCAATCCAACCAATTTATCAATAAAATCAGTTGAAATCATGGCAAAATCGCTAGAAGACCTTCGTAATATTGGCATCATCGCGCACATTGATGCCGGGAAAACCACGACGACGGAACGCATCCTGTTCTACACCGGGGCCTCGCATCGGATGGGGAATGTCGATGACGGCACCACCACGACCGATTTCGATCCCGATGAAGCCAAGCGGGGGATTACCATCTACTCGGCTGCGATCACCTGTTTCTGGAAAGATAAGACGATCAACATTATCGACACGCCGGGACATGTCGATTTCACAGCTGAAGTCGAACGTTCGCTGCGTGTGCTCGATGGAGCGGTTGTTATTTTCAGTGCGGTCGAGGGGGTCGAAGCTCAAAGTGAAACCGTCTGGCGGCAGGCCGATCACTACGAAGTTCCCCGTATCTGTTACATCAATAAGATGGACCGGATCGGAGCCGACTTCGAGCGAACGCTAAATCAAATGCGGGATCGTCTCAAGGCTCGACCCGTGCCGATCACCATCCCGATTGGAGCCGGGCCCACTCAAAATCCCGATCCGTTCCGCGGCATCATTAATCTGCTCACGATGAAAGCCGTTTATTTCGATAACGAATCCCGTGGAGAGAATATCACAGAGACAGAAATTCCAGATGAACTTCGCGATCAGGCCGACCTGGCCAGAATGGAACTCGTGGAAGCAGCTGTTGAGTTCAATGACGAGTTGATGAACGCCTACCTCGAAGGCGAAACCATCACAACCGAACAGATGGTCCCAATCCTGCGTCAGGCGACACTCGACCGAAAAATTCAACTGACTTTTTGCGGTTCCTCTCTCAGTTATATCGGCGTTCAGCCAGTACTCGATGGCGTGGCTGCGTTTCTGCCCAGCCCGCTTGATCGACCGCCTGTTTCCGGCAGCAACTGTCATTCAAAGAAGCCAGCGATTGAAACTCGTGCTCCCGATGCTGATGAACCATTCTGCGGCATCGTCTTCAAAATCGTCGCCGAGCCTCATGCCGATTTGTACTTTATGCGAGTCTATTCCGGAAAGCTCAAAAGTGGCTCGCGGGTACTGAACCCAAGAACCAACAAGAAAGAGCTGATCAATCAAATCTGGCATATCCAGGCCGACTCCAAAGAGAAAATCGAAACCGATGTCATCGGCCCCGGAGACATCGCTGGCATTGTCGGCCTCAAGGAAACCGCCACCGGCGATACCCTTTGCGACACCCAAAAACCAATCGTTCTCGAATCGATCAAATTCCCGGCGACCGTCATTTCCATGGCTGTCGAACCGGAAACCAATGCCGATCGTAAGAAACTGAACGAAGTTCTCGCCCGCCTCGAAAAGCAGGATCCGACCTTTCAGTGCACCATCAATGAAGATACCGGCCAACAGATCATCAGCGGAATGGGCGAATTGCATCTGGAAATTATTAAAGACCGCATCCTGCGGGACTTTGGGTTAAATGCAAAAGTTCACAAGCCACGTGTCAGTTATCGCGAAACGATCGGGAAGAAGGTCAAAGGTCATGGCGAGTTTCATCAGACAACCGCCAGCGGCAACCGCTATGCTGGTGTGACTCTGGAGCTTGGCCCCATCACTGACGATAAGTCAGCCGCGTATGTCAATAAGTTAAAGCCCGATGCCCTTACCAACGAGTTGAGGTATATCCTCGATGAAACCGCTAAGCAACTTCTCGATGGCGTCGGCTACTATGGCTATCCGCTGATGGGCGTGCAGATGACGATTCTCGATGTCGATTATCGCCTCAATGAAACCGAAGAAATTTCCCTTAAAGCCGCTCTCGACCGCGCGTTCGATGATGCGATGAATGCAGAGAATGTTGTGCTGCTCGAACCGATCATGAAGCTGGAAGTCGTCTGCCCGGATGAATTCCTTGGTAATATCCAGGCCGACCTGCAAATTCGACACGCGACCATTTTCGGCCAGGAACAACGTGGGCACCTGACCGCAATCGCAGCCGAAGTCGCACTCGCCAAGATGTTCAGCTACTCCTCACAAGTCCGTAGTCTCTCTCAGGGACGAGCCTCCTATTCGATGGCTCCCCTCAAATACGCCCCGGCTCCAAAGGATGTGCTGGAAAAAATGCTTGGCTGATTTTTCGGTAAGCAGGAAAATGAAGATGATTGAATCGGATTTGTGTCAAAACTGGAGTTTTGCAAATCTCCGGTCAATCATAACCCGACGCGTCAGCGAGGGGCCGGTGTGGAATTCATAATCAGCTGTAACTTATCCATTTTTACTCGTTCACAAGATGTGAACTTGGGGACAATTAGGACGCATTTAATATCAAAATTAGACGGATTGAGAATCGGAAACCGTCCCCTCGCTGACGCTTCGGGTTAAGCTGCGTTAGCGAGGTCATACTCTGTCATCGCGGTCTTTCTTAAAACTTCAGTTAAAAAGAATTGTGTAGATTTTCAAAATATATGGATTGATATGTCGTAACATGACGATATAATTGAGCAAGAGGTTATCCAATGGCAACAAAATCGAAAACTAAAGAAAAGCCACTCATTTCACTGACAGCCTTAGAGCAGGCTGCTGAGTGTCTGAAAATTCTGGCTCATCCGCATCGATTGCGAATTGTGCAGATGTTGCTCAATGGTCGCTATACGGTCGGACAACTTGCTGAAGCCTGTGAGATCCCCAGCCACATGGCCTCCGAACATTTGAGGCTGATGCAACGTTGTGGATTCCTGGAAAGCGAAAAGGAAGGCCGGAAAGCTTATTATAAGGTCGTGGAGCCTCACCTGGCACAAATTATGACATGCATCGAATCCCGTTTTGGGTGAGGGTTGCATTTTTTTTGAAAAAATATGTCGTAACATCTCGATAATAGAACTCTACTGGATGGGAACTCAAAATGAGCACGTCATCAACAATTACACCGGATCAACTGCAGGAAATAATGGGGTCAAATCGGGACCTGGATTTGATTGATGTTCGCACACCTGCTGAATTTCAGGAACTGCATGTGAAATCCGCTCGAAATGTCCCGCTCGATAAGTTGGATCCAAATGCGATTGTCAAAGAGCGCAACGGATCAGCCGAGGAGCCCGTTTACATGATTTGCCGATCGGGCAGCAGGGGAGAAATGGCGTGTCAGAAATTCCAAAAGGCTGGACTCTCCAATGCTGTGAATGTCGTGGGAGGAACAATGGCCTGCGAAGAAGCGGGCCTGCCGGTGGTTCGTGGCCGAAAGGTTATGTCACTCGAACGTCAGGTTCGCATTGCAGCCGGTTCACTTGTTGTCATCGGGACCGCTCTCGGCGCGTTCGTCCATCCGGGTTTTCTGGGAATAGCCGCATTCGTGGGAGCCGGATTGGTTTTCGCGGGAATTACCGATACCTGTGGCATGGGAATGATGCTGGCCCGCATGCCCTGGAACCAGTGCTCTGGAAATACGTCATCCTGCAGCACAAAGTAAATGCAGTCCTACTGGATCGTTCCGATTAATACTTCGAATTGTGTGCCACTGGCCCCCTGAAATTTAATGGGAACAGGCCAATACGCTCTGATTGAAAACGTGAAACAGAGTGGAGCAAAGAGGCAGGATGGGCGTGGTCGCTTCGGGAACGGCGTTCAATTCATGATTTCGAGACTTGCAAAAACACTTTTCAGACGGGTAACAGTTTTCGAGACATCCCCACACCCATCACTTTATGCAGAGTGTGCCACCCACAGGATTCTGTAAAATGAAGTAAGAATGAACGGAATTTCCGCTGACAATTGACCTCAGGAGATTCGAGAGAGACAATAAATGGCAACTCGTCTCACAATGTTTTCAAAATGCGCACGTGGATCAAGAGTGAGAATGGGAGTGACTCCAGCGCAGAGCATGACAGCACTCAGAAAGTTTCATGATGTCGATATTTTTTTCCTGGACACAGGTCAGCACAAACCAGTCATGCCCGCATCATTTGCTCAATAGAATAACATCCCAGGTCATGTTGCTACTTGCAGCAGTGATTCTGCATTTCTTTCCTGCGCAATCATTCGCGGCCGAGTCCGCCACTCGGCCGAATATCATTTTCATTCTCGCCGATGACCTCGGCTATGGAGATCTCGGCTGCTTTGGTCAGGAGAAAATCAAAACTCCGAATCTCGATCAAATGGCAGCCGAGGGAATGAAATTCACGAACTTTTACGCCGGAGCAACCGTCTGCGCTCCTTCCCGTTGCGTTCTCATGACGGGCTTGCACACAGGTCATTGTGAAGTTCGGGGAAACTCCGCATCAAATATCCAGCGATTGCGGGATGAAGATGTCACGATTGCCGAAGTGCTTCAGGACTCGGGGTATCGCACCGCTCTGATCGGGAAATGGGGCCTTGGCGAACCGGGCGGTGGAGAGGCTGGCTTTCCGAATAAACAAGGTTTCGATTACAGCTTCGGCTATCTTTCTCAGCATCAGGCTCACAATTACTATCCGGAAATTCTCTGGCGAAATGGCGAGAAGATTCAGCTGAGAAACGTCGTCAATAAAGTGAAAACCGGCGAATGGGGATCAGCGGGCTGGGCGACGAAACGCGTCGATTATTCTCACGACCTGTTTATGGAAGACACCAGCAAATTTATTGCCGATCAGAAATCAGGCAAACCCTTTTTCCTGTATCTTGCCCTGACTATCCCCCACGCAAATAACGAAGGGACACGCGGCACCGGCAATGGGCAGGAAGTTCCCGATTACGGCATCTATTCTGAAAAGGATTGGAGTGATCCTGACAAAGGCCAGGCCGCAATGATCACCCGCATGGACACCGGCATCGGCGAATTATTCAAGCAACTCAAGTCTCAGGGACTCGATGAAGAAACCCTCGTCATCTTCACATCCGATAATGGACACCACAAAGAAGGGGGTAACAACCCGGAGACATTCGACCCCAACGGGCCTCTCCGAGGAATGAAACGCGATCTGTATGAAGGAGGCATCCGCGTTCCAACAATCGCCCGCTGGCCAGGGCATATTCAGCCGGGCAGTGAGACAGATCACATCGCCTACTTCGGCGATTTCTTCGCCACTGCCTGTGAACTGGCCAATGCGAAAACACCGAAAAACCTCGACAGTATTTCCTTCGTCCCTGTCATGACCGGGCATCCCAAACAGCAGTCAGAACACGACTATCTCTACTGGGAATTCTACGAAAGAGAATCGAAGCAAGCTGTTCGCAAAAAAAACTGGAAAGCGATCCGCATCCCCATGTTTGACGGCAAAGTTGAGGATTACGATCTCTCCAAAGATCTCGGCGAAGAAAATAATATCGCCAGCGAGCATCCCGAAATTGTCCAGCAAATGACGAATTTGATGGATGAGGCTCACATTTCGCATCCCAACTGGAAAACACGCGGCAAGAACTGAGATTCTTTAGACTTCCAGTTTCTTATGGTCAGGCTCTCGTTTATAGTGTCTTCGGAACATTCAGAATCGACAATTTTAGTCAGGTGTGCAGCTGTTAAGTTGAGGGACGAAGTGACGCGAAACGGGCCAGAAGGGAGTTTGAATTCGGGGCAGCCAACCATCGTGATTGTGGGGGCGGGTGTCAGCGGCATCTGCATGGCGATTCAGCTGAAGCGGGCAGGCTATCGGTCCGTCACCATCCTTGAGAAATCGAACGATTTCGGCGGAACCTGGCTCGAAAACCGTTACCCCGGCTGCGGTTGCGATGTCCCGGCCATGCTTTACTCGTTCTCGTTTGCTCTCAAGTCCAACTGGTCCCGCCTCTATGCCCTCCAACCCGAGTTGCTCGAATACTTTAAAGAGACGGCCCACCGGTACGATCTCCCCTCAATCACACGATTTGGCGAAACGGTCGATCAGGCCCGTTTCGATGAAGCGACCGGACTCTGGAACATCCAGCTGGAATCTGGCGAAGCACTCACTGCCAACATTTTCATCAGCAGTGTCGGCCAGTTGAACCGACCAAGCATTCCGAATCTGCCTGGAGCCGATCAGTTTGAAGGCCAGCAATTTCACTCGGCTCGCTGGAATCACGATTTTGATTTTCAGGATAAGAAAGTAGCCGTCATCGGCAACGGAGCTTCAGCGATTCAGCTGATTCCCGAAATCTCAAAACAAACCCGTCAGACATACATCTTTCAGCGATCTGCCAATTACATCGCCCCTCGAAATGATCACACCTATTCGGGATTGAAAACCGCCTGCTTCCGCTGGATCCCCGGCTATGCCCGGCTGTATCGATCCTACCTGTTCTGGCGACATGAATATCGAATCAAACTCTACCGGCGAAACAGTGTGTTGAATAAGAATTTTCGACACTGGCTTCTCAAAAAAATGCGCGAGCGAACGCCAAAGAAACTGTGGCGAACAGTGATCCCCAAATATCCGGCTGGCTGCAAACGGGTTCTGCTTTCCGATGACTATCTGCAATGCCTGAGACAGGAAAATGTCGAAATCATCGACCATGGCGTGACTTCACTAACTTCTGACGGAGTTGTCGCGGGCGAGGAGAATTATCCCGTCGATGCCATCGTTTATGCGACCGGTTTTAAGTCGACTGAATTTCTCTCGCCGATGGAAGTGATCGGCCGAAACGGTCTGGATATCAATACCGCCTGGCAAGCCCGCCCGAAAACCTGGTACGGCGTGATGGCTCACGGCTTTCCCAACTTTTTCATGCTTTACGGACCGAATACCAACCTGGGGCATAATTCGATCATCTTTATGATCGAATGCCAAGTCAAACTGATCATGAACTCCCTCAAGATTATGCAAAAGCAGCATGTCAGCACAATCGAGGTCACCGAATCAGCCGTCGAAGAATTCGATAAGAAACTCCAGTCCGACCTCGACAAATTCATCTGGAACGAAGACTGCGGCAACTGGTACACCAATCAAACCGGAAATATCGTCAACAACTGGTCCGGTGCCCCCACACGCTACTGGTGGGAAACGAGAAGCGTCAATCAAAAATCGTTCGAACTGAAATGATTGACGCTCCAATCTTAACCCGAAGCCGCACCCCATTTTGCATGAACAATCTTAACCCGACGCGTCAGCGAGGGGACGGCGTTCTATGATTTTCGGTTCTCATGGTTAAAACACGCCTTCAATTGCAATTCAATCAGCAAATTGTAGTATTCCAACTACCGCAAAATGTCTTGTAAGTTCAATATC
>DOCI01000340.1:0-4971 GCA_003503535.1 Planctomycetaceae bacterium
AAAATCACTGATCATTTAAGGATTTGATGCAGCATATCGAGCGAACCTCTCATTTCAAGAGTGTCCAAAAATCGCGCACGGTTATGTAGATATCATCAGACACAGACAGACTCTGCGGGATATTACTCGATGGGAGAATCTAATGTTTGATGCGGCATCGGTTCGACGACACTGACATTGGTCGAAAGTTGTTCGGATGTGCGGCCATGCAATGCGTCTGACGGCAATTTCTGGACGAGTTTTTCGAGTTCCTTGTGCTTCTCATCAATGAAGCCGAGATGACAAATCGGATCTCCTGGGGCAATACACGGGAGGGTCGTCATTCCCAGCACGATGGCATCGTGAGGAGCTGTGATGAAATTATTTTCCACACCGGTAATGCTGGTATTGGTGGCCAGCGGGCTTCCTTCTCGCACGAGATCTCCGGGAGAAACATGAAAGCGGAGAAACCCCCCGCGTGACGCGCGAACCCACTTTGACTTTTTTATCACGATTTGAAACGGCGGATCAGAGCGTGGTCCATCGACCATTTCGAGTTCTGTCAAAACGGAAACGATTCCATTGATTGAGTACTCGACAACTGCGGGCTCCACTTTCCAGACTTCTCCCGCCTCGAGCACAATCGTCGGACAGTGCGCAAGAGTTGCCTCTCGACGGAACGAACCATCGGGGCCGACATTATCGAGAATGATTTCACAGCCAAAAGCACGAGCCATGCGGTCTACTTCCGGATTGGATAAATCACCTCGAATACACGGAAAGTTCGTTCGCCGAACCGCAGCCGTGTGTAAATCGATCCCGTAATCGGACCGACCGACGATTTCTTCGTAAATGATTTTCGCCATGCGCGCAGCCAGACTGCCGTCATCGGACCCTGGAAAACAACGATTCAAATCCCGTCGGTCGGGCAGGTATCGGGAATGGCGATCAAACCCCAGAATGTTGATGACAGGCACGAGGATGAGCGTCCCTTTCAGCAGACAGAGTTGATTGTCGGTGATCAGTGCACGAATCGAACCCGTGCCATTAATTTCGTCGCCATGAAGAGCAGCCGATACAAAAACCGTTGGTCCATCTTCCTTGCCTCTTTGCACGACAACTGGAATTGGTATTGTGAGTTGACTGTAACTTTCCGTGACAGCCAACGAAACAGAAGCTGTCTGCTCCGGTTCAATGACAACATTCCCCCAAACATGAGAAGAACGCTTTTCAGGACGAGTCCCCTTCCGACTTTTCATTTCTTGATTTCCGACTGTTATCGACCAGATGGAAGAAAGGCAATAATCCCTTTTCAATCAACCTTAATGGGTTTCAGACTCTGGAAGTTTCGTAACTTTGGGGCGACGGGCTTTTCGGGTTTTTTCTGGAATTAAGTCCCGCATACCATCAAGTTTTCCAAAGCACAACAATCGATCTCCCGGCTCCAGAACACGAGACGATTTAGGATTTGGAATAATCGATGTACCTCGATTTAATGTCAGCACATTGATGTCGCGTTCGCGTAAACCGGAATCGGTGATTGTTCGTCCTACATAATCGGAACCTTCGGGAATCGAAAGTTCGGCGACACCGTATCCACGGCTCACAGTGAGTCTTTGACGAACATCCAGTTCCGGGAAATTCACTTGAGCAGCGATGTAATCGACAATCGCCCCTGCAATATCCAGGCCCGTTGCTGCTTCGATTCCTTCGAGTCCAGGTGACGAATTGACCTCCATAATCTGAGGGCCATCCTTCCCTTCAAGCATGTCAACTCCAGCGACTCGCAAACCCATAATCTGAGCAGCACGGACAGCTGTTTCCCGATAATTGTCATCCAGATCCACAGACTCCGTCCGTCCACCACGGTGGACGTTGCTGCGGAACTCGGTTCCCTGCGCAATTCGACGCATTGCACCAACAACCTGATCGCCAACCACAAATGCCCGGATATCCCGCCCTTTGCTCTCTTTGACGAACTTCTGCACCAGAACATTTTGTCGGGCACTGTGCAGTGTTTCGATAATCGCTTCAGCAACCTTGGCTGTTTCCGCCAGAATCACACCGACTCCCTGAGTTCCCTCGAGCAACTTGATAATAACCGGCTCTCCGCCAATCCGCTCAATTGCGGGAATCACATCGGTTTTGTCCCTTACAAAGGTCGTTTCAGGAATTCCCAACTGATGCCGACTGAGAATTTGCAGGCTGCGAAGTTTATCACGCGAATTCGCAATTCCATTCGAGGAGTTCGCACAAAACACATCCATTTGCTCGAATTGACGGACCACCGCAGTCCCAAAAAAGGTAAGAGAATGGCCAATTCGAGGCAAAATTGCATCGTAAGGAGTGAGCTGCTTCCCTCGGAAAAATAAATCGGGATCGCCCTGAGCGACATCAATTCCAAATCGTAATGTGTTGAGCACTTTCACTTTATGACCGCGATAAACAGCCGCTTCCCGCAACCGACGGGTGCTGTAACATTTCATATTGCAGGAAAGAATTCCTAATTTCATGACCAACTTCCTTGAATAAACAATATCAATACTGACTGGACCTTACGAGAACTGAGATCAGTCAGAATCAATGGTATGATTTAATAACTTAAGAGATCGTTTTGTTCTTATAGTAACCGATTTCTTCCGTTGTGCGAGACCTTCGAGGAAATGAGACGTCTCGACTTTTGTGCATCTCGAAACAAATTGGGCTTGCGAGCGATCCGGAAAATCTGATAAATCGCTCATCTGGACCGTTAAGAAATTCCGATACTAACGAATGGTGCCCTGTCAACAAAAAGGGCATCCTGAAACAAATCAATTTTCGCCTGCCTAATGTATGGACACCTTTGCTTACTTTTAACTCGACACCATCGACAAAAAAATAAGATCTTGATGAATACAAAGTGAATAACTTCGCGAGTGATGGATAACGATTTAACGATCTCACTTGCGATATGCAGATAGCAGAACTGACATAACTCCTTGGAGTTATAGGAGAAAGAAGCTTGAACTCAATTTGCCAGTGAAAGCACTGGCAGGTTCCGGTTCGGGGTCTTTCCAGGGTTTCTTCCACACAGGAGAGTGTGACAAGATACTCACAAATCTGCTCAGCACTCAGGCATGGCTTTTGCTTAGCACCTCGATAGAACGACTTGCCGTGTTTGCCGGATTTCGGACTTAGGAGAAAGCGAATCCTCAACAGGGTTTACTTCGGGTCCGGGGTCTGATCGAACCTAAGGCACGATGCCACGGGAAATGATTTCCTGGACTTTCTCACGAGGAGAAGGAGATGCAGCGACTTCGCAATATGATGGCGAATAGTCGGTTGCGAGCAGTTTTACTGCTGACGACTGATTGTCTCGGATTTTCCAGCTTGAGGCACGCGAATTCATCGCGGGTTTCTGTCAGACTACAGTCCTGGTTGACGGGCTTGATCTGTATGATCGCCGCCTTAGCGACTGTGAATGCAACTTCTGCTGAAGATTCTCCCTTTTATCAGGCAGGCGAAATTGATTTTCGGCGTCAACGCGTCATCAATCAGACATTACTGCGGGATCCGCATCTGGCAACATTACTTTCTCGGTTTTCTTCTCTGATTGAAGAACGAAAGTTTGTCGAGGCCGTTTCCATCTATCAGCAATTGATCGATGAACCTGGCGATTCCTTTGTATGGGACAAAGAAGACCGCATCGGTACCGTGCGACAGTTGGCCAACAAAACGTTCGAAGAGCACTCCGAACTGTGGGCAGTCTATGATGAACTCTACGGAGCGACTGCCAGTCAACTCCTGTTGGGGGCAGATGCCGCATCGTGCCGGGAAGTCGCCACGAAATACTTCCAGACAACCGCAGGTCGTCAGGCCATGCTACACATTGTTCACACGACATGGGATCGTGGTCAATTTGAAGATTCACTGGCTGCGACCCAGAAACTTCTGAACTCAACAAGACATCGTCCTCATCTCGAACAGCCATTTTTAGCTAGAGCGCAACTGCTCATCGATTTGAATAAAGATGCAAAAACGGTCAATTCCGTTCTCGAAACGCCCAGTAAAATCACCTCCGAACTCAACGAATGGTCTCAGGAATTATGCAGTTATCGTAAATCCGTCCTGCTCAATTCGCTCCAGTGGACTCATGCACGTCAGTTTGAAACCGAAACGGCCACTGAGCATACCCCACCAATGCTCACACCAGAATGGCAGATTCCTCATGCCGTATTTGCAGTGAAGAACGATACGGAACTCGAAAATGCGTCAGCGATCCGCCAATCTCTGGAGCAATGGTCGCTCCAGCGGAACGAACAACTTCATCCTGAGATCACATCGTTGTTTGCGGTCTGTGCGAAAGACATCCTGGTCTATCGCGACCTGGACCGGCTTGTCGCATTTGCGTTGAATTCAATGGCGCATTCAGATAACAAACGGCCATTATGGCAATATGCATCGATGAGTTCATTGTCGAAAGTACTCCAGGATCAGGTAGACCCTTATACTGGAATTACGACAAACCATCCTGGTCTCGAACGATTGCATCTCGATAATTCCATTACCAGCAGCCTGACGACAAACGGACAGTTCGTATATTTCGTTGACGAAATTCAACGTTCCCAGGATCCAGCCTTACGTCAAACAACTTCTGTAAACCTGGAGGCCGAATCTTCGGAGCAAACTGCTCCAGATGAAGATCGTGACAATCAGGTTTTGACAAATCGACTGGCTGCCATTTCTCTGCTTCCCGATCAGTCCACTGACGATACCACAATCTTAAATGATGCCCATCTGACCTGGTCGATCAATTCCACAGGCTGGGAGAATTCTGAAGCTGAAAATTTAAAACGACAGCCCCACTTTCTGACTGGCCACTTCTTTTTTGGTCCGCCAACTCTCTCAGGTGAGATTGCGTATGTTGCCAGTGAAAAGGATAGCTATATTTCTGTTTCTGCCCTGGACGCCTCAACGGGAAAGTTGATCTGGACTCAACCGATCAGCTATGTC
>DOCI01000340.1:5121-8429 GCA_003503535.1 Planctomycetaceae bacterium
CACTCGAGCGCGATGTCATCCGGGCGAATCAGGCTTTGCCTCTAGTTTGTACTCAGGGGAAATTACTCTGCGATAACGGGAACGGCCAGTTAGTCGCCCTGGATGCCAAGCTGGGCACATTGCAGTGGACTTATTGCTATGCAGATACGGATAGCCGTCAGGCTTCGGGACGCTGGACTTATTCGCAATCTTCCCGTCATTCCCATGCCGGTGTGTTCAATATGCCTGTCGTGTGCCAGGATGCTGTGCTGATTATGCCAGAGCGCTCCGGTTACATCCGCTGTTGTGATTTGAAATCCGGAGAGCTCCGATGGTCTGTGCCACGGGCATCCGCAGAATACATTGCAGGTGTCCGCTATTCCGATGAGGCCAGCTCTCACTCGACGAGCTCAAACGCTCTACTGGCTGTGGGGGATCATCAATGCCGTGCAATTGATGCGAAAAGTGGTGCAACATTATGGGAAACTCGTACGGGCGTGGTTTGCGGACACGGATTGCAGGTCAACAATCTGTATTTGCTTCCCGTAACCGATGAGCGGCCTGTTCTTCCCTCTTCGACTGCAGAAAGTGCTCCCCGCAATCACTACGATGGGACTTCCGGTCAGATTCTGGCAATCAATCTTCAAAGTGGTGAAGTGGCCGGCTACGACATGCGAGAAGCGTATGGAACTGATTTGACGAAGCAATCGTCAGAGACAGATTCTAATTCGAATGAAACGCAGCATGTGTTTCCTTTGGGAAATCTGCTCGCATATAACGATCATATTATTTCGGTTGGAGTCGATAAAATCGTCTCATTTCGGCAAGCAGGTTCTGTGATTGAAGAGCTGTCTTCTCATGTCGAGTCCTCACGACTCAGTGAAACACAACTTCAGGAACTAGCTCAAGCAGAAATTATCATGGGGCAGTCGGAGCTGGCTGGTCAACACCTGCGACACGCTTTGCAAATGGTTGAGCACAACTCGGATGTCCGTGCGATTTCTCTCAATTTATACCGTGAGCTGCTCTATCAGCAGTTGCAGCAATATCAGAAATATGGTCAACCGCAGGAAAGCCTGGCTGTGCTTGAGCAAATTGAAGAACTGATTGATACAGACGAACAACAGGCACGCTTCCTGGTTAAGGAAATTGAACATCTTGTTGTGATGCAGGATACGCAGGAATTATGGCGGGCTACGGATCGGTTTGCCAAAATGGGTATGCATATTGCGATTCCTGCTCAAGGGCAACCCGGGCATGTGCGAACCTCAACGAGTTGGATTCCAGGCATCTACAGCCGGCTTCTGGGAGAACTTTCTCAAGATCAGCGTCAGGAAATGATACTGGGAATTCGCCATCAGCGATTTTCTCGAATGCACGAAATGAAAACCTCTCAACTGGAAACCTTCCTGGATCTGTTTTCCGAAGATGACCAGTCCAGTACTTTTGCAGTCAAATTCGATTCCTGTAACGGTGAAGACCAGAACCTGGAGAATCACGATCATTTGGACCTGTGCGCATTGCGGGATCAGATTGCCTGCGAACTGGTCGAACGCTTTGCCCGAGATTGTGATTACCAGAACGTCGAGTTGACCCTGTTGAGAATGCAGAAATCCTGTCTGACAGAAACTCGTCACTACGCTTTGAAAGGCTTGATCGCTCTCTACGCTAAACTGGATTGTCACAAACTGGCTGCAGAGTCGCTGGCTAAACTTTCGGCTTCGCTTGAGCAGAAAAATATGAATATGGCATTAAACTGGCAGCCACAGGAATTTGAGCTCCGCAAGCAGCCGAGTCATTTTCTGAATTACCTGCCTCATCCCGAGTTGACCGACGATCATCAGGCTCTTCGATTTGCAGATGACGTCAAATTCCTGGTGCATTTCGATCGAATGCATCCGACATGGAAGGCCTATCAAAATCAGTATGGAAGTATTGAGCCCGTTCGTCAGGTGAATATGCAGAAAGTTTCTTCTTCACTGCTTTCAGAAGGAGACCCGTTTTCCAAAAAACGATTGTTGCATGAAAACCGCGAACAAGGCTGGATCCTGGCTCAACGAATTGAAAAATCACAGACCTCTCAAAAAGAACAAAACGAAGCGACTGGAGAACTCCAATTAACACGGTTTGAAACTTCAGAAGAAACGACTCCTCAAGAGGAGCAACATCTTCTGTTTCTGAACCGAAATCACGGATCGGTTCGATGCGAATTTATTCTACCTGGCACGCGTATTGGTCTGGCAAACAGCACTTCGAAACAGGTGGGGCATCTTTTGCCAGTCGTTGCAAATGGCCGCATTTACGGAGTGTCTCTCTTGAGCGGCAAACCAATATGGGAACGTGGTGTCGGAATACATTGTCCAGTTCAGGCCAACACAAAAGTTGAATTCACTCGTAATTCAGAAAATATTCTGAAAGTGGACGATCATAAATACTGTACTCAGAGAAGCAGTCGTGTGGAAATCGGACCAGTCGGTGATGGCTTCTGTCTTATTCAAACCACACGGGCAATTACTTGTATCGACCCGGCTAACGGAAGATTGTTGTGGAAACGGACCGATTTGAACCCCCAGGGCGGACTTTGGACTGATCGCAATTCCGGTTTAATTGGAGATGAAAATGTCACGATGTATTTCCATCCCGACCAAAACACTTACTCATTACTTTCGACAAAGACAGGTCGGTTGTTGAAAACGACACAACTGGAACAGGAACCATTTCATGTTCAAAGAACCCGTCAGTCATTCGGACGACACATCCTGTATCTATCCGTCTCTTCACAGTCACCCCATGAACGTTATTTGCGATTGTGGGATCCACTGAAAAATCAACTGTTACTCGATGAACAATTTACTTCGAATGATCTGTATCACACTTCCGAAACGGAAGTCACCATCCTGACGGACTCGAAACGTCTGCTCATTTACAATCCTGAAGCGGAACGGATGGTGGTCGATATGATTCTCGATGCCGAAGTCGAAAAAGCAAATTATCTCCGCGTGGTACGTCAGGGGCATCGTTATCTGGTGAACCTCTATCAGACTCAGCGAATTGAAGAGCCGGACGGATACACAAGCCGGTTCACAGACGCTCCCTGGAAAATGACACACATCAATGGACCGTTGCTGTCGATTAATAGTCGTTCGAATCAACTGGAGTGGTCAAGGACATTCCCGCATCGAACCATTATTGAAGAGGAAGGCGAAAGCCTGCCATTTATTGTGATGGCCGCCACGCATCAGCAGCGTCCGGGAGATCAAAGTCGATCATTATTATTGGAGATTCTCGATCCTGAAACCGGTAACACACTCGAAACAAAGAACAACCAG
>DOCI01000340.1:8509-9065 GCA_003503535.1 Planctomycetaceae bacterium
CTCGAAACAAAGAACAACCTGGACGTAGATCGCCTGTTATTGCTCAATCACGATCGTCAGCAACAGAAAGTCGTGTTATCGAGTGAACATTCGGATCTGATCATCGATTATAATATGGACCATCTTTCCGATGCCCGCCGCTTTCTGTCCAAACATTTACAGACCGCAGAAATAGGTCGTGGTGATTTTTGAGATCGCAGCGAAACTGGTCAGGAGCAAGGGGCTTTATGAAGAGAAGAACCCTGTAAGCCTACGCACCTGATACGCCTTCATTCAGGCTTTCGAATTTTCCAGGATCGTGTCTCGCACGTCTGTATTTTCCTGCTACAATTTAAAAATTGTGCCTGAAAAAACAGACAGCTATCACCACTGCGATGACACCCCTCCCGGAAACGCTTTGTATGCACGACCACGGTCCACAACAATTTCATTATGACCGTGCCTTTCGCTGGGGCGTTATTTTTAATGTCGTATACGTTCTGGTTGAGGCCGGTTACGGACTCAAAGTCGGCTCTCTGGCTTTGCTTTCCGATGCCGGTCATAACTTGAGCGATGT
>DOCI01000340.1:9198-11478 GCA_003503535.1 Planctomycetaceae bacterium
ACTGCTGCTCGCCTGGAGTGGTCATGCACTCTCAAAAATCCCATCGAATCCTAAAAGAACATACGGTTATCAAGGAGCGACGATCCTTGCTGCTCTGTTCAATGCTCTGATTCTTCTGATGGCAACTGGCGGTATCATTTGGGAAGCAATCGGTCGACTGCAAACTCCTGCCACTCCAGACAGCTTGACCGTAATTGTCGTAGCAGGGATAGGAGTTGTCGTTAATGTCGCGACCGCTCTATTGTTCATGAAAGGGCACGATGACCTGAATGTTCGCGGCGCCTTCTTGCACATGGCAGCCGATGCGGGAGTTTCCGTTGGTGTCGTGATAGGCGGGATCGTTATTATGTACACTCAATGGAGCATGATTGATCCTATTTTAAGCCTGATCATCGCTGGCTTTATTTTCTGGGGAACGTGGGGCTTGTTGACTGAGTCTGTCAATCTGGCGATGCAGGCTGTTCCGAAGCAAATTGACAGCCAGTCTGTCGCCAAATATCTCTCAAAAACAGATGGTGTGACCGGTATTCACGACTTGCACATCTGGGCGATGAGCACGACAGAAATCGCCTTAACGGCTCATCTGGTTCGACCAGAACATCAACAAGAGGACGAATTCCTCCACAATCTGGGCCACGAACTCGAATCTAAATTTGGTATTCACCACTCCACAATCCAAATCGAACACTCGCACAACAACGAAGCCTGTTCACAACACACAAGTTGCAACTCGTATTCGAGAGAGGCAATGACAGAATAGCTGCCCGTTCAGTAAGTTTCTTTGGAAAAACTATGCTTGTTTTGAATTCGATTGCTTCTCATTCAGTGCCTGAGTTCAGCCTATCAAAATGATTCGAGTCGTTCGCGTCATTATTCAGTTGCTTTGTACCCGATGTGACTCAGAATGTTTCGAATACCGTCTTCTGCAAAACTTCGAGCATTTTTCATCGTCTCTTCATCGTTGCTATTGAAGATCAGTCACGGACCTAATTGTTATGTGAACAGTCCCTGCGTGCAGACATTCTATAACATCTCATCAATATGGTTCCGCTTTCAGCCGGGGAATGCACGGCGTTTGAAGGCGAAATACGCTCTTACGTGGGCAATCTGAATTTTTATAACGTTTTATTCTTCAACACTCGTTCTTTAGCGTTCGCTCGGAAATAATATGTCGACTCAATCAGGAATTATTCTAGCTTCATCGTCCGCATCTGGTACACGAGATCTGGGACAGTTTTCCGTTTATGCTTATGGTGAAAAAGTTCCCTTTGAGCCGGCTCGCGTGTTTCTGTTTACGGGCCTCCTGTCAATTGCTGGGTTGATCACGGGATTGGTTTTTGGACTGATCCGACCTTTTGTCTGGATTGTTATTTTGTTTCCCTGTTTGATCGGCGTTATTCATAGTGTTGCTGGGAGAAAACTGGTTCGACAACTAGTCGTACGGCATCTGGCCGGGTTGGCAATTGCGTGTCTGGTGAGTGCAACTCTTTCACTCACTTTAACCCACTACATCACGTATCTGTTTGCTCAACAGCAGATCGTCTCTGACATGGGGATTTCAGGTGCCTTTTATCAAAAAGTTGCTCATAATTATGAAGTGCATCAGGTTAACACTGAAAAGTCTACTCAAGTGGAGGAGGCGATTCGATATTTTGATGCTAACCCAGATATGCTCAGTCGTGCTCGCATTCAGTCATTTTCGGATTACCTCTACTATGTCACGACGAATGGACTGGTTTTTGGATTTTCTTCAGAGAAACCTCTCGTACAGTTGGGGGCTACGGGTACAGGGATCTATCTTATTCT
This sequence comes from Planctomycetaceae bacterium, assembly GCA_003503535.1. Lineage (GTDB taxonomy): Bacteria > Planctomycetota > Planctomycetia > Planctomycetales > Planctomycetaceae > Rubinisphaera. Next base: position 11,005 of record DOCI01000340.1, read on the forward strand.
GGAAATCTTTCTAGCTGCGATCGTTCCGCTGATCATCTTCCGCTCAGAAACAAATCACCCCTTTTGTAACTGGTGCGGCTCCTGGAAAATGAAGCAGACTTTTGGACCATTTATCAACAGAGAAGAGGTTCTGCAGGTCCTTGAAAATGGAGAATTGAAGATCTTTGAATATGTCGAAGTTGCTGGTCCCAATGATATTTTTGTTGCATTTCATACCTGCCCACGATGTCAGAACAAATCTCCAGTCGATGTGACAATTCATGCGGTTGACCCTCGCACAAAAGAGGCTTCGTCTTCAATCATGTCCCGCATGACGTACCCCGAAAAAGCATATACGTCATTGCATCTGGCCTGCTGTGTAACACAAACATCGAGCGAAAGTGGTATCCAGAGAATCCGTGTGCAAAAGCAGAATTGATTTTCAGGCGTTGCGATCTGTACATGGCCGTGCGCGATTTTTGGACACTCTTGAAA
>DOCI01000340.1:11711-14487 GCA_003503535.1 Planctomycetaceae bacterium
TAATAATTGCGCACAGTCATTTACTCTCGCTTTCAGACGGAACCATCAGTCTTTTCTCCTCTGGTTATTGATTCAACTTGTGATCGGGATTGCGTGGTACTCTTACGAATTTGCTATGATTTGATAACCTACTGGAATTCGACAGTTCCTCACGTACGGTTATGAGATGCCCACATCAGAAAACGATTCCATCGAAATCATCGATGAACAAAATGTTTATAAAATCGATCACGCTTGTTTATTGACCAGCATCAATCGGATTCTTGAACATCAGCAGGTTGCAGAAGCCGAACTGAGCATTGTTCTATTAGACAATGCTGCGATCCATCAGTGGAATCGGGACACGCTTGGACATGACTTTCCGACTGATGTGATTACATTCGCACTCAACGATCCTGACTTTCCCAGAGGCAACAATCGCCTGGAAGGAGAATTGCTGGTCTCAGTCGAAATGGCTGCACAATTGTCAAAAGAAGTCGGCTGGGCGGTTGAGCAAGAGTGCACTCTCTATGTCCTGCACGGCATTCTACACCTGCTCGGCTATGACGATTTGAATGAAGCCGATCAACTGAAAATGCGTAAAAAAGAACGTGAAGTTCTTCTGCATCTTGGAATTCATCCCAATCCTCAAGATGATCGCTGGGCAGGGTTATGATCGCTCTCGAACAGGCATTGTCTGAAGAAATTGACGTCCACCAACAATTATTTACTTTTGCGAATCAATAAACTTCTGCATCACACGCAGGGTTTCCGGGCTCACATGATGCTCGATCCCTTCGCTATCGGTAATTGCGGTTGCATTGCTGACACCGAGTGCCAACAGGAATTCGAGAACCAATTGATGCCGTTCCTGAGACGCCTTGGCAAGTCGTGTCCCCACCGATGTGAGTTCGATTGGTGCATAAGGCTCTGTCGTGACATATCCATCTCGTTGCAGACGTCCAACGGTGCGATTGACTGTCACATGACTGACCTGAAACTTCTGCGCCAGATCGACCGCTCGACAAACTCCCGCATCAGCAATGATTTCAGAAATTGCTTCCACGTAGTCTTCGGTTAATTCAGTCGCATGATCGGAACGCGTCCGCTTATGTTGATTTTGCTTCGTCGCTGCCAATTTAATGTCCTGCTGAAGTTTTGTAGATATGCCCGACAGTTTATGCATGTCAAAGCGGGATTTCAAGATGAGCCCAGTATGAAATGTTAGCGAAGAGAGGTGATCGTCCTTGACAAAAATGTAGCACAGGCTAATATTGGCGACTGAGGAAATGTAGCACGTGCTACAAGTTGTTTGGTGGCTTTTGAAAATTGAAGGGCGAGAATATGAACAGAAGAGGGTTCACTTTAATCGAGTTATTAGTTGTGATCGCGATCATCGCTTTATTAGTTGCATTACTATTACCGGCGGTTCAACAGGCTCGCGAAGCGGCTCGTCGCAGTCAGTGTAAAAATAATTTGAAGCAGATCACGCTGGCCCTGCATAACTACCATGATGCCCATTCCTGTTTCCCGGCAGGGTATTTTTCCTACGGTACAAATAATGGATCTGGTCCTGCCTGGGCTAATATCGATGCAAACACCTGGGATGCGGCTCCTGGATGGGGCTGGGGAGCCTCGATCCTCCCTTATCTCGAACAGACTGCGATTGCTGATCAGATGGATTCCCGACTTCCGATCTGGCATTCACAACATAATGGTCTCGTAACAGCAAAGTTGTCTGTTTTTCTTTGTCCATCTTCTTCTGGTGGCGATGATGCTTTTCCTGTTCAGGATTCAACAGCCAATCCCTTATTGATTGGAGGCAATCAAATTCGCCTCGGCCGCTCTCATTATGTCGCCAGTCATGGGCAAGAATCTTGCTGGGGGGAGTGTGGGGCTACTCCAGCCAATGTGGTCTTCTCGGATATTTACACATTTACGACTAAGTCTGTGGCTGTTAATGGTGATGTCTCAAAGGTCGCCGATGGTCCTTTTTATCGGAACTCTCGTACCAAATTTCGCGATGTGACTGATGGTTTATCCAACACAATCTTTCTGGGAGAGCATTCTTCCAAACTGAGCGAGAAAACCTGGGTCGGAGTCGTACCGGGTGCTTTTACGCATCCACGGTTTTCTTCTCCAGAAAACAGTCCGGATGCGGCAGCAACTTTAACACTCGTCCATATCGGACCATCTGGCGGAGAGCTTGATATCACAGGCTTTCCCATCATACATCCGGTTAACTTTCCGACGTATCATGTCGGGCAAATGTACTCCGAGCATCCCGGTGGAGGACACATCGCTCTGGGAGATGGTTCCGTTCGATTTGTCTCAGAGAATGTCGATCTGATTACTTTTGCAGAACTGGCCAGCCTCAGTGAAGGCGAAGTTGTGGGAGAATATTAATGCAATTCAGAATGGATTTCACAACGAGCATGATTGTCTGTTTTATTGGGATGCTCGCAATGGCCGGGTGCGGTTATGCAAAAGTCGGCCCCAAAGCCAACGAATACAGCCTGGCTCTATATTCGGTTTGTAATCAACGCGATGCAAGCCGATTGGAAACAATTGCCGGGTTCGTCGAGACATCTCTTAAAAAAGAAGAACTCACACCGACCGAAGCCAGTTATCTCAATGCAATTATCGAGAAAGCCCGAATGGGCGAGTGGGAGCAGGCAACTGCTGAGGCCCGATCATTAAGGAAAGATCAGGTGGAATGAGGAAGTCCATCAGATAAGCTTCTTCATGGATTTTAATGGTAAAAAGCGGTTATAAGGATAGCCCCGAAAGATTCTTT
>DOCI01000340.1:14646-19837 GCA_003503535.1 Planctomycetaceae bacterium
ATAGCGGAGCTATCTGGGCTATCCATTTTCAGTGAAAATACCCATCAAAAATCTGAAGAGCCTCAAATAAAAAAGATCCCAGAGTATAATCCCTGGGATCTGTTTGCGTTGGCCCGCACTTAAAATAGTTACACTCAGCTTAAGGCTTCTTCTTCATCGTTTCCTGAGCCTGCTTCCCGAGCATCGTTTCAGAAAATCCTCGCAGGTCGGTCCAGAATGTTCCTTCACCAGCGAAGATCAGATTGAGTTCGATCTCTTCTGGTAATCCACTCGCAAAGACCCATTTGTTGTAAGACTCGCCGCTCCCGAACGCATCGACAGCCAGTTTGAATTTGTCAGCTTTGGCTTCTTCGAGAAGTTGAACCGTTTTCGCAGAGGCTTCTCCGAGCATCACGGTCGCCTTTGCTTCCAGCAAAGAAATTTCTCGATCGACTCCTGCTACAATTCGCTGAGTTTCAGCGATCGTTTCCTGAGCAGTCTTTTCACCCTCAGCGATTGCTTTGGCAACCAGCTTTTCGGTTTCCACTTGAACAGTCGCCGCTTCAAGTTCCACTTTTTGTTCGGCTTCGCGCAGGTTGGCTTCAGTTTTTGCAGTCGCCTGTTCCTGGACGCGTGTCAAAGTCAACTCGTCAGCAACGAAGGCCTGTTGAATTGGAATGCGGATTTCCTGAGGAATGAAAATGTGGCGGACAAGTCCGTAGGAGAGAGTAATATCTTTTTCGAGCAGGACCGCCCGGAATTCATCGGAGGTCATGGCCTGAAATTCCTGGCGGGAATCTCCTACCAGCAAGTCAACAGCACCATACTTGGATCCAATATTTCGGCAGATCGATTCGATTTGCGGCATTACAACTTTCGTTTCGACAGCATCGACATTTCCAAATTTCCGAATGACGTTTGGTGCCTGAGCCGGTGTGATTCCCCAAATGGCAGTGAAGTCCATATTGATCGGAAAGCCGTCGTTGGATGGGAATGATATGCCGCTATCGTCATCGGCAATCATTGGTTCGCCAGACTGATCGTATAGCAATTGCCCATTTGCATCCATTTTGAGATTGGCTTTAATACTCTTTTCACGGAAGCCAATTTCGACGATATCGATCTGCTGTTCTTTCTCGTTGACAGGATAAATACCTGGTGGAAGAACAGAATCCTGAATTCCCTTTTGAGCTCCAGTCGATGAATTACTGGCCAGATTGGTGACGACACCAACATAACCTGTCGGAATTTCGACCCAACCCGCAAATTTGATCTGCAGGCCGTTCGTGACGGAAGTCGTCGTAATTTTTTTGAACTCATACGCATAATTGTTCACCCGATAACGCCCCGGTCCAAATGCTTTTCGCAGAACACCTTTAAATTCGGTTTCACCCAATTCACCATCGACCAGAAACTCTCCCTGCGGAAGTGATTTGCCAATTTTGGAAGTCGCGATACCAATTTCACCTGGCTCAATCACAATATCTTCAACCAGCTCGCGTTCCCAATAAAAGGGGGATACGAATTGACGTCCCGGTCCCAGCATTTCCTGCAGAACACCTTTTTCAAGAATGTTTCCATTTTCATCCAGCTTTGCAAAACCGGTTTTCGATTCTGGCGTGTTGTAGCCTGGCAACAGGGGAAGTGGCGGCCCCTTATATCGAAGTCGCATACTGTAACCTTCGGGAACGTAGACACGGTTAATGCCCCATTCAATAAAGGTCCAGACGCCCAAAACGGCAATTATGGCGAACAGAATGAGGACGATAGCCGAGCGGCCTTTAATGATTGATGATGTTGAGATATTGCTCATGAAATTTCTCGATTGTTCGGGAAATGGATATTTGAAAATGGTTCGCGATACACGGATATTTTACGGCGCTGGAGTGGAAGCCATGGGTGCGGGAGTCGAACTCGGCTCAGGTTTTGGAATAGATGATGGTGTTGCGAACGATTCAAAGATTTTCATAATCGGACTGTCCTGAGTATTGGCCATAATCTTCTGATAGGACGGTGCGATTTTCTGATTCAGTACATAGCGGGCATAGGCATCGCCTTCCCCGCTGAATGCCTCTACCGCTCGTTTCCAACCGGCAGCATCGGCTTCATTATTGAAACGAACGACATCGGCTTCAGCAGTTCCACGAGCAATAATGGCTTCGGCTTCGTCGGTCGCGGCTTCGAGTTTCAGTTTGGCGACGTACAATTTTTCATTCGCTTTCGTGACCGCCACTTCCTGTTCACGCATTGCCTGAGTCGTCAGTTTGACAACTTCCTGCTCGGCTTGAATCAGTTCTCTTTTTCGTTTGACTAATTCTTTTTCAATCGCAAGATTTTGTTCCGAAGTCTGCTGGAGAATCTGTTGCTGGTACTGCTTTTCTTCCTGCTTGGCCAGTTCCCGCTTACGGACAGGTTCAGCAATCTGTTGTGGCGGATTGATATTCGTTATCAGGGCCACAACAATTTCAATACCCAAGGGCTGACATTCTGTTCGCATCGCTTCTTCAAATTTCTTCTGAAATTCAATACGTGTTTCTCCGGAAATAAAATCCCGTCCAGAATTCTTGGAGCCTTCAACGCGACAGAAACTACGAGCAATTGGCATGATGACCTTGCGGATGATTTCCTCATCGATCTTCTCGCCATTGTCCTGTTCGTTGTATGTAACATAAACTTCGGCCGCATGATCTGGCAGGATCCGGAATTCGACAATTCCATCCAGACTCACCCAGAAACCATCTTTGGATGGGAAGCCCATATCTTTTTTCTCAGCCAGATTAAATCTCTGACTGCGACAATCGACCAGATTGACCCGTTTCTCGTATGGGTTAAAGTAATAGGTTTCTGTTCCCAATGTTTCCTTTTGAACGCCGCGAAATCCTGGTGGTACGAGCATCGTGTTCGCTTCTTCCGGCATCGGCCCGGATAAATTCGTGAGTACTCCGCGATAACCGGCAGGAATCACAATCGGATCGTGTATTTCCAATTGAAACAAATAAGGATTGATGGGATATCGCCCCGCATTCAAATAGCCGGGCACGATTCCTTTTGTCAGCACACCACCCTGAAGAAGTTCGACTTTTGGGTCAATCTGGGCCAGGAACTCGCCGTAACCAAGATTGTCTCCAGTTAAAGAAACAAGTACCCCCATTTTGCCTTGAGGAACTTCCTCCTGGGGAATCACTTTCCAGTCCCAGTTATAGGGATCACGCCAGTGCTTTCCTTCCAGCAGAAACTCCCGCTGCACCCCTTTGTATTCTGCTGTCGGGGCCACTTCCTGATCGTTCGCCAGGTTTTCACCCGTCTTCTTGACAAGGATCGCCATGTGAGCAGTTGGGATATCAATCCGGAAAAAATTCAGGGCCAGATATCCAAAGAGAATCGCCCCAATGACAAACAGAACCAGACTTCCCGATCCAAACAACAGTGCCTTCAGGGCACGCATTCCTTGATCTCTATTTTGCGGCATTGCTCAATACTTTCGCCAGAATGTGGCAGAGAATGTGTTGAATTCTTTGAATTTGCGAATCCGTAAAATCATCAGTCTCAAAGGGAGTGATATTTACTGGAACCTTGTTCAACCTTAACGCAAGATTTTCAACAAGGTTCACGATTTGGAAATATTACCAGTCTTTTCCTGATAATATCTTTCACTTGAGACCTTCCTGGAATTCACAGACCAGAGAATCAGCATAACCGATACACTCCCTCTAACCTTCGCAAAATGATTGTTCCGAGGTTGGAATGTAACGAATTCCTTGCCAGGACTTTGCAGAGTGCCGATTCCTGTTGTAGGCCCCAATCGGAAAAGTTTCACTGACTTCCGTACTTTGTAACGAAGCTTCGGGGTGCAAAGTTCACTTAATCTTTAATCGAGTGATCAACGCAGTCGAATCGGTGACTTGCGAATAGCCAAGGTCAGAACATTCCAGGAATGCTCTGGGCATCAAGGATGGAACGATCATGGAACAAATCAAACAATACGACCTTATCATTCTGGGAAACGATCCCGAAGTAAAAACACTGCTGCAAATGGTGGCACGCGAATTCACACGCATTGCCTGGGTAACGATCAACGATGTGGTCGATGTTCTGCTCCCTTGGAACGTCGACCACATCGTCGGCCCATTTCAATTCGAAACGGCTCAGCAGGTTTCCTGCAATTCTGCAGAATGTCGTTACGATCTCAAATCTCAGCGGATTGTCATCGCAACCGGCACCACTCCCCGACGACCAGCCTGGTTACCAGATCATTCTCGAATTCACATGGCCGAGCCAATATTATCAGAGAAACATTTTACTGATAAAACTGCGATTATTGGCTTGGGGAAAACTGGGTTACAATTGCGTACACACTTGGCAAAATCATGTGAACATCTCGTTTGCATCGATGCCTCGACGGAGATCAATCTAAACCAGTGGAATAAAAATTCCCGACGAGACGACAGACGGCAATCCATCTATCTGGGAAATGGACTGGCTGGCATCGAAGTTGAAAAATCCGGCTTGAAACTCTTTCTGGAAGATTCGCAAACGGTCCTTGTCGATGAAGCAATCCTCTGTGTGGGGCGGGTCGGAAACACCGCTCATCTCCAACTGGAGAATGCCGGGTTGTCAGTCGACGATTCCGGACGCATCTGGTGTAACAGCGACTATCAAACCTGGACACCGGGGATTTACGCGGTTGGCTCTGTCGTAGGCTATGCCCATCGAACGCAGCCTGATCAATCGGAATGCGAACTTGTCTTAGATGCAATGCTGCAATCTCAGACGAACGGGCAGTTGGTCTGAGATCTTTACGAACTCATCTGAGATATGGATTCTCGGAATACAAGAGTTACCGCCGAAAAATGGGTTCGGTCACAGCCGTCATTTGAGTCGCCTGAATACCGGGAATGACGGAGTTCCAGCGAGGACCCGTATAGCTTTTCAACTCGGAGTCTTGCGGTTGCTCACTCATTGTTCCTGCAAATTCGAGTTGGTACGGCATCACGCCTTCGACGGTCCCTTCAGTCGAAATGGGAGTGCTCAGGCCTCGATTTGAATTCCACCAGGAGGCCAGTGTCGTTTGTTCGGTAACCAGCAGCATCTGACCAAGCAAATTGATCGCGCACAGCTCCTATTAATTTATCATTAAAAAGTTTTATCCAACCACCTATTTTTTCTGGTTGACCAAAACGAAATCTTACGTTTTCACCATCAATCCATTTAC
>DOCI01000340.1:19872-22024 GCA_003503535.1 Planctomycetaceae bacterium
GACCAAGCAAATTGATCGCACGAATTCCACGTTCCGGAGAGGTTGGCGAAGTCAACACGACCAGAGTTTTACTCGATTCGTTCAGATCGATAACACAGTTGGTCGCTTCAATATCCAATTGAATGGACGAATTGAATTGATATCCGGTGCAATCCAGATGGAGCAGTGAATTTGCATTTCGCAACGTTGTCTGATTGCAGATGATCAGCGGAAGAGCCTTTCCAGCATTACGACAGACGATTTCGATGAAGTCGCCTGAACCGAGTTTGAGGCTGTTTGTAATTGCCACTTCTTTAGCTTCGCCGCTTAACATCAAGCTGGATCCATCGTGCAGAAACTGGCACCCACTCAAGTGGAGATGCCCCGCATTCGATTCTGATCCGCTCAAAGGTTTCCAGGCAATGGAGCGCAGGTTGACACCAATTGGCTTAGCAGCATCGGAGTTGTCGGCCCGAGGTCCAAGAAATCTGCAGCTTGAAACGCGTAAATTCAATGACTGACAAACCAACAGGGCAGGGGGGGGCGATTTTTCTGAAGGCTCCGTTGTCAAATGGGTATCATCATAGCGAACAGTGATATTATTCAGTTCCAGATCAGTCGCCCAGATCTTCCAGGGTTTCTCCGCTACGACAATTTCTGTCTGGGAGCCAGGAACGATTTGTGGGTCTCCTGATACTTCAACTGTCAATGCACCGACGACGGAAATATCACTCGCACGATAACGTTTGCCTGCCGTCAGTTGCAGCAGCCCCTGATCGTTCGGCTTGGGCAATTCGAGTAGAAGTTGAGTCTTTTTCAGGCCTTTGTTATCAATAGATTCTGAGTCTGCAGTATTGGACTCGTCTCCAGTCATGTTGGCAATCAGAGACGTTCCAGTCGCTGTGATCCAGCTCTGGGAGGGGATCAAGCTGACTGCCTGCCAGAAGAGGATTAACAGGCAAGCCGCTGCGGTCAAGAGAGCGGTCGAGTCTCGAACGGTATCGAATCGGGTTCGGGGAATAATCGAACGGGGTTGTTCATGTTTGCGAACAAAAGTTGAAACAATTTGCGGGGCAGCCGGTCGCTCAATCCGTGATTTTAATCGGATAGCAGAAGTGCTTTGGGTTCGTAAAACGGGATCGGCTTGAGTCAGCTGGTCAATCATCGCAGCTGTGTTACGATCGACTTCGGGGGCCAGTTCCAATACGGGAGGGATCCGCTTTTCAATGTGGGCACTGATCTTATACAGAGCATCTGCCGAGTAATGAGGAGGTCGTCCGCAGGCAAGTTGCCACAACAAACATCCAGCCGCATACAAATCGGTTTCGTGTGTCCAGACACCAGTACGAATCATTTCTGGAGCAAACAAATCATAACATTCATAAGGGAGCCTGGTTTGCAATGTCCAGACGGGCTGAACCTGCGGACGCACACCAGCATTGAGAATTGTAATGCTTCCCTTTCGACTCAGCAGTAAATTTCCTGCTCGGATATCCCCGTGAACAAACTTGAGACTTTGATATCGCTTCAATTTCTCGTGAAGCTGTAACGCGATTGTACGTAATAATTCTTCAGGGAGTCGTCCTTGTCTGACAATGAGTTCCTGAGCAGTGATCCCGGCATGGTACTCATTGACGGCAAAGAGCTTTTGTTCGGTGGCGACAAAATCGACTGGGAAATCGGTCAATCGATTTTTCCCGAGCTGATTCCGTTCCTGAAATTCCAGAGAATTTACTATTTGATGAGGATCGTGACCTTCTGTGGGAAAAGCATCCAGAAAATAAAACGTTCTTTTGTCGACAGATTGAGCCAGATATCGCTTTTGAACGTGATCGTTATTGATGAGGTCGACGACAAAGTAGGAGCCTACGCGAAGAAGATGATCCTGATGATTGGCCAGAGCTTCTGCCTGAAACGAAGTTAATTTCCGACGCTGCACCAGGGCATCGAGCCAGATGGAATCGAATGCGGGTAAATCTCGCGAGAGCGCATGCACGATCGAACGGCAACCCAGCACATCCTGCTCTCTGCAGGTCGTATACTGTTCCAGACGCGCAATCAATTCTCGTGATGGGGGATCGTACATGCCCCAGGGAGTCCCTTCCCCTCGATACCTAAAGTCGTGCTCTTTCAAGCTTTAAATGTCGCCCTCAAATCGCTATTCCGCAGTCAG
>DOCI01000340.1:22073-26482 GCA_003503535.1 Planctomycetaceae bacterium
TGCTCCCCGATATTGAACTTACACGACATTTTGCGGTAGTTCGAATAGTGGCGTCCGCTGTGCGGACCAGGATTGGCGTGACGGGTCTTGGATGTGAATCCTGCATTTACCTATCAAGCTGTCAGAAATGTACTTGAAATCTACAATTTCAGAAAGATCAGACCAGTTCGCTAATAGACCATATTCAAATGGTTTCTGCAGTCGCCTGGACACGAAATGTCCTGAAAACGCTGTCTTTGCTCGTGCCGAACGCCTCAGGTCATTTTAGAATATGCTCCGGAACAGGCTTGAGAGGACATCCAGGCATAAATCATCAGACTGCCTGCGACTCCGAGATTCAACGAGTCGACTCGATCGGACATCGGAATTCGCACGAGATGATGACAATATTCCTGCTGAGTAATCGACATCCCCTGACGTTCTTCTCCCAGAAAAATCAGGGTCGTTTTTGGGAATGGAAAGTCATTTAACAGCTGTTGACCACTTGGAGAAGTGCCAATCGGCTTAAGGCTGTGGGTATTTGTCCATTGTTCCAGTTCATGGAGAGAACTGTGAATAAACTTCTGAAAAAACAGAGAGCCCATCGAGGCTCGGAGTATATCTGGTTGATAAGGATCGATTTGATGTCCCAGCAGTATCAAACCGTTGGCACCAAAAGCGTTAGCAGATCGAAGTAATGTTCCCAGATTACCTGTATTTCGCACCGTTTCGAGAATAATCCAGCACGAACTTCGAGAAAGATCAATTTGAGAAAGTCTGCTCCATTGGCTTCGTACCAGAAAGCCAATCCCGGACGCATGTTCGAACCAGGAGATTTTCCGAAACTCCTCAGGACTGAGCGAAAGAGCAGGTGTCCCCGCTCTTTTCAATGCTCGAATCTGCTTTTCCGCAGCAGCTGATTTTAGCAACTTTTTGCTGTAGAAGATCGTTGCGATCTGCTGGCGGGCATTGATGGCGTGCAGAAAATTTCGCAAGCCTTCAGCATAAAAACATCGATGCCGTTCTCGCCATTCGCGTTCACGATGCAGTCGACAAACGAAAGTTATCGCGCGATTGACCGTTGGAAAATGTGGAATTTCATTTCTATCACGAGGCATACTCCAGTCTGGAAGACGACGCTTCCATCAGCAACACGAGGTTAAAAAAAGATTCCAGTCGTAGGTTGGGTTACGCTTGGCTAACCCATCCTACAGATGGTCTCGGCTCAGTGAAGTTAGAAAATTATTCGTCAGCAGCCATCAAAGATGCAGCCAGTGAAAGCGAATAAGCGCACAATTCGTTGTCCTGAAAATAAATCGGGATCTCACGTTTAGCGGCTTCGGGGCCATCACTGCCATGAATGAGGTTCATTTGACGTGAGGTGCCGTAATCTCCGCGGATGGTTCCCGGACTCGCTTCGCGTCCATTCGTACTGCCCATCATGGTACGCATGACAGAAATCGCATCCGGGCCTTCAACAACCAAGGCAACAACTGGTGCAGAGGTGATAAATGATTCTAAATGTGGGTAGAAAGGCTTCTCAACATGTTCCTCATAATGTTTTCGAGCCAGTTCAGGCGTTACTTGCAGCATCTTCAATCCTGCAATTTTGTAGCCCTTGTTCTCAATCCGGGATAGCAATGCTCCAATCAAACGACGTTGAATGGCATCGGGCTTGAAAAGAATTAAAGTCTGCTCTTGTGGCATGGCGGTGTGTCTTGAAGGTTGAAGGTTGAAGGTTGGTGTATGTAGTCCTAGGAGTCTCGACCCGTCAGGCTGGCACTGGCTTTGCCAGTGTATGAAACATTAGTACTTAGTGTCGATTTGCACTGGCCAAGCCAGTGGCACACAATTTGAAGGTCATCTGGCCAGAATACAAATCCCTAGACATTGACCCCAGTCATCGATTGCATAAATTCATCGAACAGATAACGACTGTCGTGCGGACCAGCTGAGGCTTCGGGGTGATACTGTACTCCGAAGACCGGTTCGGTTTTGTGCCGGATTCCTGAAACGGTGTTGTCGTTTAAATTGATGTGAGTCACTTCAACGTTATCAGGCAGAGTCTTTTCGTTGATCGCAAAGCCATGATTCTGGCTAGTTACTTCGACTCGGCCGGATTTCTTATTCATCACCGGCTGATTGGCTCCCCGGTGTCCGAATTTCAGTTTGTAAATCTCTCCGCCCATCGCCAATCCAAGAAGTTGTTGGCCAAGGCAGATTCCGAAGATCGGCTTTTTACCGATCAAATCGCGAATCGTATTCACAGCATAGTCCAGAGGTCGGGGATCACCTGGGCCATTGGACAGAAAAACGCCATCTGGATTCCGTTCGAGTATCTCGGCAGCAGTCGAAGTGCCTGGCATCACTTCGACATCACATCCGCAATCGACCAGGTGCCGAGGGATATTCCATTTCATGCCGTAATCAATCGCAACAACTTTCGGGCGTTTGCTGTTCGGAGGAAGTGTTGTCTGATTAGCGGGTGTTCGTGCCAGTTCTGAAAGCGCTTCCGACCAGCAGGTCGTTTCTTTGGCAGAAACCGCTTTCACATAATCCTGTCCGACCAACTCCGGCGATTGTTGAGCTTTGGCAACCAGAGAAGCATCATCCAGATCGACAGTAGAAATCACACCGGTCATCGCACCTTGAGTTCGCAGTCGACGAACCAGAGCGCGGGTGTCAATCCCCTGCATTCCAATCACACCATGTTCGGCCAGATAACTGGAGAGGGAATGCGTGGCTCGATAATTACTCGGCTTCTCGCAAACTTCTCGACAGATGAAGCCTTTGAGAGCCGTTCCACTGCTTTCAATATCTTCAGGATTGACCCCATAATTCCCAATTTGCGGGTAGGTCATCACAATGATTTGGCCGCAATAGGAAGGGTCGGTGATAATTTCCTGGTAGCCAGTCATGCTGGTGTTGAAAACGACTTCACCAAAGGATTCGCCCTCTGCTCCGAAGGCGGTTCCGGAAAAGACTGTACCATCTGCCAGAGCGAGTTTGACGGGTTGAGACATAAGTAGAAAAGTTCCTCTTTTGGGGATCAGGTTTCAAACCAAATTTATCAGAGACCAGCTGAAAAAAAAAGGAAGTTCGACACGATTCAATCGGTTTAGAACGTATTGAAGTGTGTGCATAAAAAAAGCCGTGAAGAATGAACTTCACGGCTTCATCAGATTGCTCAAGTCGGCTAGTCTTCACGAGAAATTGTGAAGTCTTCGAATCGCAAGTCGTTGCTGCTGTCGTTTTTCATGGCTGAGAAGAACTCAGAAATCAGACGATAGAAGTGAATCTTACGGATCGAGTAGAAGTTGTGCTTGCCATCACGGCGAGCTTCGATCAGGCCAGCAACTCGCATCAAAGCCAAGTGATGGCTGACAGCTGGCTGGCTCTGCTTGAGTCGATCGCAAAGTGCGGTCACATGCAATTCGCCAGAACTCTGCAGGTAAAACAGAATTCGCAGGCGGGTTTCGTCAGCCAGCAGTTTGAAAAACTGAACCAGATCTTTTTCCAGTTGAACGTCGATCTCGGTTTCCATCGGTGTACGATCCGGGATGACACTGTTTTCGCGTGCAACACTCGTTTCACTAATTGGGGTAATCATCAGCTTTTCCTTCCTCGCTTCGTGTGACGAAGCTGTAATTTTTTAAAAGCACGCTGTTAACGAAATACTATTCTGAGCGTGCGAACATTTCCGAAATGGTTAGATAAGAAGTTTCAGTTACTTATCCTCGTGGTAACAAAGTTCTAAGTGATCGTATCGTCAATCAAGTGAATGTCAACTGGTCTTACCAGATAATTTTTCAAGATTTAAGGAAATTTACTAAGTGAACTTTCGTGAACTTTTGGTGAAGATGGATTCTTCAACAGATAACACTGTGAAGAAGATAACACTGTGAAGACAATCATGAAGTGCGTCTTCCCTACTAATAATTTGGGTTAATGATGTTGTGCCGCACAACAACGGAGTGTGGTACAGTTATTTGAGGCCCAAATCTTAGCCCTTAAAGGGCAGTAGCCGAAATTTCATGTGTTAGTTTTTGAAAAGTGTCTTCTCGTGGATTCGATTCGAAATTATCTCTTGGTATCGAAGATTGTCAATATCATCTTCAAGGGATCCCTGTATTTGACCGACATCCCTTATATGGCATTTGACTGAAACGCAATTATTGGTCCAAACTTTAATTAGTTTCTGAGAAAGTTGATAATATCCATGAAATCAAGTGGATGCATGGAATTATTAACTCTCAATTGAGTGATTTGAGCGATTGATTGATCAAAATAGAGGCAAGCTCTGATGTTTCCTTGTGCAACCTATCAGACATTACTGTTTAATCCTATAGCATATTCAAAAATTACCTGCTGCGTTCGGCAGGAGCAGACATAGCGTATTTAGGACATTTCGTGTCCAGGCGACTGCAGAA
>DOCI01000340.1:26723-27067 GCA_003503535.1 Planctomycetaceae bacterium
TCCAGGCTAAATAGTTTGGGTTGATGTTCTAATAAAGCACGACAATGAAGTGCGTTACAGTGATTTGATGCAAAGATTTGAGGCAATAATCTAAGCCCTGAAAGGGCACGAGTTCATTCAATTTGTGCACATTTCACCAGGAATTCTTGAGGAAGAGTCAGTAGAGACAATTGGATCCCCAAAATTATGGCACGAATGTATATGTTCCCTGGTTGAGCTGAGAGAGTTCCCGCAGTTGTTTTTCACTTGAGGGATTTCCAATACAGATTGTGCAAATGCGGGCTTTCCCCTGATTGAGTCGTGAGGCTTTATCCAGATCCCGTCTCGAAATGAGCCCATCTGTG
>DOCI01000340.1:27165-39308 GCA_003503535.1 Planctomycetaceae bacterium
TGTGAGGAAATAGATAAGGTCAGGGCTTTGGTGGATGGATGCCTGGAGTGATGCCAGAGGCTGAGTTGGGCCAACAGCCCGGAACGTGGCGATCCACTCATAGAGTTTCATAGGTCTGTTTCGACCTCGCATTACGCACTTTCCGGGAGACATTACTGTGGAATTATCATTGAAGAAATAAACACAGAATTCCTGTTCCGGTGAAAGCGATTCGATTGAGCGGAACAATTCGACTTTCACTCGACCGAACCTCGTCTTCGCAGCCGAGTCGTGCTTACCGTTCATACTGGCTGAAGCATCGACAACATACACAATGCGTTTGTCATTTGTCTTTGTCTCTCGTGTCAAAAAACCACCGCTGCTGGCTCCGTATCGGTCAATTCCCTCACCAATTCCTGCCAGATGCCATAAACCAGCAATAGTATTGTTCGAAACTTCAGCAAATTCCCCAAATTCATGTGGCTGTACGGGAGTGGGATTGACTGCAAAAAGCAGAGGATCTGAGGGAAGGGAAACCGAAATCTGAGGCTGTGAACTGACAGGTTGAAGGAGATTTTGAGGTGAAGATTCAAACAGGGAACTGTTTGGCTGTTGGGGCTGACTGGAAGTTTCCATGGTGATCTGCAGCGGTTTTTTCCAGAGAACCTCCTGTGTTTCTACCGTATTCCATGTTGCTTCGATTGCCCGAGTAACTGTTTTTTTAATGGAAACATGGGGAATCAACAACAAGAGAAACAGAATGACAACATGGAAGAAAATCGCTGATCCCCAGGAAATGCAAGTTTGCTGTCCAGGAAAAGCGATTCTGAAATGTCGTTTCAGTATGATGCGAGATCGCAAGAGGTTCGGAATCTGGCGGAATATGGACATAAGAAAATTGTGCCTGAATTTTTCTTGTGTGCCATCAAAATTTTGGAAAAGTGAGCGTAAACGATGAAAAAACTGCCGGAAACAGAACGCTTACGGCTTAGGCAAATGGGGCCATCCGATATCGATTTTCTCTGTGAGATACTGAGCAATCCAGAGGTCATGCGTTTTTATCCTAAACAATACACACGCGAAGAGGCCTATGAATGGCTCGATCGTCAAATGGGACGCTATGAGGAGTTTGGCCACGGATTATGGCTGGTGGAGCGCAAGCAGGATGGTCGACTGGTAGGGCAGGCGGGAGTCGTTTCTCAAAAAATCCAGGGCGAACTCTGGCTGGAGGTGGGCTATATGATCCACTCGCAATATTGGAAGCGGGGATACGCTTCGGAAGCTGCAATCGCCTGCCGTGATTATGCGTTCAATGAATTGAACGTGGAGCAGGTTTGCAGCTTGATTCAACCAGCCAATATCGCTTCACAGCGAGTTGCCCTGAAAAATCAAATGAAACCACATCGCCTGGTTCAGCATTACGATAAGGATCATCTTCAATATATCGTGCAACGTAGTGATCTCTGATACATACGCCCATCTTAAACTTCAGGTGATGAAGTTTACTCCGGCGATCGATGCGGCTCAAATGTCGTCAACTGTTCGTCGCTGCGTTTCTTGGCTTCGATTTGAATGGCATTATGAAAATATTCCTGCGCCCGGAAGCGTTTTCCTTTTCGGGTAACGGGAACGTAGTTTCCATCAGGACCAAGCTCTTTTGAATTGGTATTATCTCGAAAATAGATATCGAGATAATCGATCAGGCGTAAACGACTTGGATCATCATCAATCGGTACCAGCAGTTCGATACGTCGGTCCAGATTTCGTGGCATCCAGTCCGCGGACGATATAAACACACGATCATCTCCACCATGATGAAAGTGCACGATCCGAGCGTGTTCGAGAAATCGATCGATAATACTGATGACTGTAATGTTCTCGCTCATGCCGGGAATCCCTGGCCGCAAGCAGCAGATCCCGCGGATATTTAACTGCACTTGAACTCCAGCAGAGGAGGCACGATACAACGCTTCGATAATTTCCTGATCAACCAGCGAGTTAACTTTTGCTTTGATGAATGCCTTTTCGCCCCGCGTGGCCTGATCGATTTCGACATCGATCATTTCGAGCAGTCTTTGTTTTAAACCTGTCGGGGCTGCTTCAATTTTATGGTAGGGTTGTGGCTGTGAATAAGCCGTAATGGCATTGAAAAACGAAACGGCATCGGCTGTCAAATCGACATCCGAAGTCATGTAGCTGATATCCCCATACAGCCTCGACGTCTTTTCGTTGTAATTCCCGGTTCCATAATGCACATAACGGCAAATGCCCTGGGATTCCTGTCGAACAATCACACAAATTTTGGCGTGAGTTTTCAAACCCTTTACGCCATAAACGACTTGCACTCCGACCCGTTCAAGCTGTTTTGCCCATTCGATATTACGGGCTTCATCGAAACGGGCTTTCAATTCGACCACTGCGGTGACATGTTTGCCACTGATTGCAGCTTCTTTGAGAGCTGCAACAATCGGGCTGTTCGCGCTGGTTCGGTAAAGAGTCTGCTTGATCGAAAGCACATCCGGATCCTGAGCAGCCTCGGAGATCAGGCGAATCACGGGATCGAAACTTTCATAGGGATGTAGCAAGACCGCACTTCGCTGAGACAATTGTTCGAACATATCCACTGAGGGATCGATATCCAGGGCACGACTCGGTTCCCAGGGTTCGTCAGTCAGAGAGTCAAATCCCTTGATACTTGCAAGGGACATGAAGTCGTTCAACCCAAGTGGACCGTGCAACGGGTAGACATCTGCAGGAGCCGCCTGATAAGCATTGGCCAGAAATGCCTGTAAAGTCGCTGTTGCACGAGAATCGATTTCGAGACGCACACAATGACTTTCTTTCCGCGCCTGAAGCAACTGCTCCATTTCCGCCATGAAATCGACCGCAACATCTTCGCTGATCGTAATATCTGCATTTCGGGTCATCCGAAACGGAACAACTTCGAGAACTTGTTCCCCCGGAAAGAAGCGTTCCGCAAAACCGGCAACGACATCTTCGAGTAGCATATACTCGTATCCAGACTCCGAAGGAACTGTCAAAAAGCGAGGCAGTTTGCGGCCGAGTCGGATGATGGCATATCGAAACGGTTCTTCCGCATCGGGCAGACATCTCAATCGAATGCACAAACATAAGTCCGGTTCTGGAAGCATCGGGACATGCTCGTTGTCCCAGACTGCGATCGGACTCAAAATAGAAAACAGTTCATCCTCGAAACGTTCTTCTACAACTCTTAATTGCGACTGTGAAATATCTTCGGCTCGCAGTCGACGAATTCCACTTTCAGTAAGGGCAGGTTCCAGGACTTCGTTGTAGCAATCATATTGCTCGTGCTGCATTCTGCGAACACGATCCCGAATCGCGATCAGTTGTTCTTCGGGGCTCATGCCGGTGAAGTCGAGTCGTTTGACTTCTTTCCATGTCAAAATCTGCAAACCACCCACACGCACCATGAAGAATTCATCCAGATTGGATGCTGTGATGGCTAAAAACTTCAAACGTTCGAGTAAAGGAACGCTGGAGTCACAGGCCTGGTCGAGCACACGCTGATTGAATTCCAACCAGCTTAATTCTCGATTGATATACCGGTCGCTACTCATAAGATTTCGTTCAAATTTAAGTGGCTTCAGTCGGGGAATACTCACTTGCTTGCGCTACGTGCTTGTATTTATGAAATGAATTCACTTTTTGATAGTAAATAGGTAATTGTCAACTTGTGTTGGGTTACGCTTTGCTAAACCAATCTACTGTCTGACGGACTAACGTTTTCTCATTGGTAAACTTGGCTGACCACGTAACAGGATTGGCAAGCCGAAGGTTTCTTCGAAGAGATTTCCAATCTGACGAATTGCCAGCTGTTCCATGGAAAGGTCGGATATTTCTGGAATGGTTATCACGAGCCGTTTGGGTGTCAGCGTGCATTCGAAATCGTGAATCCGCTGATTTCTCGCTCCATCCAATGCCAAAGCAACTCGCAAAATGGCTGCCAGTTTAATAACGACGACGCGATCATCCCGTTCCAGATTGATAAAACCTGTATGGGAAGATTTTGGCGATGTCCGCCGGTGATACCGAGTGATCAGCCCAATTATTATCAATTGTTTGCGACCAATCCCAAACAGTTCGGAGTTGGTGATCAGATACATCGAATGCTTGTGATATGCACTCGTTCCAATGAACAACCCGATTTCATGAAGCAGAGCCGCCAGCACGAGCAGCAATTCATATCGTCGGTCCAGTCCATGGAGCGGTGCGAGTTGATTGAATAATGATTTCGATAAGCGTGCGACATGTTCGGCATGAGATTCATCAAACTGAAAGCGTCGTCCGACATCAATGGCCGAACGGATAATCTGCTGAACCAACTCATCCGACCAGACATCCTGATCAATCAATTCCCGCAACAATCCGTCCCGGACAGTAGCGGGCAGAACATGGATTTTGGAAACACGTAATTCTTTTGCCAGTTCAGTATTCGCAACGAGTGCCGGACCGAGATTTTCAGCATCTGGAAGTGGAATGTGAAATTCCCGGACCAGTTCATCGACATTCATCGATAGAACCCGGTTGGTGAATGACTCCAGGTCTTTCAAGGTGATTAACGCGGCTTCCTGAGTAGATTCCACTCCGAGAAGCTTTTCCGCAGTTAACCGCATTTCACCACCCAGAAGTAGCAGTTTTGCAGCTGGCGTTCGCTCGGCATAGATTCCGGTTCCGCTCAACGCCCGTTGAGCATGTTTCCGCAATAAGACCGGCCACTGACCTTCCGGGGCATCGTATGTTTTTAGTAAGGCACTCAGTCTGAGCGAGCCCAGGCGTACGGCGTTCGCCACTTCTACTTCGCCATGCTGAAGCATCAGGTATTCGGTATTGCCACCACCCACTTCGGCGATCACCCAGCGATCCTGGGACAGTGTCGGAAGTTGATCTCGCCAAACCCGAATGCCCTGGTATATGACTCGATGAAGCTCTGCCACATCGAGAACATTGACAGACCAGCCCGTCGCAATAAAAACCCGGTCGACAAATGCCAGCGTGTTTTCCGCTTCCCGCACAGCGCTCGTTGCAACAACGCGAATGTTCTGAGGATCCGTCAGTCGATATTCGCGTAACTTCTCCTGATACATCTTCAACACGCCAACGCATGTTTCGATTGTGTTTCGGGAGATGCGTCCGACTGTGTAGGTGTCTTCTCCAATCGCCACCGTCTGGACTAGCTTTTCCAGTGTCTGAACACGACTCTCTTCATTCCCTTCGGCAATAGCCATGCGAATGGAAGTCGTGCCAATTTCAATGACCGCAATCCGACGTTTTTTCGACTGCGAAGTTTCACTGGAGATTGCTGGAGGAGACGACATGGTTAATAACTTCGGTGATATTAATTCGGTAATAGTAATGAGTTGACTTGCCAAACGTTTCTGATAATGCGGAATCCGGGTTCAGATTTCATTCAATTTCGATCAAGCCTTTTCGTTATCCGAATTGTCAAAATTCTTGCGTGCCCAGGCAGCAGAACCTCGAATGCCTGCATCGTCTCCTAGTTTTGCGACCACGACCTCCGACACATCCTGATAGGCTGGCAGGAGCCAGGATTTCATACCCTCTTTGATCTTCTTACTGAAAAATTCCGGCATCGCTTCAACAAGTCCGCCACCCAGTACGATTTTTTCAGGGGCAAGCATGTGCACAAATCCTGCAATGCTTTTCCCCAGTTGGACTACCGCTCGCGTCATAATATCCTCGACCATCGAGTCTTTCTTAAGAGCATCGGCCAGCAATCCACTGCGAATATTGGCCAAGTCGGTTCCCGCGGAATTGGCAATCGTGGGTGCCTGTCCGCGATAGGAGGCCTGGGCGATTAATGCACTCATCGCCAGTCGGCTCGCAACCGCTTCCAGTGAACCGGGTAGGCCTGCAGAGGCGATTGGGCCTTCTGGAACCGTCGGTATGTGACCGATTTCCATGCAGGAAATTTTCGCTCCCTGCAGAATTACACCATTCTGTACGAATCCGCCACCAATTCCTGTTCCCGGGAATACACCCAGTAAACTTTCAGCACCCTGGCCAGCCCCAAATAAATATTCTCCGTAGACTCCTGCATCGACATCATTAATCACGACGACTGGTTTTTTGAATTCCTTATTCAGGCTTTCTGCAACCGGGACATTTTTCCATCCCAGATTGGGAGCTTGCAGTAAGATTCCTTTTTTGGGCTGAATCGGCCCCGGACAACCAATCCCAATGCCTGCAATACTATCGAGAGTGACACCTGAACTCTCAATTGCATCGTAAATGCACTTAATAACACGCTCCAACCCAGCTTCCGGACCCTGAGCTCCCTTGGTTTTTTTTCGCTCGCGTCCCAAGTCTTTATAATTCTCATCAAAAACAGCTGCCAGCATTTTGGTGCCACCGAGATCAAAACCGATCCAATTCTTATCACTCACAGCTCACTCCACTAGAAAATCTGGCTTTGACTTGTGTATTCATCCAATCCAATTGCTTAGACAGCATTGTACTCATTAACGCTTCCCCTGTCAGGGGTTAGAAACATTTGTCTGATTATTGGGGCAGCAGGTTTACCTTCTCCATTTTCTCAGGATTTGCTACATTTCGAATGAGCGCTGAATTCAGCAGGTTTGTTGGCGAATTCGGTACGATTCCAGTGCCTGTTCCAATTGAATATTAGGGTGCCACTGGGAAAGCCATTAGCACACAACTCGAAGTTTTTATTGGAACAATCCACTGGCGGGTAATAACACTTAATATCCTTCAGCATTCAGAAGTTTTTCATGCATCGTTCCTCGTGTTTTGATCAAGAGGATTACATTTTTCATCTGCTTACAAATGTATCTTTTTGGTGTTGGATAGGATTTTCTGTCAGCTGGAATTCAGAACTTGTTAAACTGCATGGGTTTGAGTGAATGACGAATGTGAAGAGTTTGAGAGTTTGGCCTAATTTGGCAGGCCAATTGCCTATTGACCAATATGAGAGTTTGGCTACAATCACGATATATGGATAAACAGGGGAGATTGGACTTCCTCGGTGAAATGTTCTCTGTGAAATGTTTACGCCACGATTTCGTGAGTGTTTGCTCAAAGTCGAATTATGGTTTTCCTTCGGTAGAGAGTGAACTCGCCCGTTGGAAGACGATGTAACCGCTTTATCTCAGAAATCATGGTCCAATCAATGGAATGAAGTGACCTGGAATTCGCCCATACAAACGGGCGATACACTGATTGACATGGGAGTTTCCGCAGTATATTTACGTCTGCGGTAAATTTACTGGAGTCCCTTGTCATCTCCTACAGTAAGGATGGAGCGACATGAAGACGGTATTTACAACGGGCGAAGCAGCCAAAATTTGCAAGGTCAGTCAGCAAACGATCATCCGCTGCTTCGATTCAGGACAATTGAAGGGATTCCGCGTTCCCGGCTCGAAATTTCGTCGCATTCCACGCGATGTTCTCTTCAAGTTCATGCGTGAGAATGGCATTCCGACCGACGCCCTCGAAAGTGGAAAACGCAAGGCCCTGGTTGTCGATGATGACCAGGAACTGGTCGAACTGATTCGCGACGTTCTCGATGCGGACGGACGTTTCGAAGTCCGCGTCGCCAACAACGGGTTCGATGCTGGTATGATGGTCAAAGAGTACCATCCTGATGTCATCGTTCTCGATGTGATGTTGCCAGATATTAACGGCAAAGAAGTCTGTCAGCGGGTCCGCAGCGATTCCAGCATGGATGATGTCCGCATCATCTGCATCAGCGGAATGGTCGAGCGGGACAAAATTGAAGAACTCAAAGCAGCCGGTGCCAACGATTTTATGCAGAAGCCTTTCGAGGTCGATGTGTTAATGAATCGCATCTGCAAACTGCTCGATGTGGAACCTGTCGGGGTTTAATTGTCGAGCCAAGAAGAATCAGGCCGCACGGACTTCGTGCGGCTTTTTTTATGGGCATTTCATCGGAAGTCGATCAACGTGAACTCGAAGCAGGAAACGATCTCTATTCACCCTGACGATGCCCGCATGGCATCGCTCGTTGAATTCTGCGCTGCCGCCGGTCATGAAATCAACAATCCGCTCGCAGTGATTCTCGGTCGTGTCCACCTGATGCTCAAAGACGAAACTGATCCTGCTCGCAGACAATCTCTCGAAACAATAGCCGGTCAGGCACTACGCGTGCGGGATATGATTGGCGATGTCATGGTCTTCGCCGATCCTCCGTCTCCTCAACCAAGCCAATTTGTGGTTCATGACGAAATCTCAAAGATTATTGAATCTCAATTCGCTATTGCCCGGCGCCAATTTGGAGAGGAAATCCCGCAGATCAAATTTGATTGCAGTGAGGAAATCATTCTGGAAGCTGATCGGGATCAATTTTCGACGGTCATCTCAGAATTACTCCGAAACACTCTGCATCCCTCAACGGCGGCGACTTCAGTACAGATCGAAATCTTAGAGGCAGAGGATCAATGTGAAATTCACGTCACCGACGATGGTCGTGGCTTAACCCCAGAAGAAATGCAGCATCTCTTCGATCCCTTTTACTCAGGACGACAAGCGGGCCGTGGACTAGGGTTTGGTTTGAGCAAAGCGTATCGTCTAGCCGAATTGCATCAGGCGACTATTGAAGTGATACAGATCCCTGAAACTCATGGTCTTCAATTTCTCGTAAACTGGCCACTTGCTGTAAGCGAGCCGAGTCAGTCATGACTCGGGTTTTGTCACGATTATTGTGCGAGATGGGTGACGGGGGCGCTCTCGAAGAGAAGCCCCCGAGCTAGAACATCCGGGGGCTTCCGCTAAAGCGGAGCGCCCCCGCCACCCTGGTTGCGATTTTCCAATGTGGTATTCGTTTCGAATCCTCAATGGGCCCGCACAAGTCCCGGTATCACATCAATATCAAGCGAAGCAAACAACCCTCGATCATAACTCTCCCAGGCAATCGCTCCCATAGCCGCATTGTCGGTGCAGTATTCCATTGGTGCGATGACAAGCTGAGTTTTGCGTTTGGAACACATCCGTTCCAGGTCGTTGCGTAATCGCCGATTCGCCGCGACTCCTCCGCCAACACACAGAAAGTTGTATCCCAGTTGCTTTAGAGCCTGTTCACATTTCCTGACAATCACATCGACCACCGCTTTTTCAAACGAGGCGGCCACATCGGCCAGTCGTTTTGGATTCATTTCAGGCGGTTGTTGATGAGCTCCCGGTTGACCTTTCACTTCGTAGAGAACAGCCGTCTTGAGTCCGCTAAAACTGAAGGCCAGTCGCGATTGATGATAGAATGCTTTGGGGAAATCAAACGCATCGGCATTTCCATCGTCAGCGGCTTTTTGAATCGAAGGTCCACCCGGGTAGGTGAGTCCTAAGATCGCTGCCACTTTGTCAAACGCTTCTCCCGCGGCATCATCAATCGTCGAACCGAGCAGCGACATCTCTAAAGCATCCCGGCAATCGTAAAGATTCGTATGTCCGCCACTCACAACCAATCCGACTGCCGGGAAGACATTTTTCGCGGAGGACATCTGGCAGGCATACAGATGAGCTTGCACATGATCGATCGCAATCAGCGGAAGATCGAGAATCAAAGCCAGGGTTTTTGCAGCCGTTACCCCAACCAGCAGTGAGCCCACTAAGCCGGGATGAGTCGCGACAGCAATCGCAGAAAGATCCGTCAGTTTGACTCCCGCTTCGCTCAACGCACTATCAATGACTGGCAGAATTCGTTCGACATGGGCTCGAGCTGCAATTTCGGGAACGACTCCGCCGTATTGCTCGTGCAGATCGGTTTGCGAGGAAACGACCGAACTCAAAATCGTCAGATCACGCCTGATAACTGCAGCCGCAGTTTCATCACAAGTCGACTCAATCGCCAGCAGCAGTTTGGGCATCGTTAACCTGTAAGAAATAGATAGGCGAGCCGTGCCAGTTATGGCACGGGTATTTTCTCGAGTATTGTGGGACGATTCAAAATCAAACATTGCAGAGTATGACTTGAACCTACCCGAGTCATCACTGACTCGGCTCGCCTCGTCACTTGATTAAAGCACAGTTTGTGCAGGCACAACGAAAAAGCTTCGCGGAATAAACGCCGCTTTTTTGCTCTCCTCTTCAGGTTCGACCTGCTCTGTCTCTTCCTTGGCTTCCTGCTTTTTCACTTCACCCGACATTGCGGATTTCACATACTCCAGTGCTTTATCGAGCTGAGTGTCGACAAATTCACTTTCAGGTGGAGCTTCGTTGCTCAGCACATCCCGCTCACTGCGGAATTTGCGGTATTCGATCATCTGTTTTGTGGTGAACTCAACTTTCTCACCTTCGTCCGGCATCACACCCCATTCATCTTCGGGTTTGGCTTTCGGGAAACGATGAATGTTTTTACCACTGGGACGATGATAACTGGCGGTAGTCAACTTGAGTGCACTGTTGCCATCTTCGAGTTCAATCACATTCTGAACACTCCCTTTACCCCATGACCGTTCACCGACAATGACGGCACGATCATGATCCTGCAGGCAAGCCGAGACGATCTCGCTGGCAGAAGCACTGAATCGATTGATCAGGATTGCCATTGGGAAATCGCTGAAAGTCCCCCGTTTCTTGGCACGCCAGGTTCGTTCCTGAGTGTTGCGACCTTTCGTACTGACGATTTTTCCAGACTCGACAAACAGGTCAGAAATTTCAGTCGCAGAAGTCAGCAGCCCGCCGGGATTCCAGCGGAGATCCAGAACCAGCCCTTTCATGCCTTCTTTTTCCAGCTGCTTCAAAGCGGCCAGCAATTCGCTGGTGCTATTTCGGCTGAAGTGGGACAGGCGGATGTAGCCAATTTTGCTGGCATCATCGAGCATGAAATTCCAGGTGCCATCTGGGTTGTAGCGATCTCCCATCACGGTTGCCACTTTGATGACATCCCTTTCGATTTCCAGTTTTTCGATCGTACTTTTGACTTCCGCTTTCTGATCTTCCGGCAACTCTTCAGTATTTTCTGCAATCTCTTCTGCGGTGCCATCGTCATCGGCGGTTTCATGACGCACAGTAATTGTCACTTTTTTTCCGGCTGGACCTTTAAGCAGTTTCACAGCTGTGGCTAACTCTTTGCCAACTTCGAATTCGGCAACAGTTTGACCTTCAATGCTGATAATTCGATCGCCAGCTCGAACGCCAGCTTTGTACGCGGGGGTGCCGGGCAGGGGAGTCATAACGACGATTTCGCGATGATCCTGATCGAAATGGACCTGAATTCCAATTCCGCCGAATTCCTGATGTACATCTTGTTCAAAGGCGGAGAGGTCATCCGGGCTGATGTAATTTGAATAGGGATCAAGTTTAGCCAGCATTCCCTGAACAGCCGCTTCAATCAGATCGCGGCGATCGATGTCTTTCACATAATTCTCGTCGATCTCTTCAAACGTATCGACAAACAGCCGCATCAATTCGTAGGTGTCGTCTTGTTCATCGCCGTGTGTCGCCTTTCCCCAAATAACAGTCAAGGAAACACACAGGCATATCAGCCACGCAGTGGTCGCGGAATTCCGCATCAGACGGCTCCTTCTTTAAACAATGGTCGATCACGTCAAAGCCAACGCTGCTTTCATCCAATTCAGCAACGCTGGGGAACGGCATATTCTAAAAGCTTTACAGGTTTCAGACAAGATGCAACAAGTTTGCGGACCTGATTTCAGTTTTCGGGGGGAATCTTAAACCTAAGAAAACTACGTTGCCGATTCGCATCATGTTGGAAATCTGCATCTTTGTTTCAACTCGTTGTGAATTCATGAGTTATGGTTAATCAAGCATGCATTAAAAATGATAGTTGCTTTTCCACAACATCCCGATCAATGGTCCAGTAGACGACTTGTAAAGAAAATGGACATTTTTATTTCGTCGTAAGTGACTGTTAGGTAGTTGTTTATGGAAAAATAAGCTTGGTTGCCCCAAGGTTTGTGTGTCAAGGTAATCCAGTAATGGCACGGGCGATGCTTTATCAGTAATCATCAAAACAAAACCATACACACTTCAAATAACAATCAACTGGAGACTACCACCATGACTCAACTCATCAACAACCTGTACAACGACGAAGCTGGTTTCATTGTTTCTGCTGAACTCGTTCTCGTTGCCACGATTGCCGTGCTCGGAATGGTTGTCGGACTTTC
>DOCI01000169.1:0-2639 GCA_003503535.1 Planctomycetaceae bacterium
CAGGCAAGATGCCTGTCCTACGGGATTTTACTTAATAAAAGGAATGAGCCGTGTCGTTGAATGTGGTTATGATGGCGACCGGTGAATTTGCGTTGCCGGGGTTTCGGGCAGTTGTCGAGTCTGATCATCGGGTCTCGGCTCTGATCACACAGCCGGATCGGGTCAATCCTCGTGGAAAGCCGCATGCTCATCCGCTCAAAGAGTTTGCGCTCGAACAAAACATCCCGGTTTTTCAGCCGGATTCCATCAATACTCCCGATTCCATCCGCAAATTGCAATCCCTTCGGCCAGATGTCGTGCTCGTTGCCGCTTACGGACAAATTCTCAAAGCGGACGTCATCAATGTCCCTCGGCTTGGCATGTATAACCTGCACGCGTCACTGCTGCCGAGACATCGCGGAGCCGCCCCGATTCAGTATGCAATCTGGAAAGGGGACGAAGTTTCCGGCGTAACAGTCTTCCAGATTGTTCCCAAATTGGATGCCGGTCCGATGATAGTGAAAATTGAATCCTCCATCGGGCCCCGGGAAACCTCAAGAGAACTTCATGATCGGCTCGCTATTGTTGGAGCCGATGCCTTCCTGGAAACACTTAAATTGCTGGAATCTGCGACGGCTCAGCCGCTCGTTCAGGATGATTCTCTGGCCACAAAATCCCCAAAAATCAGCAAAGCGGAAGGCGAAATCGACTGGTCAAAAACCAGCCGGGAAATCGATTGTCACATTCGCGCCATGCAACCCTGGCCTAATCCTTATACGTTCCTTCACAGGGAAAATAATTCACCGGAACGTGTTGTCATCAATGAGGTTATGTCTGATCCTTCCCTCAAAGCAACTTCTCCGGGAAAGATCATCATCAATTCTGACAATCGTCTGCTTGTTTCGACCGGAGATGGTGTCGTTGAAGTCAAAACCTTGCAGCCAGCCGGAAAAAAAATGATGTCTTCTGAAGAATTTTTGCGAGGAAGACCCCTCTCCTCCGGAGACTGGTTTGGCTCCGAGAGTTGATTCGTATCGGAAATTCAATGTCGAAAACTTGTGATCCTATCGTTATTCAAATGAGCTTAACTCGACTCCTGGATCTTTGCGAAATTCCCTCTGTGGATAACTACCCGATTACTCCACGTTTCCGCTGACTCTCTCCACATTAAAATCACAGGTTTTCTACAAGGATTTTACGCCCTTTTATTCACTTAAGTCTTTTTATATATTTAACTTACAACTTTACTGATTCTGCTTATCCACATTTTTTACCCTCTCTTTTAATACTGTTACTGAAATTTTAATTTCTTTAAAGAGAAGAGGAATGACCTCCATGGAAAATGTGGGAAACTTGGAATCTCTCAACACTCATTATGTTCTTTGAGAGAACCTCGGAAGATTGTTCGTTAGAACCTGTCTGAGAAGGCTCTGATGGTTCCGTTTTCGCTGGAAATTGAGTACAATAAATCATCAAATTGGATTCATTAAACGCTTGATTTTTAGCTAAGAAAACACCACACGATGCAACTGAAATTCAAACGGGATGTGCTGGCTTCAGCTTTGCAAACGGTTGCGGGAGTTGTCCCGTCTCGAACGCCGAAAGATATCCTCAAAAATACCAAACTTGTGGTGGAAACCTGTTCAGCGGTGTTGATGGGAACCGATACCGAAATCGGGATGCGATACCAGATTCACGAGGTCGAAACCGAATCGACTGGAGAAGTCCTGCTGCCAACCGCTCGCCTCACGCAAATACTGCGGGAAGTGATGTCCGACGAAGTAATTTTGGATGTCTCTGAAGAGATGCTCGAAATTCATGCCGGACAGAGTGAATTCCGACTTCCCGTCGAAGATCCTCGCGAATTTCCGGATGTCGCCCCGTTCAATGCTGAAAACTGCTATGTAATTTCCGGTCAGGCCTTGAGACAGGCGATCAAACGCGTCGCCTTCGCAGCTGACGACGAAAGCACACGCTACGCCCTCGGCGGAATTTTCATGGAGCTGTCGCCGTCTCAAATCGTCCTGGCAGCGACCGATAGCCGTCGTCTGGCTGTGATGCATTCGATGAGCGGAGTTCAGGGCGATGTCTCGGAAACCAAATCGGTCGTGCTGCCCCGCAAAGCAATGACCCTGCTCGAACGCAGCATTGAAGGGGATGACTCCGAAATCCTGATCGCACCTGGCGATAACGATGTCGTCATTCGCAGCGGTGGCTGCATGATTTACACCCGTCTCGTCGAAGGCCGCTTCCCGAATTTCCGCGATGTGCTGCCGAGTGAAACGCCTGTGAATATCGATCTTGTAGGCGGCCCGTTTCATAACCTGGTTCGTCAATCACAAATTGTGACTAGCGACGAGAGCCGCGGTGTCGATTTCGTTTTCTCTTCGGGACTGGTCACCTTGAAATCCCAGGCAGCCGATATCGGACAATCCAAAGTCGAGTTACCAATCGATTACGACGGCGAAGAACTGGCGATCATGTTCGATCCCCGATTTGTCGCCGAGTTTTTGCGGGTTCTGGAACCGGAAACCACCGTCAACCTCGGCTTGATTGGCGGCGAAGACCCAGCCGTCTTCCGCTGCGGCGAAGAATACAAATACGTCATCATGCCTCTGGCAAGAGACGCGTAATGATTAATACAAACCGGGTGGCACGAC
>DOCI01000169.1:2802-9141 GCA_003503535.1 Planctomycetaceae bacterium
TGGCACGACCCAGAACGAAGTGATGAGCGTGGTCGTTCTTGAATTCCACGCCCTTCGCGTTGCTCAGGGACGTGCCACCCAGTCAAAAACTAGAATATTGGACGAGTTAGTGAAGGAACGCTCTCGAAAACTTGATCCTGAAGCAGCCGAGCAGATCAAAGAAGTGATGCTGCGACGTCGGCAGGAACTGCAGGTTCGGGGCGGAGGCCCGCGAGCCTTGGCAGGTTCGCTTCAGGAAGTGATCGCCAGCCGCAAAATCGGACGAGTTCTTGAATCACGCGATTTGACTCAACTCTGGTGCAGTTGTGTGGATGAAGAGATCGCCCAGCGAACAAAAGTCATCTCTCTGAGAAATCGAATCCTGCTGGTTGAAGTTGCCGACTCGGTCTTGAGGAGCGAACTGGCCAACTTTCACAGTCGAAACATTCTGAACACGATCAAAAAACAACGACCGGATATGGATGTCAAAAACGTCAAGTTCCGTTTGAATGCCCGATTGGGAAGCAAGCTTGGATGAAATAGAGTTGCAACAATCATAACCCGAAGCGTCAGCGAGGGGCACGCAAGCCAAAAACTTTTACACTTAGGGTTATGAAATCAGAGTTTTAATTTCAATCGAAATGAAGACACCCATGATATATACAACTGAAAATATCCGAGTCATTGAATTTGTTGAAGTAATTCGAAATCGTCCCGCTATGTGGATAGGAGGAGTTGATTCTGTCGGATTTCATTATCTTCTATTCGAATTAGTCGAAAATGTTATCAGAGAGTTTCAATACAATTCAGCCTCAAAATTGAAAGTCACAATCAATACTGACAATTCGATTAAAATAGCCGATAACGGAAGTGGAATTTCGCTCAAAAAATTTGCTAGTCAAAAACAACGTTCTGTATTGGAAATTGATCTGACTCAAATTGATTTCAACATTCCAGAAATCAATAAGAAACGATCTTTTCCTCACCAGGGCTTAGGTTTAGTAGTAGTCAATGCACTCAGTGAGAATCTCGTAGTCAATGTCTATCAGGATGGATACCGTTGGAGTGTTGTTTGCCAGCAGGGCAATATTATTCAGCCCTTGAAAAGGCATGAGAAGACACAACAAACAGGAACGGAAATCACATTCAAACCAGATCGAGAAATCTTTCTGGACTGCAAATTTGATAGTGAATTAATAGTTAATCGATTGCGTGAACTTGCCTTCCTGAAAGCTGGTCTGGAAATTGAATTTGAAGACCAGAGAAAGAACTTCAGTAAGAATTTTCATTCAAAAAATGGTTTGACCGATTTCGTAAAGTTTCTCAATAAAGACGAACAAGTCCTGTATGACGAACCTTTTGAAATCTATGAAAATCTGAGGGGGTTGGAAACGGAAATCCATATCGCTTTTCAGAACATTATTGCTAACGAGGGAAGTGTTGCAGGGTTCGTTTGTGATCATCACAACAAGGAAGGCGGAACACATATTTTGGGATTCTTTAAAGGTCTCAGTCAGACTATCAGCGAATATGGTCAGCGTCATGGATTGATCAGTGGAGAACCTCCGTCGTTTGATGATTGTGTTTTTGGAGTATCAGCAGTCGTCTGCTACAACGTTACGAATCCAATGTACGAGTCTCCTTCTAAATCCTATTTAGGAAATCAGAAAGTGATTGATTTAGTCTGTGGAATCACTGAAAAACATCTCTCACATTACTTTTCAGAACATCCAGAGATTGCAGAACAGATCGTCTCCCGAGCGGTATTTCATCAATCGCAAAGGCGAATGTTGAACTCATAGTGATAACATGAAGTTTCTTCAGGTTGTTCCTGAGGAAACGTGATTTTGTAGACACAAATTTAGTTTTTGAAGATCGAGCGTAATGGACGAAACGAAGAAAACCCAGGATTACGGGGCCTCCAATATTCGTGCTTTGGAGGGAATCGAAGGGATTCGATTGCGGCCGGCCATGTACATTGGTGGGACCGATCTGGTCGGGCTGCATCATCTGGTCTTTGAATTGACGGACAATGTTCTCGATGAGTACGTCAACAATCATGCCTCGATGATGACCGTCAAAATCAATTCCGATAATTCGGTGACCGTTTCCGATGATGGTCGCGGGATTCCTGTCGGCACGATGGAGAAACAGGGGAACAAGTCGGCTCTGGAAATCGTGTTCACGAAAATTCATGCCGGGGGAAAGTTCGACCGTGAAAGTGGTTACGCGACCGGAACCGGTGGTTTACACGGCGTGGGGATTACAGCCGTCAATGCCTGTAGCGAGTGGCTCGAAGTGGAAGTCCGTCGCGAAGGTCATGTCTGGACGATGGAATTCGCCAAGGGGGAAATGACGAGTGGCCTGACGAAACTGGGTACGACCGATCAGACGGGAACCAAAGTCACCTTCATGCCCGATCCGACGATCTTCCCGGATACAACCTTCGTTTATGAAACGCTCCGCAAACGACTCCAGGATGCGGCTTTCCTGAATGCGGGTGTGAAAATTCGCCTGGTGGATGAGCGGTCTGGCCAATCCGATGAGTTTCATTACGAAGATGGACTTGTTGAGTTCGTCAAGCATCTCAATCGAGCAGACAATCCGCTGCATCCCGATGTCATCAAAATTGAAGGCAAGGATGGTGTGACTGTTGTTGATATGGCGATGCAGTACAACGATGGTTACTCCGAAAATATTCGCTGCTATGCCAACGGAATTTATAACCCGGAAGGGGGAACGCATTTGAGCGGTTTCCGTTCCGCGCTCACTCGAACCCTCAATTCCTACGGCAAGAAAGAGAACATTTTCAAAGATGCAACGCTGACCGGCGAAGATTTTCGCGAAGGTCTGGCGGCCGTCATCACTGTGCGAATTCCGAATCCTCAGTTTGAATCGCAGACGAAAATTAAGCTGACGAATTCCGAAGTCGATGGAGCAGTCGCGACAATTGTCCAAGAGCAGCTCAACAAGTTCATGGAAGAGAATCCGCAACTGGCCAAGAAGATTCTGCAGAAGGGCATCCTGGCTGCAGAAGCTCGGGAAGCGGCTAAAAAACAGCGGGAAATGGCGGATCGTAAAGGGGCTCTCACGACTGGTGGACTTCCGGAAAAGTTGCGGGATTGTCGTAGTCGGGAACTCGATATCACCGAAGTTTATCTCGTCGAAGGGGACTCGGCTGGTGGATCCGCCGATACCGGTCGCGATTCCAATACCCAGGCGATTATGCCTTTGCGTGGTAAAATTTTGAATGTCGAGAAAGCTCAACTCGTCAAAGTGCTCGACAATGCGGAAATCTCGAACATCTTCAAAGCGATTGGAATTCCCCCGGGAGCAGAGCTTGAGGACATCACAAAACGACGTTACGGCAAAATCATTCTGATGACCGATGCCGATGTCGACGGTAGCCACATTCGCACACTCCTGTTGACCTTCCTGTTCCGTCACATGCGACTGCTCGTTCAGGAACGCTGTATCTATATTGCTCAGCCGCCGCTTTACAAAGTGACGCAAAAGAACAAGCAGGTCCGCTATGTGCAGACTCATGAAACGATGATGCGGGAATTGATCGAAGTTGCTCAGACAAATTCCAAGCTGGTTTTCCGATCCGACGGAGCAATTTTTGAGGGGGAAAACTTCGCCAAACTGATTGGCATCATGCGGGAATTGAATGAGCCGCTCGAAACTCTGGAACGTCGCGGCGTGACTCTCCGATTCCTGCAACAAAACGATTTGTATCAGGATGGAAAACTGCCGCGTTATCAGGTGCTCATTGGCAAAGATCCTCACTGGTTCTATGACAAAGCCGGAATGGAACAGTTCCTCGAAGAAGAAAAAACACGCCGCGGCACCGAGTTTGAAGTCGCCGATGATCAACAGAAGAAAACCGATCAGGAACTGGAGTTGGACGAGAAAGCAGCAGCGGCAAGTCAGCTTTACATGATTGACATGCACGAAATCCGCAAGATCAATTCCTTGCTGCAACAGCTCAAAGACTACGGCATTCAACTTAACGATTTGATTCCTGCTGGATTAAAAGATGGCGAGGTTGTCTATCCGTACTATCTCGAAACCGAGAAGAAAGAAATTCAACTGACATCTCTTCGCGACTTGCTGATGGACATGCGAAAGTTGGGCGAAGATTTGATCCAGGGCCGCATCACCCGCTTTAAAGGACTGGGTGAGATGGATGCGGAAGAACTGTGGATGACGACCATGGATCCGGAAACGCGAAATCTGTTGCAGGTGACGATGGAAGATGCTGCCGCAGCGGATGAAATTTTCCGCGTGCTGATGGGGGATCATGTGGAACCGCGTCGTGAGTTCATCGAGAAACACGCTCTCGATGTGAAAGAGTTGGATGTTTAAGAAATGGTGAGCCGTCGCAGTTATGCGACGGGTGGGTTCGAGTCATTCAGGAAGATGTTAAAATTCATTGAACACACAATAATCATGAGAATACCCGAGTCATAACTGACTCGGCTCGCCTTGAAAACTTATCGAGGACTTTGAAATGCGAAACCTGTTGTTGCTACTCCTGATTTTGACATTCGCGATTTCCAGTTCATCAATTGAGGCATCTCCTCCAAACTTTCTCGTCATTCTCTGTGACGACCTCGGCTATGGGGATCTCGAATGTTATGGGCATCCGCACATTAAGACGCCGAATTTGAATCAGTTGGCCAATGAAGGAATTCGCTTTACCGATTTCTACAGTGCTGCTCCCGTCTGTTCTCCCTCACGTGCGGGATTGTTGTCGGGCAAAACTCCAAACCGCATTGGTATTTATGATTGGATTCCCGAGGGGCATCCGATGTATCTCAAATCGGAAACGCCAACAATCGCCTCCCTACTTGGTAAAGCCGGTTATGAAACTGCGGTCGTCGGCAAATGGCATTGCAATGGGGAATTCAATTCCCCCAATCAGGATCAGCCTGATGACAATGGATTCCAGCACTGGTTTGCCACACAAAACAATGCCGCTCCCCGGCATCAGAATCCTGTCAACTTTGTCAAGAATGGAACAGCAGTCGGTCCTCTTGAAGGGTTTTCCTGCCAACTGGTCACTGATGAAGCGATCCGCTGGTTGAATGCTCGCAAGGATTCCGAGAAGCCTTTCTTTTTGCATGTCTGTTTTCATGAACCGCATGAACCAGTCGAAAGTCCTGATGAACTGGTGGAACAATATCTGGATGTCGCTGAGAATCGGGATCAAGCTGAATACTTTGCGAATGTCGCCAACGTCGATAAAGCGGTGGGACGCCTGATGAATCAACTCGATCAACTCGGGTTGAATGAAGACACGCTCGTCATTTTCACTTCCGATAATGGTCCTGAAACACTCAACCGTTATCGCAGTGCCAATCGATCCTATGGTTCGCCTGGCGACCTGCGAGGCATGAAGCTGCACATTTATGATGGAGGTATCCGTGTCGCAGGGATTGCCCGCTGGACTGGAACTATTGCTGAAAATCAGACTTCCAGTGTCCCGGCTTGTAGTCTCGATTTCCTGCCGACGTTTTGTAGTCTGGCTGATGTCGAAGTTTCAGAGGATCTGGTTCTCGATGGATCCGATATTTCCGGCTTGCTGCAGGGTGAAAAACTGACTCGCGAGCAACCTTTGTTTTGGCATTACTATCGAGCGTACAGTGTTCCCAAAGTGGCCATGCGAGATGGTGACTGGAAAATCGTGGCACATTGGGATGGTCCACATTTAATAGAGGCCGGCAATTCGCTGGGTCGAGGTGTGAATACGGAATCCCAAAAAGTGATCAAGACGGCTCAACTCGTTAAATATGAATTGTACAATCTGGCAAAGGATCCCAGCGAAACCAAAGACCTTGCTGAGCAGGAGCCGAAGATCTTAAAACGCCTGCAGGATCAGGTGGTGAAAAAATATCAGCAGGTGCAATCGGAATGCCCTGTCTGGGAGACAGATGAGTACTGGCAGAATCGATAATAGATGTAAAGAATTGAGTCAATGAACCCGCATTATAGACAGGCAGGATGCCTGTCCTACACATTTGTGATTTGTAACTTGACCGACAAGGATGAACGATGGCCATCGTAGCCGGTGAATTTCTCTGCCCGAACTGTGCGGCTCGATTGAGGATTCATCAGTCCGGACAGAAGCAAACGGATATTGATTGCCCCGAGTGTTCAGCTCATCTGCTCGTTGAAATGACAGCCGACAATCAAATCTCCGTCATTACCCGCCCAGAATTTGATGGCACTGTTCCGGTCGCTTCGCTCCATCAATTTCCAATCAGTGTTGCCATTGTCTTGATGCTCATCACTTGCACGGTTCTCTTTTTCCTTGTTGATTTCGATTCGAACGAACAGAAGTCCTCTGACGAAAAT
>DOCI01000169.1:9201-11496 GCA_003503535.1 Planctomycetaceae bacterium
GAGAAGTCCTCTGACGAAAATCCTGAAATTGTCAATCAGAATCCTTCTGTTGCCGACCCGGATTTGACATCGAATGCTGTGGGTCCGGTCGCACCCGCTGCCCCGGAAATAATCTCGTTTGAGGATCGACTACAAAAACTTGGCATTCGTATCAACGATTATCGTCTCAATACCGGCCAATTTCCCGCGGCTGCCTGGAATCCGAATCATGAGCCGGGAGTATCGACGGGCTTAAGCTGGTTAGCAGGATTGGATGCCGAACTGGAAGCTGGCAGTAAGTATTCGCCAAACTGGAATGAAGCTTGGAACAGTCGAGTGAACGATCGTTTTGTCAGACGCTCTCGCAACGAATTACTGAATCCCAAACTGAAAACGGTTGCTGGTTCGGATCGCTATCCTGCAACGCATATCGTCGGTATCTCGGGGGTAGGAGATGATGCAGCTGAGTTACCGAAGGATCATCCGCGGGCAGGTATCTTCGGTTGGAGCCGTGTTACCCGCATAGAAGATGTTAAAGATGGTCTCTCCAATACCTGGCTCGCCAGTGGGATTATCGAGCGATTCTCTTCCTGGGCAAACGCCTCTCAATCGATTCGAGCAGTCACCGCAGAACCTTACATTAATGGACCGGATGGATTTGGAACGGGGTCTCCTGAAAGCATGCCGATCCTGATGGCTGATGGATCCGTTCGGGAAATGAGTGTCAAAACAGCTCCCACAATTTTTCGACGCCTGGCAACAATGGCTGATGGACTGCCGCTCGATTCCAAAATTGCCGGGGAACCTGGTCAGTCGGTATCGACTCCATCAGATTCTCTGACCAATAAACCAATCATGCCGGAAGTCGTTCCTTCAGAACAGTCAACCTCTTCTCCACCGATTCCTCCAGAGACCGTTTCGCCAGAAGTTCAGCAGGCAATGCAGGAGAAATTGAATCAGAAGGTGATTTCATTCGAACTCAATGAGCCGACAGCTTTGAATGAGGTGCTTGTGGAACTGGAAGCGCTGGCAGGTGTGACCATCGATTTTGATGAGCAACAAATTGCTCAATCGGATCCCGTGCGTACTCATTTAGTAACATTAAGTGGAAAAGGATTGTCAATTTCTGAAATGCTCGATCAAATACTGACTCCGCAAAACTTGATACTGACTCCTGCGAACGGTCGATTGCTCATTCGACGGGCGAAAAATGAATGATGGTTACTTCTGATGAAATTTGATGATCTGATCGACGTGCTGAAAGAATTGATTCGTCAGCCCAGTGTCGTGGGTGCAGAACATGCCTTCTTTCGAGTCCTGCAACGACTGCTCGAAGAACGGGGCGCTCAGGTGGACTGGTACGATGGTCTTCTCGTAGCTCGAGGAAACAATCCGTTTCAAACCATGTTCTCGGCTCACATCGACCGTCACGGATTGATTTGTACCGGTCCCAATGAATTTCAATACGCCGCATTCGTGGCGGGGCAACGTTCCGACCTGCTGGGGAATTCGGTTTCGGAACAATTGATGAACAAAATCGTTGATCGTTTTGAAACTCAGGCTGTCATGGCTTATGAGCCCTGGTCGGGAGCATATCGCGGCAGTGGAGTAGTTGATAAAGCTTACATCTGTGAGTTTCGAAACAACTTGATTTTTCAATTGAAGGGACTTGATCATCTGATCGCTGGAACGCCCGTCGCCTTTACCGATCGTTTAACAATTGAAGACAATCGGCTCATCGGACAACTCGATAACGTCCTGACAGCAGCCGTGCTCGTGCATCTGTTCGCACTCGATTTTGAGGGAACCGCCTTCTTCACTGCTCAGGAAGAATCAGGCAAAAGCTGGCGGTATTTACTGGAGTGGTTTCGTCGGTTTGGATCGAGCAGTAATGAACTGATCGTGGTCGATACGAGTCCGTACCCAGATCGGGCCGCTTCCGATTTACAGCACGTGGTTCTTCGTGGGAAAGATGCCAACGCTCCATTCGATCACGAAATTACCGAACGTCTCCGCACGAGTTGTGAAGAATTGTATGTGAAGTACTCCTACAAAGATCGCTACATCGATGAGACGAACGCAATTGCTTTAGCAGAAGGACGTCAACCCGCTTCGCTCGGAAGTACGGAAATGGGCCGGATAATTGCCGCGTCCAATGGATTGGTACGGGGTACGACTTTGCAAATTCCAACGATTGGCTATCACACCATGCAGGAATCAGCCAGCGTGGAGTCCTGCATGGCTTTTCTGAAACTACTGATGCGAATTTCAGAAATTGATGGGTAATTCAAACAGTAGGGTGAAACTATGAGAAGA
>DOCI01000170.1:0-550 GCA_003503535.1 Planctomycetaceae bacterium
GGATTGATCCCGGCTTAAATCGCACCGGGTATGGGGTGATTCATCGGGAGCAGAACCGCGTCATTCTGGATGAAGGGGGCGTCGTCGCCACAAATACGTCTCAACCTCTGGCAGAACGAATCTGTGAAATTGCCTGCGAAATCCGGGAAGTGATCGACCAATGGAAGCCGACCGCTCTGGCAATTGAGCAGGTGTTTTCCCTCGGCAAGAACCCCAAGAGCGCCATCCTGCTGGCTCACGTTCGCGGAGCCGTGCTCGCCAATGCGTTTGAGTCCGGCTTGAAAATCTATCATTACAAACCCACACAAATCAAAAAATTGCTGACGGGACATGGCCGGGCATCCAAAGAACAGATGCAGCACGTCGTAAAAACCGAACTCGGACTGTCCGAAGTCCCGCGTCCTCACGACGTCGCGGATGCCCTTGCGATTGCGTTGTGTCATCTGCATACTTCGTTTATCGACCAGCATGCCGCGTGATTTTTTTACCACGGAAGTACACGGATTTCCGTATTTAAGGATGAGATTTCATAACCCGAAGCGTCAGCGAG
>DOCI01000170.1:659-5834 GCA_003503535.1 Planctomycetaceae bacterium
TCACCACGCCCATCACTTCGTTCCGGGACGTGCCACCCAATCCTGTTCCATAATATTTATAGAGTACTCAGGAGTTTATTTTTGATCGCATCGATACGAGGCCCACTCAAGTCACTCGAAGGAACATCAGCTTATATTCAGGCCGGGCCGTTTTTGCTGGAAGTTTACATCCCCGATTTTGTCCGGCGGCAATTGCAGGGAAAAATCGGTCAGGAAGTCGAACTGCTCACGATGGCCTATCTGGATGGCAATCCCCAAAAGGGAGGCCGGATGACGCCGCGTGTCATCGGCTTTATGACCGAAGCCGAGCGGACTTTTTTTGAACTGATCTGTTCCGTCGATGGACTGGGCATCAAAAAAGCACTGGCCGCAATTGTTCGGCCTGTCCGCGAAGTCGCTTACGCAATTGAACAGCAGGACACAAAAACACTCAGCACATTACCGGGCATCGGACCGGCAGTCGCCGAGCGAATCGTTGCTAAATTGCGACGGAAGATGACCCGCTTCGCCTTGATGGTCGATCGAACTTCCGACGCAGCCGATGCTCCTTATCGCGATATGATGTCCGAAACCTTTGAAGCCTTGATCGCATTAGGTCATACTCATGATGACGCACGCAACAAAATCGACAGCGTGGAATCCTCCGGGAAGAAGTACAAATCTGTTGAAGATGTCCTCAGTGCGATCTATCAGCAGGAATATAAATAACCATTCAGGCAAATCTTGCCAAATTAATTTAGAGCCAACATCATGTCAGACAAAGTTCGCTGGGGAATTCTCAGCACTGCTATAATTGGAACCAAACAAGTCATTCCGGCGATGCAGAAAGCCGTGAATTGTGAGATTGCGGCGATCTGTTCCCGGAGTTTGGAAAATGCTCAGTCAACTGCAGATGAGTTGGGCATCGACAAAGCGTATGATTCCTACGATGAGTTGTTAGCAGATTCTGAGATTGACGCGATTTATAATCCGCTGCCGAACCACATGCATGTCGACTGGTCGATCGCTGCTCTGAAAGCCGGTAAGCATGTGCTGTGTGAGAAACCACTCGGGTTGACTGCAGCCGACGCACAACGGCTCGTCGATGAAGCCGCTCAACATCCCGAGCTGAAGGTGATGGAAGCGTTCATGTATCGCCATCATCCGCAATGGCAGAAAGCGAAAGAGATTGTCGATTCAGGAACACTCGGTCAGCTCTGTACGATTGATTGCACATTTTCGTACTTCAATCGTGATGGCGGCAATATTCGCAATCAGAAAGATCTCGGCGGTGGCTCTCTAATGGACATCGGCTGCTATCCGATTTCTCTCTCCCGATTTATTTTTGGATCAGAGCCGAATCGAGTTCTGGGGAGTATCGACATTGATCCCGATTTCCAGATTGATCGCCTCGCTTCCGTTGTCATGGAATTCCCGGCTGGTACTTCGACATTCACCTGCTCAACACAAATGGTCCCCTATCAGCGAGTCAACATTTTCGGAACAGAAGGGCGATTCGAAATTGAAATCCCGTTCAATGCTCCAATCGATCGCCCCTGCAAAGCCTGGCTGCAAACAGCTTCTGGAATTGAAACACTCGAATTCCCTGTGTGCAGTCAGTACACAATTCAGGGGGAACTGTTTGCCAATGCGATTTTGAATAACGGACCAGTGCC
This sequence comes from Planctomycetaceae bacterium, assembly GCA_003503535.1. GTDB lineage: Bacteria > Planctomycetota > Planctomycetia > Planctomycetales > Planctomycetaceae > Rubinisphaera. The sequence goes on from DOCI01000170.1 coordinate 2,315, forward strand.
GACGCCACTCAGCGATGCGATCGCCAACATGAAAACGATTGAAGCGATCTTCGCCAGTGCGGAACAGAATTCCTGGGTTTCGTTGTCGCGAAGATAAATACAAATCGTCCCCAAGGAGGACCTTGAGAACGAGTAACCCGGAATAAGTGGATAGCAGAGATCCTGGCTTTGCTGCGCTCCCAGCTAACCATCGTCGATGAACACATTCGCTTGCGTTTCGTGCTTATATCATCTGGACTCAATTTAATTGAGCTTTGAGAAATTTGTCGACGTCTTCAACAACTTGATCGAACCAGGGGAGTTGGTTCCAGCAGCCATGTTTGGCGTTGGGGTAAATAATCAGGTCGGTTGTCACGCCGACGTCTTTCAGTTTTTCACGAGCGGGTTGATTTCGTGGAGGATTATCGAGTTCGCCCGTAATGAAGAGGATGGGAGAATCTCCTGCAGAGATTTGCTCGTAGGCATCGGCCAGACGATACAGATCCATTCCTTCATCAACACTTTTTCCGATCCACTGATTCGAATAGAAATCTGGATTTTTGCGAGAAGTCTCTGCGACAGAGCCTGTCAGTATCTGGAGTGGACCAGCCATCACGACAGCCGCCTGCAGTTTCGAGGATTGATCCTGCCAGCCCCCTGTGCCCTGAAGTTCCGGGTTGTCGGAACCGGTTGCCATCAAGCCGACCAGATGTCCGCCAGCTGAACCGCCGACGGCAGTGATCTGCTGGGGATTGGCATGATACTCTTTGGCGTGTGCTCGCAAGTAGCGGACGGCAGCATTGCAATCATGAATTCCAGCCGGGAATTTCGCTTCTCCCGCGAGACGATATTCAATCGCCATGGTGGTATAACCTCGTTTCGCCAGGGCAATTGCCAGAGCGCGGAATTTGGTCTTATCGCCTTTGACCCAGCCACCGCCATGAACCACAACAATGGCTGGATTTTGATCCCGCTTTGTGGTTGTAGGGACAAACAGATCGGCCAGCAGTTTTCGCGAGCCGTATTCGGCATAAACAACATTGCGATGAGCTTCAATGTCTGCGGGGATTTCAGTGCTCGGGCGATTCTGATTCGAAGTTTGTTTTTGAGTCGGTTCGAGCGAGCGGCCGGAGACATTCATCTTTTGTCGATACAAACCTCCAAAGCCTGTGATATACAGCGACTGCATTTCGTTATCACCGAATGTGCAGTTAATGGGGCGCGTCGGTGTAGGAAACTTTTCGATCAGTTCGCCAGCAGGATTCCAGATACAGACATCGCTTGCTCCACAGCAGTAGACATTACCCGCTCGATCGGTACACATGCCATCGGCTCCTTTTTCGGGGCCATCATCCATCGTGGCAAACAATTTCCCTTCTCCGACCTGACCTGGCTGTTTGACGGGATACGACCAGACCTGCTTGTCTGCATAAGCCGAGACATACAGCGTTGCTTCATCGGGAGAAAGGATGATGCCGTTCGGAGCAGATAAATTTGCGACCACTTTGGAATCCTGGGTTTCAGGATCGATATAGCGGACTTCGCCGGGGCCGGTTAGTGTGTAATAGATGCCTCCCTGCATGTCGACGACAAGGTCGTTCGGTTTTTGAGCTGGCCTGGCTTCTTTGTCGTGCTGATAGATTGTTTTGAGTTTGTTATCCTCTAACACTGCAATGCGACTGTTGCCGTTATCCGAAACGTACAACCTGCCATGATTATAAAACGTTGCGCTGATGCGGACATCGGTCAGAATCGGTTTGGACCAGCGATTGGCTTTTGTCGACAACAGGTTGAGTTGGCTCCCCTTGACGTCGGGAACGTAAAGTCCCCCCTGATCGTTCCAGGAGGGACCATCGGCAAGTCCGAAGTCGTCTCGAATGAGTTCCAGTTCGGAAGAATGATCGACCACCGGTTCTGCGGCAGAGAGAATTGCGGAACTGCAAAGGGCAAAAAAGCCGAGCAGGGTCAAAGAAAGCCAACTTTTCATAGCAGATCCTTACAGTGGGAGTTTCATCCGGTCGATTGAATTCAGATGATCGACATTGTGTCATCAGCGATCATCAATGTAACTTGGCTTATCTGTTGTCGCAATGTTGTAGGCATTCAGGAGTTCTTATGGCGATCATGTCGTTCCAGAAACCTGCTGCAGATTCTCTTTCCGGTTTTCTGAATGGGCAGAAAGAGTTGGAATTCACCTACCCGGAAGTTGGTGCGACTGGGCTTGAGTTGCCGCAGGGGTATGTTATCGATCAGAAGCGGATTGAGTTAGGCACGGGCTCAAGAGTTTTCGAGAAAGCAAAGCAGGCATTGGAACAATGGGAGCAGTTTCAACTCGGTTGGGTGGAAACGTGGCCACGAGATGTTCCGATTCAAGCGGGAGGTATCGTGGCGATCATTGCGAAGTCATTTGGATGCTGGTGGTTGAATTCGTGCCGGATTGTTTATTGCCTTGATAAGCAGAATACCGATGAGCAGAATACCGATCAGCGGGAAACCGTCACAAGATTCGGATTCGCCTATGGCACCTTGCCGGGACATCTCGAATGCGGGGAAGAACGATTCCTGATTGAATGGAATCGGCAAACGGATATTGTAACCTATGATATTCTCGCCTTCTCGAAACCGGGGCACCTGCTGACACGGTTGGGTTATCCGTTTGCTCGGAGAAATCAAAAACGATTTGCCAGAGAGTCAGCAGACCGTATGCTGAAGGTTGTGAATAACGATAAGGAATGATCACTTCCTGATAGAATGAAATGAATCATTAATGAAAACGCCTGAATCTCCACCCATCCCGGAAAAGCTGCCTCCGAAAAAAAGTCGGTGGTTTTTTCGTTGGCTGAAGCGGAGTCTAATGGTTTTTCTGGCTTTGATCGGGAGTTATTTTCTGACCATTCTAATCGGCCTGCTGCCTGCAAATTCCGACTTTGAAGAGTCGCCCGACGGGATCGAAATTTTCATTACTTCAAATGGAGTTCATGCGGATGTCGTGATGCCGATTGAGACGGAGATCATCAATTGGCGCGAGTCATTTGTGGGAGCCTCGTTTCCTCAAAATACGGATTGGGCAACTCATGTCGCGGTTGGTTGGGGAGATAAAGGGTTTTATGTGGAGACTCCCACCTGGGCGGACTTGAAAGTTTCAACCGCGTTTCGAGCCTTGTTCACTCCCTCACCCTGTTGCCTGCACGTGGTGATGCAGAATCAACCGAAGACAGGAGAAAATGTTCGGGCGGTGAAGATTTCAGAGGCACAATACCGCAAAATGGTCGAGACCATTCAAGCCTGTTTTCTCCTTCAGAAGGAGAATATTGCATCAATTTCTGACTCAAGTTATGGCAAATACGATACGTTTTACGAAGCACTTGGCAATTATCATTGCCTGAACACCTGCAATTCCTGGGTTGGCTGGGTGATGCGGGAATCGGGTATTAAAGCCCCTCTGTTGACTCCTTTGCCTAAGTCGGTGTTCCTGTATCTCCCTGCATCTGAATAGGAGATCGATCAATTTAATTGTCGAAATTAGACCATTTTCAAATGG
>DOCI01000170.1:6048-7101 GCA_003503535.1 Planctomycetaceae bacterium
GGCGGGGGCGCTCCGCTTCAGCGGAAGCCCCCGGACGTTTAATCATTCGGGGGCTTCTCTTCGAGAACGCCCCCGCCACCCCGGGTTTGATAGTTTTCCGTTATCTCTCTGGCACGAACCAGTGTTGTAACAAATTGTTGAATTTCTCCGGTTTTCATTTGGAACGCGGTATAGAAACCGGAAGCCGTTACAGATGTTAAATGAATAGTGAACTATGTTTTCAAAATTTCATCATATTTCATCATTTTGTGAAATACTTCACGAACTGCTAATTTTCACAGTGACATAATCAGAGTCGGGGATAAAATACCCAGTAGTCAATCAATGCCGACGCAAGTCGAGTACTCACTTATTGGAGGTTAAAGATGTCGGATAATCAGGATTTGAATTCTCAGGAAACTGGCTTTGAAGATTCTCCCAATATGGTTCCAGGTGAAATTGTTTCCGGCGAATCGATTTCCGAAAAAAATAATTCTAAGTCTCAGTTTGGAAAATTGATGATTGCCATCGCCTTGCTCCTGGTGGCTGGTGGCTGGGGTTACGCCAAACAGGATGAATTCAAAGCGGCTCTGGGCATGGAAGTCGAAAACAACTTTCCAGGTTGTACGGCTGGAGGTTCCTGCTGCAGTCATGCGACTGAGCTGACTGAAAATGGCGAACCAGGAATGTGTTGTCATGAAGCAACAGTCGCCGAACATGCCTCGTGTTGTACAGAAATGCAGAAAAATGCGATGGTCGCAGCTTTGCTGGAAGGTGTTACAGAGGAAGGATTGAATTCCGAAAATTCTGAGTCGGCTCCCATCGCAGCCGAGTTGGTTGTGACAGATGAAGCCACTGAAATCGAAGAACCTGCTACTGAAGAAGTGGTTCCTGTGATCGAATCTGAGGAAGCAGTCACTCCCGTTGAAGAGGTTTCTGCCGAAACACCTGCAGCGACATAGTTGATTCCATTTACAGTCAATCGTAAACGCTCCGCAAAACTGCGGAGCGTTTTTTATGGTATGACCCTCTTTTTCCTACTTCTGGAGCGTATTCAAAAATCACCTGCAGCGT
>DOCI01000170.1:7220-9133 GCA_003503535.1 Planctomycetaceae bacterium
AAAATGGTCTGAGACATCTCGTATTGAGTTATGTGGAGTTTGTTGCGGATCGCCATTATGCCTCTTATGATTCAAAATCTGCATCTCGGGCTCGAAAGAACATTCGATAAAATCGGAATCAACTGAAATGGCACAAACGAATCGCATTCGCCGTCTGCTGCGAATTGTGGCGATACTCCATTCAGGACGTTTGGTGAATGCTCCCGATCTGGCTCGGGAATGTGAGGTTTCCCGTCGCACAATTTTTCGCGATATCGAAAATCTGCGGGATTCCGGGCTCCTCATTTCGTATGATGAAAAAAAGCAGACCTATCAATTTGAGAGTAGTCAATTTCTGATTCCAACCGATTTAACGGCCGAAGAAATACTGGCATTACTGGTGCTCTGTCAGGATTATGCCGATTCCGAAACTGGAATTCCTCATCTTGCCCCAGCTCGAATGGCGGCCTTCAAACTCGCCAGTCGACTACCGAGTGAAGTTCGTCAGTCGTTTGGAGAACTGTTGGATCTGCATCATCTGCAACTGCCTCCGCTGGCGAAACCGGACGAGACAAATCAGATTTACGATCAGATTCAAACGGCCTTGAAAACACAGCATCCTCTGCAAGTGGAATACAACAGTTTTGCAGATCAGGATGTGATTCGGACCCGGCTCAATCCGTATGCCCTCTATTTTGGAAACCGCAGCTGGTACGTGATTGGACACGCTTCCCTGTTTCGGCAAGTCCGCACATTTCATCTGAAACGCTTTCAAAAAGCCGAACTTCTGATCAGGCAAAACTATAAAATCCCGGCTCGATTTTCGCTGGAAAATTATTTTGGGAATGCCTGGCAGATGATCCGAGAGACCTCTCAAAAGCATGAAGTGATTGTCCGCTTCGGAAGAAAAGTGGCCGGGAATGTGGCCGAAGTCCACTGGCATAAAACCCAGCAGATTGAAAAAAATGCCGATGGCACGATCGATTTTCGAGTTGAAGTCGAAGGACTCAATGAGATTTGCTGGTGGATTCTCGGCTACGCAAATCAGGCTTATGTTGTGCAACCGCTCGAATTACGTAATATGATAGTGAAACACGCTCAACGTATGATTCAGCAATACCTTCCTCCGTCCAGATGATTCGTGCTTGTGATCATCTTCCCGCCAATTCGATTACGATTTTAATTCTGGAGAGTCCCATGAGAACATTCCTAATGTCTTGCTGTGTAGCATTTCTAATTTCAACCGCAATTTCTGCAGACGATTTGAGCAAGGGAGATAAGCCAGTGCTACGTATCGGCATTATTGGTCTGGATACATCACATGCGGTTCATTTCACAAAAACGATTAACAGCGAGACACCTTTGCCGGAATTTTCCGGATGCAGGATTGTCGCCGCGTATCCTCAGGGGAGTGCGGATATTGAATCGAGCGTGAGCCGGATACCAGGTTATACAGAAGAAGTTCAGAAATACGGCGTCGAGATTGTCGACTCGATCCCTGCACTGCTCGAAAAAGTCGATGCGGTTTTACTCGAAACGAACGACGGCCGTCCTCATCTTGAACAGGTGATTCCGGTTCTCAAAGCGGGCAAGCCCGTCTTTGTCGACAAACCTGTCGCGGCGTCTCTGGTCGATGCGATCGCAATTTATCAGGCTGCAAAAATCCTGGATGTTCCACTCTTTACGTCGTCCTCATTGAGATTCACGACCGGAGCACAGGAAATTAAAGCGGGAGCAATTGGCGATATTCTTGGCTGCGACACCTTCAGCCCTTGCCCAATTGAACCAACGCATCCCGATTTATTCTGGTACGGAATTCATGGCGTTGAACCGCTCTTCACCTTGATGGGGCCAGACTGTGAAACGGTGACCCGAGTCCACACCGAGAGCTGCGACGTTGTTGTCGGAACCTGGGCTGATGGACGCATTGGGAC
>DOCI01000082.1 GCA_003503535.1 Planctomycetaceae bacterium
AGGATCACTGGGGCAGCGATAACCTGCAACTTCGGTTCCGCGAACTGTTGTATTGTTAGTACCACTATTACCTGGTGTAATCCCCCAATCGATCAAGTCGTACAGAGCAGACTGTTCCATGAATCCCAGAATACGAGCCTGCCAGCCAATCATGCTGCTTTCCCACTCGTTTACACCGCCGCCAGTGGGTTGTCGAACGGAGGCCGGTGGAAAAGTCGAGTATGTATCGTGGTAGTTGTGTAGTGCCAACCCCAACTGTTTCATGTTGTTTTTGCAAGAACTGCGTCGGGCTGCCTCACGAGCCTGTTGAACCGCTGGCAACAGCAATGCCACCAGAATGGCAATGATTGCGATAACCACCAGAAGTTCAATCAATGTGAACCCCAGTATTTTCTGTTTTTGCTCGCTCTGCATAAGTCGCTCCTAAAGAATGATCGTCGGAAAAAGAGTTTACTTCAGAATGAAGTAGATAGATTATTTTGTGCTCAACTCAAAATTGTGTTCTGTATCTCCAGGCGTAACGTTGACCGATAATGTGGTTTCGGAATTGTATTTCGCTGGAAGATATTGTTCGACTTTTTCGATTTCTTCTCCATCGGCCATCTCTTTGCCGACAACTTTTGTAGCAGAAATCAGCACAATGTTTTCACCAACCACTGCACCTTTATCAGCAGTCAATTCATACTGACCTGCATTGATCGTCGCTTCTGTCATCTGTCCACGTAGAGGTTGACCGCTCGCATCTTTACCAGGACGAAATTGGATAATGCCTTTTTCCAGAGGCGATCCATCCAATGTGACAGTGCCCTTAAATGCAGCAGTTTCGATGGTTTCTACATCTCCTCCGCCACAACCTGCAATTACGAGAAGACACACAATGGGAAGCAACTTGGAAAGCAATTTCACGTAAGCCTCAATGATCGAATTGATTTGAAGAATTATTATTCAGAATGAATGAATTTTCAGAATTTTTAAGTATTATCACTTTGCATTATTAATGCAAATAGATTTCAACAATAAAACTTATTGGTGTGTAAATACTTCTCGTGCATGTTCAAAAAGATACTTAGTGGTTGCCTGTTCCTGTCCAGGCTGTAATTCGTCCAATTCTTTCAAACGGTTTCCTTAAATTCAGGCTCCCCGTGACGATATCTATAATTCCGTCGCCATTTATATCACCCGTCGCCACTGTCACCAGATGAATTGGCTCACTATCTATCTGCCATGATGTGAAATTCTGGAGACCATCATTCTCCAACCAGATCAGGCTGGCATGTTTTGCTGCGTACCAGTCGTTGGTCATACTGACGAGTACAACGTCTTTGTCGCCATCATCATCCAGATCAGCCACAGATGCAGCGTATGTTCCGCCCAGGTCAGAGATCCGATGCATCTGAAATTTCCAGTTTCCCTGATTTTCCAGCCATAGACAGCCATGGTAAGGCTGTGGATAAGCTTCAGTATCTTCCAGATTATCACCGACTGGTAAAATTAAATCCATATCCCCGTCACTATCCAGGTCTGACTGAACCAGCCCAGCACTTCCCAGGTCCAGATTCACTGTTCGCCAAATCCTGTGAGAGCGAAAATTTCCATCACCAGTATTTTCAAACGCCCATAATTCTTCCTCATCCTGAGAGACAATAGCTGCAATGTCGAGATCACCATCGTTATCGTAATCGGCAACTGGGACATGGATCGTGCCCGGTGCACTATGGAGTTGATGATCGAGGAAAACTTCATCGCCCATATTTTCCAACCACAAAATCTCCCCCCGTGCATATCCAAAAACGGCAACTACAAGATCCAAATCGCCATCGGAATCGAAATCGGCGGCTTGAACGTCTGCAACCCTTCGCACATCATCCAGCAGCACTCTCTTTTTATAGCCTGTGTCCGTTTGCTCATAATATTCGACTCGGCCAATCACATTGTCATCTGGCAAAATATTACCGAGTACAGAAACGATCACATCATTGCGTCCGTCTTGGTTAAGATCGATAATTGTTGCATGAGCGGGGGCTGAAATATTGTCGATTAAAATCTGTTCTATAAACTCACCGGAATTGGATTGACTGATTTTCGTCACACAACTTTTCGAGACATCGCAAGCGATAATTTCATTCTTGCCATCCCCGTCAAAATCAACCACTTGTACATGTGAAATGATCGGCAGTCCGACGGGACTTTCTCCGAGAACATGACGATCAAATGGCAGCAGGGTGGTTTGATAACTTTTGCCGCCAGTAAATAGTTCTGCGGGACTTCCTGACATTGGTACCAACGGCAGTAAACGCCAAATTAGTAGGGGAATCAGAAATGACAAACCCAGCAGGCAAATCAGCTGAAGTTTTTTTGACATGCTCACCCTGTATATTTGCTAAAAAAATAGAATCATTGAACGTCAAATTCAATTTTATCAAGAAAGAATGTTTTAAATAAAAAATGATTCTACGTCAGTCCTCCATCATATTGAACTGATCGATGACTTCTTCGAATCGTTCGAATGAGCCTGCAGTAAGTCGATGAACTCCAATTTTCAGAGCGATTGAAGTTGCCGAATCAACGCCAACCAGACATTCCTGATGGGATCGAATTAATACACTTCTATTAACGGGATATTAACAAGGGATCGTGATTGAAGGTACGGTAACGAGTTTTGATATTCAATCAGGTTTGGAATTTCCCTGAATGGACGGATAAAGATTCCCGAAGATTCTTCAGCTTTTGAGTCCAGTGGAAAATGTAATGAAACACGTCTATGTATTTTGCATCCTGTTCGTTTCCAGCCGTGGTCACGAGCAATGATTTGTCCCAACCGATCTTTTCTCAATGGGCCTTTGATATCGATGAAAGAGTTGTCTGTAATGGCAATGTGATTTTCCTATCGCTGAGGAATTACACTCACTCTTTCTTACAGGAGGACCACCATGCTCTTTCTCGGTATTAAACAACATGCACGACATTTTACAGTCTCTCTGAGAGACCAGCAGGGCGATGTCCTGCTCGCTCGTCAGGTCTCCACAAGGCCAGGCAAAAATTTGCAATTCTTCGACCAACTCATCCAGCATTGTGCTCAGCTCTATGATCCTCTGCGTATTGGATTAACGATGCCTCTCCGAATTACCGTAGAGTACTCGAACTTTTGTAAATCCCCTTATTTCATGACTTCCAGAATCAGTCCGCATACGAGTCGTTACGAAGAGTTTATTGTACGTCACCAGCATCCATATTAATAATTCTTTTCGTGTGATCATTACGCTAACGGCATCCCGCTTACATCGGAAGAGCCTTGACAATTGTCTTCAGGCAGACTTACGATGGAAACAACGATCATTCAATTGGGTCCCACCTGTTCTCCTCGTTCTGCGATGTCGCAGTTTCGGAATTTCTTGAGACGCACCAGGATCGTTAATTGTGTTCAGATTTAAGGACATAATTGAGTATGCGTACGCTGCCTCGCTCCGTTCTCTTATTGTGGTCAGGTTTTCTCGCTCTAACCATCAATGTCTGTCAGGCTGAGAATGAACAGACAGAGATTTCGGTTACGACTACGAAAATCGATTTCAGTCGAGATATACGACCGATTCTTTCTGAAAACTGCTTTCATTGTCATGGTCCCGATACGAAACATCGTGAAGCAGATCTTAGGCTCGACCTGGCAGAAGCAGCGAAAGCGGACTCGATTGTTCCCGGGCATTCCGATCAAAGTGAATTTTATAAACGGATCAGTAGTACTGATCCTGATCTGAAAATGCCTCCCGCTGATTCGAACAAAGAGTTAACTCCCGAACAGCAGAAAATGCTTAAACGCTGGATTGATGAGGGAGCCGAATGGACCAGTCACTGGTCGTTTCTTACTCCAGAAAAATCAGAATTACCAACCGTCAAAAACAGTCAGTGGGTAAGTAATCCTATCGATCAGTTTGTTCTGGCAAAGCTGGAGTCCGAACAGTTGCAGCCATCGAGTGAAGCCAGCCGTCGCACCTTGATCCGCCGACTTACATTTGATTTGACCGGTCTGCCTCCCACCATTTCCGAGATTAATCAATTCCTGAATGATGAATCTCCCAGTGCCTATGAAAATCTGGTTGACCGTCTTTTAAGTTCAAAAAAGTATGGCGAAAGAATGGCTTTGATGTGGCTGGACGCAGCCCGCTATGGTGATACGAGTGTGTATCATGCTGATGGGCCACGCGATATGTGGGCCTGGCGTGATCGCATCGTGCAGATGTACAACGAAAATATTCCTTTCGATCAGTTTTCAACGGAGCAGCTGGCGGGAGATTTGCTTCCGAATGCAAGTCCTCTGCAATTAGTCTCCTCAGGATTTAATCGGAATAATGGGACAACGGATGAAGGAGGCCTGATTCCGGAAGAGTACCGCGTTGAGTATGCCGTCGACAGAGTGAAAACGACCTCCATGGTCTGGTTGGGACTCAGCATGGAATGTGCTCAATGCCATGATCATAAATATGATCCGATTTCGCACGAAGACTATTACCGCTTCTTTGGATTTTTCAATATCAGTGCTGACGCCGGTCGTCAGACACGGAATGGGAATGCCAAACCGACTGTAGAACTGGTTGATCCGGAAAAACAAAAAAAACTTCCCGAGGCACGTGCCCGCATCAAAGAAAACCAGATGCAAATCGCCGCTCGTCAAAAGTCAGCTGAGCCTCAGTTTACAGACTGGTTGGAGAAAATAGAAAATGAGCAACTTGCAACGTCATCCGAACCAGAAGGGCTCATTCTCAATTTCAGGCTTGATGAAGGCAAAGGAAATCAGGTTGTTGATCAAGTGGATCAAAAGCGTACGGGAACCATTCATGGTAAGGCTGACTGGGTAAAGTCTCCTTACGATCAGGGGATTCATTTTGATGGGCAAACCTATATTGATCTGGGGGATGTGTGTGATTTCGAACGGACAGATTCATTTTCCTACGGTGGCTGGGTCAATCTCGATCCGAAAGGGAACGGCGCGCTTTTAGCGAAAATGGATGATGCCAGTAGTTATCGTGGGTACGATATTCTCATCTCTGGTGAAAAAATCTCAGTGCATATCATCAATACGTGGCCGACGAATGCCATCAAGGTAACTACGGAGAAAAAACTCAAACCTTCTGCCTGGCACCATGTGTTTGTAACCTACGATGGTTCTTCCAAAGCAGAGGGTGTGAAAATATATGTTGACGGTCAGTTATGGGACTGGAAGATTGAGCAGGATCGCCTAACGGAATCCATTCGTACTCCGAAAACGTTTTTGATTGGCAGTCGTCACCCAAGTTCTCGTTTAAAGGGAACCATAGATGAAGTCTCGGTCTTCAACCGTGTGCTCAATCAATCTGAAGTAGAGGCACTCACAAAGCAACTTCCAATTACGACCATCCTGGCTGTTTCTCCAGAGGAGCGAACGATAGAGCAACAGCAGCAGTTGCTGAATTACTATCTGGAACAGGAAGACGAAGAATACATTGCGTTGCTCAAGATAAAGCAGGAATTAGAAGCAGAGGAGAAAGAACTCCTCAAACCACTGACTTCGGTCATGATCATGGAAGACATGTCCAAGCCTCGCGATACGTTTATTCTCGCCCGCGGAGCCTACGATGCTCCCACCGAACAAAAAGTCGAACCGGGGACACCAGCGGTATTGCCTCCGATGCCAAAAGACGCTCCCCAAAACCGCCTCGGTTTAGCACAGTGGCTTTTTGCCGAGAATCATCCTCTCGCTGCTCGCGTCGCAGTGAACCGGTATTGGCAAATGTTATTTGGTACAGGGCTAATTACAACACCAGAAGATTTCGGCTCGCAGGGAGCATTCCCAAGTCATCCACAATTACTGGACTGGCTGGCTGTTGATTTCCGGGAATCAGGATGGGATGTCAAACGGATGCTCAAACAAATGGTGATGTCGTCTACTTACCGGCAGACATCGGATGTAACGCGGGCTGACTATTTACGAGATCCTGCCAATAGACTTCTGGCACGTGGTTCGCGTTTTCGATTGCAGGGAGAAATGATACGCGATAGCGCACTCCATATCAGTGGATTGCTTAACACAAAAATGGGAGGCCCGGGAGTAAAACCGTATCAGCCGCCCGGCCTCTGGAAAGAAGTGGGCTTGGGGGGAAATCCTCAATTCGTTCAGGATCACGGCGAAAATCTTTATCGGCGCAGTTTATACACCTACTGGAAAAGATCAGCGCCCCCTCCGTCGATGCAGATCTTTGATGCACCGACACGAGAAAAGTGTACGATCCGACGACCACGCACGAATACGCCACTACAGGCATTAGTCACCATGAACGATGTCCAATATGTGGAAGCGGCCCGTCATCTTGCAGAACGAATATTAAAAGAGGGAGGAGTCACCAATGCCGAACAGGTTGGTTATGCCTTCTTACTGGCAATGGCCAGAGAGCCCCGACCATCAGAAAGCTCAGTGCTTCTGGATCTTTATGAAGAAAGTCTAAAACACTATCAGGCCGATCCTCAAGCAGCTGAAGAACTGCTCAATGTCGGTGAGTCGCCCCGCGATGAAAATCTGGATGTCTCTCAACTGGCAGCCTGGACGATAGTGGCCAACATGATTCTCAATTTAGACGAAACTTTAACTCACGAGTAAAACGAAATGAATCCTCTGGAAGAATATCAGCGACAGTTAACGCGTCGACAATTATTGTCACGCTCCCGTGGATGTCTGGGGGCGGCGGCACTGGCATCGTTGTTGGGAGACGTCCCCAAACTCTCTGCTGCCAATCAAACCTATTCAGATCAACGCGGGGCACTTGGTTTACCTCATTTTGCCCCCAAAGCGAAACGGGTGATTTATCTCTTCATGGCCGGCGGTCCCAGTCATATTGACCTTTTTGATTACAAGCCTGAGTTGAAGAAAATTCATGGGACGGAATTGCCAGACTCTATTCGACAAGGACAACGAATCACGGGAATGACCAGCGGACAAAAATCGTTTCCCTGTGTAGCCCCGATGTTCAATTTTAAACGCTACGGAGAACGGGGAACCTGGATAAATGGAGATATCCTGCCACACACGGCTTCCATCGCAGATGACATTTCTATTATTCGTACCATGAATACCGAAGCCATCAACCATGATCCTGCAATTACCTACATTAATACGGGGACACAACAGTTGGGACGCCCCAGTTTCGGAGCCTGGCTGAGTTACGGATTAGGCAGTCCTAATAAAGAACTGCCCGCTTATGTGGTGATGATTTCCGTTGGCAATGCACCAGGGCAGGCACTCTATTCACGGCTCTGGAGCAGCGGTAACTTGCCCTCACGACATCAGGGAGTTCAGTTTCGTAGCGCCGGTGATCCCGTTTTGTATCTCTCTGATCCCAAAGGGTTGGACAGAGGACTGCGTCGTAAAATGCTGGATGGACTGGCAAAGATTAATGCAGAAAAATATCAGCTTTCGGGAGACCCGGAAATCGAAGCACGCATTGCGCAATACGAAATGGCGTATCGGATGCAAACTTCGGTACCGGGTTTGATGGACCTGAGTGGAGAAACGAAGGCGACATTTGAGATGTACGGCCCCGATTCAGAGAAAAAGGGAACCTTCGCCGCGAATTGCATTTTAGCACGTCGGATGGCTGAACGCGGCGTGCCCTTCATTCAGCTCTTTCAACGTGGTTGGGATCAGCATGGGAATCTCCCCCAGGCAATTCGCAATAATTGTGATAAGGTGGATCAGCCCGCAGCCGCCCTCGTGAAAGATTTAAAACAAAGGGGATTATTAGACGATACGGTTGTCATCTTCGGTGGTGAATTCGGTCGAACAATTTATAGTCAGGGGAAATTGACGAATGATAATCACGGTCGTGACCACCACGGTCGCTGTTTCTCAACCTGGGTTGCCGGTGGCGGTTTTAAGCCAGGCATTGATTACGGTGAGACTGATGATTACTGCTATAATATTGTGAGAGATCCTGTGCATATTAACGATTTGAATGCCAGTGTTCTGCACTGTCTGGGCATCGACCATAATCGCTTTTCCGTGAAATATCAGGGTCTCGATCTCAAGCTCACAGGAGTTGATGGTGCCCAGGTTGTCAAAGGATTGCTTTCTTAGGCAACTGATGAAAAAGCTGGATAGAAAACGGGGCAGGGATTGTCATGACGATAGAAGATTTTGATTCCATCTCGGATTGCTCTTTATCATGGAGTTCAAAGTCATCACAAAAATTTGCATGCAGGCAATGATTGCTAACTTATTGGTTTTCCTCTTTCCAGTAATGTGACGTGCCCCTCTTGATATGAATGAAAGAATTGCCTGGAATGGAAATTGTGATTTTCCTACGGTTGGAGAATCAAAATCATGCTTTTTACATGAGTACCTCCATGCTCTTTCCTGGTATCGATTAACATGCAGGACAACTGACCATCTCATTGAGAGGCAAGCATGGGGCTGGGAATCGGGACCGATTCGCTGAAGACTGCAGTCGATCGAGTTAGCAGTCACGATCAAACTGAATTACCACCGGCTAAAGTCGGTGGGCTCATGGTTGTGAACGTCGGACTGAAGTCATTTCGCACACAACTATGAAGGGAATGCCAAAAATATGCTTTAGGCGATTTCTGAGATTTTCAATTCACGTTTGTCATTTAATCGAACACACAAATTTGAATTTGAAGAACCTGAAGGTTTCGCCTGAAAGCAAGGGTTTAAGCCTCATCGTTGTGACAATAATAACCTCTCAGCGTGCCGGGAACCTGGACAGAAAATATCAGAATGTTATGACAGACAGCAGGGCTGTGTCTTTGCTGGAATCTTGACAAGTATTTGACACGTTCGAGTTCATTCGTTCTGCTATATCTGTTGATATTCCACGTTACCATCTTAAACGATTCCGCAGATCGAGAACTCGCTTATGCTTCACATTCTGCATTGCTCTGACCTCCATTTTGGTCCTCCGTATTTACCGAGAGTTGGTGAAGCTGTTCAGCGACTGGCGGCAGAACTGCAACTCGACAGCATTGTAGTCAGCGGTGACTTTACCCAGCGCGCCACGCAGGAACAGTTCATTCAGGCGAAAGAGTTTCTGGATCGGCTACCCGACGTACCTAAAATTGTGGTTCCCGGGAATCATGATGTGCCGCTTTACCGTGTCGTGGAACGGCTGAACGATCCTCTCAGGAATTATCGTGAAATTATCGAAGATCGGCTCGATTACACAGTTGAATTGGATGGGGCAACCATTGTTGCCTTGAATTCTACAGCTCCGAAATCGTCCATCTCAAACGGGCGTATTTTTCCCGAGCAACTGGAATTCTGCAAACAGGCCTTTATCGATCTTCCGGAGGAGACCTTGAAAATTGTCGTCGCTCATCACCACTTTGCCCCCGCTCCCGATTACGAACGGGATTCGACGATGCCGAAAGCCAAAAGGGCGATTGATATATTTGTCGATCTCAAAGTTGATATGATCATGGGAGGGCACCTGCACCGAGCTTATATTGGTAATACGCTTGACCTCTACGCCGGTCGAAACCGTGATCGAGGAATCATCATTGTGCAAAGCGGAACCACGACATCTTACCGCGGACGATGCCGTGAAAAAGAAAAGAACTCATTGAATTTACTGCGAGTCGACTCGCGGATGATTCAAATTACCCACTACATCTACTTTCATGAACATGATCGATTCGAACCGGTCAGTCGTCATTCGTTTCCTCGTCCTGGCATGCGATTTTACGAGCAGACATGAAAAGCAAAATTCTGACATTTCTCATACTCACGATCTTAATCACTGCTGCTGGGTTACTTTTTCGTCGCTACGGGCTGTTTAAAATTCTGCTTACTTACGAAATCCATATCCGCACGTTCCTCACGGAAAAACCGATCCTGGGATTTGTAATCGGACTGCTCAGCTATTTTTTACTCTCGATAATTCCAGGTACCGGAGGGAAATCGGTAATTTACGGTTGGTTATTCGGATTCTGGCAAGCGGTCATAATCGCCGACTGCGCATTGACGGCGGCAGCCATCGTGACATTTCTCATCAGCCGAACTCTTCTGCGGGATGCTTTACGATCTCGATTTGTGTTTGTAATGCAGAAACTCGACCAGGCTTTCGAAAAGAATGGTGCATTTTATCTGCTCGCACTGCGTCTAATGCATTCGCCTTACACATTCACCAACTATGCCTGCGGAGCAACTTCTCTCTCAACCTTCTCCTTCTGGTGGCCGACACAACTCGGTATCATTCCCTCGACAATGGTCTTCGTCTTCGCGGGAACGCAAATCCCTACCCTGAAGGAAGTCATTCAACAAGGTGCTTCAGCAATATTGTCACCAAAATTACTTCTGGCTCTGGTTTTAATGGGGTTATTCCCAGTGTTGATTCGTTGGGTTTCCAGCCAATACTGGAAAACTCATCCTGAGAAAGTTCAACTCAAAGATAATTGAACTATTTAATGACCGTCCGCAATTTTTGGACACTTTAACATCGGTTCCTATAGATCTCCCCATTCATCGACTCGTTCCCATGATCCTTACTGGAAACCCATTTGTAGAATCCGGTGTCGGTCAGGCACTGCCTGACGACTTTCAAGGTCGCACGCACATTTCTTCAGACAGTGCCTGACCTACAGGTTTTCCAATGGATTCATGATCTTCCAATTATTGCGTATCGTGATTTAGTCGGCATGAAATTCAGTTTCATTTTCGGCATCCATTTTTCTCTTCATGCGAATCGCAGCCGCCAGAGTCCGCAGGTCATTCGTCCATTCCGGCAAAACGATCGTCATCGCGACAGTTTCCAGATTGGTATAAATGATTCCAATGATCACCAGGCGTGAGAGCCAGATGGGCCAATTCATCAAAAGAGAGACGATCGCAAGTCCCGCCAGCATCCAGCAGATTTTCGCTGCTCTCGTGTGATAGCTGGGGATGCGACCGTATTTGATTAGCCCCACTGTACACGTCAAGAAATAACTGCTGACACCTAACGCAATCCATACGACTTCTTGCTGGATTATCTCCCATTTGAGCCAGCCGAGACCCAGGAGTACCGATGCATAGAGAGACACATCAGCGTAACTGTCCAGGCGGGCTCCATAGACCGACTTCTGATTGAGCAAGATCGCTAATTTTCCATCGAACCAATCGGTCAAAAACAGCCCTAGAAAAGTCCACAGGAAGAGCATTTGATCCTGATGCCAGGCAATCCCCAGTAATGCCGGTGAACCGATTAAGCGGATGAAGCATAGAATATTCGGAATTGCCAGCAGGGAGGTCGTTCGGTCCTGGTTTCGATCTGCTGATTTTTCGCACACACTGATCCCTTCTGACGATTCTCACCGATATAGAAAATAAACAAAGTAAAAGAAAAGTGGTGCAGTATAAGTCAGACTATCGATTCGGTCGAGTATGCCCCCCTGACCAGGAATTAAGTGCCCGGCATCTTTAATTCCCAAATCACGTTTAACGGCTGACATGTTGAGATCACCAAAGAAGCCTCCGATCGCTATCAAGAGTCCTGCGGCAGCAGGCAAGATTAATGCAGTCCCGAAACTGAGTTCGTACAGAGAACGAGCCTCTCCAGCCAATGGCGTAATCAGGGGTGCTAACACAATCGCTATTATGACTGTTGTAAGCATTCCGAGGAGCAGTCCTTCCCAACTTTTGTTGGGCGAGACATTGGGGACAACTTTGGTTCGCCCAAATTTTCTTCCCCACAGGGCTTGGGCAATATCGTTAACTTCCGTTAGGATGACCAGAAACAGGAAGAGCCCGATAGGGCCACCGGATGGATTCATTTCCTCAGGAAGTGACAGCAACAAACCAGAATGAGAAAAACTATAGACCGTCAGAAACAGACCCCATGTCGCCATCGAAGCTTTCTCAATGTATCCTTCGGTGTGACCAGCCAGGATTAAACGGATCGGCAACAGCAAAAAAATAATCGAGGGAATGAATATCCAGAAAGCTTCATACCATTTCAACAGGATAAACAGGTAATGGACAGGAAGCGCCAGAAATGCAATCGTCTGCAAAGGTTTCTCATGAAATCGAGAATCGGTAATTTCCAGAAACTCACGTAACCCCATGAAACTGATCACACCGATAAATATTATTATTGCTGACGTTCCCAGAAGGGATGCAATCGTAAAGACCATTGCCAACACCCACCAGGCAATCAAACTACCAACTTTTTTCTGACGGGTCTCTGTCTCTTTGCCGACTAGTAATGACAATCGCACAACAGTCCCGACGACCAAAGCTGCAATAATGCCTGTCAGGACCTTCATTACTCCGGGGTCAACTGCCAGGTTTTGAGCGAGCGAATCCATTTGTCCTTCCAATGTTGAAGAATTAACTTTCTACTCCACTTATATCGATTTCTTCTATTTTCTGCCAGAAGATACTTCCTCATAGATAGAATTAGCCTGAGGGCTGCCTGATATTTACATGCTGGACTGGAACTGTGTCTCGACTCGTGAAGTTATCGTGACGGAAATGATGCTGCATCCGAACTCTGCCTGGGTTGAGAAACAGACGGAGTTGTTAATCGAAGAAAAGGCTCAACGTGCCTCAAACCCGATATCGTGTTGCACGATCTGGATACAAAGTTTACGAAAGAGTTCAC
>DOCI01000280.1:0-490 GCA_003503535.1 Planctomycetaceae bacterium
GTGCGTCTTGACGCACCTTTCACATTCGCTTGTGCTTCGTGCGTATAAAAATGAATTGGAACTGATTGTTTCCTCAACAGAATCAAGATTGAACAGGGATGGCTAGAAAAACCGTTGTCACAGGAGCAGAACATCAGGGGCAAATCCCGTCTGCTTCACCTCAAAAAACATCGAACTTTGCGATCGACAATCCCGAGTTCGATGATGATTTGCGTCCGTCATCACTGAGTGAAGTAGTAGGACAGCGGAAAGTCGTCGAGCGGATTCAAATTATTTTAGAAGCGGCTCAAAATCGGGGCGATGCGCTCGGGCATCTGCTCTTTGAAGGCCCTCCCGGTCTCGGGAAAACCACTCTGGCGATGGTGCTGCCCAAGGAGATGAATTCCGATTTTCAAATCACATCGGGACCAACCCTCCGTGCCCCTAAGGATTTACTGCCTTATTTAACGCGTGCCAGTGAAAAATCGATTCTGTTTATCGATGAAATTCA
>DOCI01000280.1:546-1161 GCA_003503535.1 Planctomycetaceae bacterium
ATTCTGTTTATCGATGAAATTCATCGTTTACCCCCAGCCGTGGAAGAGTTTATTTACCCGGCGATGGAAGATTTCCGCGTCGATATTGCTCTCGGCGAAGGGTTAAATGCCCGCACTGTGAATATGACATTAAAACCGTTCACAATTGTAGGAGCGACGACACGCAGTGGGATGTTGACTGCTCCTTTGCGGGATCGATTCGTGAATCGTGCCCATTTCGATTTCTACGAACATGATGAACTGGCGACATTGTTAATGCGGAATGCCCGCAAACTGAAAACTTCTCTGACGGAAGAAGCGGCTCTCGAATTGGCGATTCGAAGTCGAGGGACGCCGCGAAAGGCGAATAATCTTTTGCGGTGGACACGCGATTTCGCTCAGGTTCGAAATGCACCGAGTCCGATTTCAGAAGCTGTGACCAAAGAAGCCCTGGCGATGATCGAAGTCGATGCCATCGGCCTTGAGGAGATGGATCGCCGCTATCTGACGACACTCATTACGGTTTTCACCGGAGGACCAGCCGGCATTCAGGCGATTGGTCATTCGATGAACTGTCCGCCCGATACACTCGAAGATGAAGTCGAGCCGTTTCTGCTGCGTCAGGGTTTTATCCAG
>DOCI01000280.1:1327-5347 GCA_003503535.1 Planctomycetaceae bacterium
CCCCGCCACGCAATCATTTTCAGACATCGGCTTCGGATTGCCGCAAAATCAGACAAGCTGTCCCACCAAGCTCAAAATCTCTGCAGAATTGAGGTCGCCACTCGTAATGTCTGCATTGTCGCTGAATGGGATCGAACCACAGACATTGTTCCTGAGGTTCTTCTCCACGTCTCAATCCTCCAAAATGATCATCGATTTCCGCAATCAAATTAGACGGTAATCCGGGCGGTTGAAACGGATGTGAACCCGATATTCGCACGTCCGTCTGATACAACAAGACTGGCGATCCTATTCCCTGGCAGCAGAGTCCACATCCTTCGCAGGAATCTGGTTCCAGCTGCTGAAGATTGAGAACCGTCAAAATTTTGCTCCCATTTGGTTTCTAAATGCTACCAGGTAAAATCGGACGGAGATTCTAACATGTTTGGTATCATGGAGATAGGGGTAGTTGTCGAGAGTGTTTCGTTGAATATTGTGATGCTGGCGCCGCCTGGAAATGAATCCTGCTAAATCGATCCCTCCCGATTCCTGCGTTGACTCAAACTGTCTGTTTGCAGATACTTACACATTTCTTAGTAATCTGTGAGCGAAATCAGAACAATCCATCAGGGCGAATTCTATAAAACTTTCAACCATAAACACTCAACCTTCAACCCTATTGCACATGACAACGACCATCGAAGACCTGACACAATACACTGACCGAGTTGCCAATCAGGCAGCCGCGGCGACGACCCCGTTGGTTTCTGCATCAGGACAACAGAAAATTGACTGGCTGCATGCGACAGCCGAGGCGTTGCTGGATCGTCAGGAGGAATTGATTCGGGCGAATGCGGATGATCTTGCCAATGCCGAAAAATATCAGTTGACCGAGGCAATGGTCGATCGATTGCGAGTGACTGAAAAAAGCCTGCAGGGGATTGCCACAGCGCTTCGCGAAATCGCTGCTCTTCCGGAACCGATTGGCGAAATTATCGACAGTACCGTCAGACCTAATGGATTGCTTGTCAGTCGGGTACGTGTGCCTCTGGGAGTCGTATTTTTCATTTATGAATCACGCCCGAATGTTACTATCGATGCCGCTGCTCTCTGTGTGAAAAGCGGAAACGCGGTTATTTTGCGGGGCGGGAAAGAAGCCTTTCACAGTAATCATGCCTTCCACAAAATTCTGGCGGAGGGATTAATCGCACACGATCTCCCCGAACACGCAGTGCAAATGGTGGAAACAACGGATCGGGAAGCGGTCGGGCACTTCCTGAAACGCAGTGACAAAATCGATGTGACCATTCCGCGTGGCGGGAAGTCGTTGATTGAGCGGGTTGCTAAAGAAGCGCGGATGCCTGTTATCAAACATTTCGACGGCAATTGCCATGTGTATGTGCATCGGGATGCCAATCTGAAGATGGCTCAGGAGATTCTCTTCAACAGCAAGTGTCATCGAACAGGCGTTTGTAATGCAGCTGAGTCGCTGGTTGTGGATGCTGAGTTTGCTGAGAAGCATATGGCGGAACTGGTCGCACCATTGCTTGAAGCGGGCGTCGAAATTCGCGGTTGTGAACGGACCTGTCAGGCAATCTCTGCAGCTACGGCTGCAACAACACAGGATTTTGGTGAAGAATTCCTGGGAATGATTATTTCCTCGAAAATCGTCGATTCACTCGATGAATCCATCAGTCATATTAATACCTACAGTTCACGTCACACCGAAGCGATTGTGACCGATAATCTGTGGGCTGCTCGACAATTCACGACCCAAATCGATTCGGCCGCCGTAATGGTGAATGCCTCTACTCGATTTAATGATGGTGGTGAATTTGGGTTGGGAGCGGAAATTGGAATCAGTACCGATAAGTTACACGCTCGCGGACCGTGCGGTCTGCGTGAGTTGACCAGTTATAAATATGTCGTCCAGGGAGCTGGACAGATCCGCTGAAGCGGTAACGAGTAGGCAATCGTCAGGGAGGACGAAGCATGGCCGATGTTCTCAGTCAGGGAGAAGTCGAATCGCTGTTGGCGGCACTGGATGCCGCACCGGCTGAAACGAGTGGCTATGCCCCTCCGTCGACTCATAATTCTAACGAATCCATCGGCCAGATCAGCGTCTACGATTTCAAACGTCCTGAACGAGTCAGTAAAGAACAGATGCGGGCTTTTCAGGCCCTCCATGAAGGTTTCAGTCGCGAATTCGGGGCCGCGGTCAGTGGCATGCTTCGCTCGATTATCGAAGTGAAATTGATCAGTGTCGACCAGCTGACTTATGGCGAATTCGTATTCAGTCTCGAAAACCCAACCTGCTTCAATCTGCTGTATTCTGATAAGCTCAATGGTCACATCATTCTCGATTTGAATCCCTCAATTATCTATCCGATTGTCGACCGGCTGCTCGGCGGAGGGAAATCGGCGACCCAATCGTTTCCTACACGTCCATTGACGGAAATCGAACTGAAACTCGTCTCCCGCATCACAAAGTCAGCTATTTCTGCTTTGGAGAATTCGTGGAAGAATATCAGTGAATTGAATTTGCGGGTCAGCCAGATTGAGAGTAACCCTCAACTGGTGCAAATTGTGCCGCCGAATGAAGTGATTGTGCTCATCAGTTTTGAAATCACGATGGGCGATTTGCGGGGGATTATGAACCTCTGCATTCCCTTCAACACGATTGAACCACTCGTTGGCAAACTCTCTTCAGATACCTGGTCGGCATACTCGAAGCACGAGCTGACCTCGGAAGAAAAAGCTCAACTCGAAGTCGGCATTGGCTCCGCCGAGGTGGAAACGGTGGCGGTATTAGCTGAGACGACCATGAGCACTTCCGATTTACTGCACCTGAATGTTGGAGATGTGATTCTGACCGAACGGGATGTCAGCGAAGGCATTACGCTGCACATCGAAGGTTGTCCCACATTCTCAGCCGACATCGGACAACTCAAAGGCCACAAAGCCCTGCAAATCCGCGAGCCATTGCTGCAGGTTCGTGATATCATCAAAAAGCACATGGATGCGAAATCGGGAACGGAAAATCAAAAGCCGAAAGTGGCTACGAAGTAAATTGCACAGGTAGTTCACGGTAATAATGGTTTATTCACTGGAATTGATTGTCGAGCCGTATCAATCCGGTGCTCGTGTGGATGCGTTTCTGGTGCAGCAGTTGCGAAATTATTCTCTCTGGCAGATTCAACGGCTAGCACATTGGAACGCGTTGACGGTCAATCATCAACCAGCTGATTTGATGCGTCGCTTGTGGCCCGGAAATACCGTGCAGGTGAAGCTCCTCGAACCTCCAGAGACGCTGTACGATCCCGAACCGTTTCCGCTGCATATTGTGTATGAAGATGCCTGGATTGTTGTTGTCGATAAACCCGTCGGGGTGATCGCTCATCCGACCGGGAATATGCAGTCGGGCACACTTTGCAATTTTCTGCAGGCTCACTTTGATCAGCAGACACCGATCAAGGGCATGCTGCGGCCAGGCATTGTGCATCGGCTCGATCGGGAAACGACAGGGTTAATCATCGTCGCGAAAACCCATCAGGCTCATCGCAATCTGGTCGACTCTTTTGAACATTCCCGCGTTTCCAAAACGTATGTCGCGTTGGTGGAAGGGAATCTCGAAGAGTCAGCAGGGACAATCGATTTGCCGATTGGTCAGGATCACATCGGCTCGAAAGTTCTGATGTCGACCCGAGCCAATACCAAGAATGCGAAAGTGGCTAAAACTCACTGGGAACGGCTCAAAAACGTCGGCGATTATTCCCTCGTGATGGCTCGGCCGGTCACCGGGCGGAACCATCAAATTCGCGTGCATTTCGCAGCGATTGGCCATCCTTTGGCAGGCGATGAATTTTATGGACCACGCGGCCAATTCAAAACCGCATCGCGACAAACGCTTGAGGAAGGCCGGCGGATGACAGAAATTCGCTGCGAAAAAACAGGCCTCAAACGCCACGCTCTGCACGCGGCTCGAATCGAATTCGCGCATCCGATCACTGGAGTCTGGCTGCAACTTACCAGCAATCTCCA
>DOCI01000280.1:5451-6204 GCA_003503535.1 Planctomycetaceae bacterium
GGGTTAGCGAAGCGTAACCCAACTGATTCGGCTCATTTTGAAACAGTGCAAACGAACCCTATGGAGTCGTGTGATGAGTTGAGGTGCGTGACTCACGAATTTTCCCCCACGACCAAATCGCAAAAGCCAACCAGCAAACAGAGAGAGTTCCCAGAGATCGATACATGGCCAGTTTGCCTTCCATGCCACCTGCATTGTTAGGCATGAACAGTTCCGCCACAATTAAACTGGCAAAACCGAGGCCGGCTGCGATTGAAAAGGGAATGAAACTGAACCAGTAATTCGGCTGTGAATAATTCTTATTTGTTTGCATTTCACGTTTCTCCACAAAGACAGCTATTAGAGTGAAAACCTTCATGCGGATTGGATGATTCGGTAAAGTTATCCACAATTTCAGGGTGCATTATTCTACCGTGAAATTCTGTGCATTGTAAATATAAGTAAACAAATCTCGATCAAAAAATAACAGGACCACAAAATTTCAAATAATAGTTCATCTATTCCAGGGAATCGAATAATCACGAGGAAAGTCCAGCCCTGTATGGCTCCACACGCTGTGAGAATATATATAAATTGATCGCTACCGAGATCAGTAGTGCAGATTCCATAAACAGCAATGAAAAAAGTGACAGTCGAAACGAAAAGTAATATTAAAATCAATATCCCCGCACCAAAAACCCATCCCATAATCAATTTCTCTCCAATTTATGGTTCGATTCAACTTCCAGAATTCTTCGCTCACGCTCTTCCGGT
>DOCI01000280.1:6321-7340 GCA_003503535.1 Planctomycetaceae bacterium
TTCTTCGCTCACGCTCTTCCGGTCGGACAGGCGAGTCCCATCTGGTGACGAATCGGGGAGCTTCGACTTTGATTTTTTTGAGAATCTCAGCATCAAACGTGGACGAAATTCCGACGTTTTCCAGTGTAGGATGCGATTTCAATTGTGTCACCCCTTCCCAGGTGTAGTTGGGATTTCCTGTCGGAGAGGAGCGGGTGAATCTTAAATCGACAAACTCCAGTTTCGGGAGGTCGTGCAGTTTTTTCAGTCCCTCGTCCGTGATGTTGGAGTTCGCAATCCCCAATGATGTGAGTGAGCCAGAGACGGGTGAGAGTTGATCGATCAGTTCATCGCCAATTCTCGCATTCTTCAGATCAAGAATCTTTAGGCGAGGGAGATTTTTCAGGTCTACTTTTTTTAGCGTCAAATAATTGGAATAGAACTCTTTGAGTGATTCCATATTATGCAGGGTCAGGCTGCCATCGTCGATAATCTCGCAGCTCTCCATGCGTAACTGGACAAGGTGCTTGAGCTGACTGATGTTTGACATCGAATTTGAGTTGAGGAAACAGCCAGATAAGGAAAGGATTCGAAGTTTCTGGAAGGAGGGCAGCAGATCAAGTTCGAATTCGGAGGTGAGTTGACGTGAGGAATTGAAGACTCCATGGAGCTCCATTCGCCAAATTCGCGTTGCGTATTTCTCCAGTTTCGCTTTCTGCAAAAGATCAAAAACCCAACCGGGAGCTGTTTGTGTGGTTTTTATATTGATGTGACAATCGGGATGTATCTCCTTGAAACTGTTAATCGCCTGGAACTCTCGATAACTCGGATAGAAGTAGCCGAGCAAGAAACTGATGAGGAGGGTCGTGATCAGTGCGAATTGCACAATTAATGGGTGCCTGGTAATCCAAATTGGCATTTTCATGGAAATCCCTCAGTACACTATGCGTGCTCATTAGGAAAAATCGAATTAACTGAGCGGATTTGTAAGAATTCGCAGAAACAGGTTTATGGTCTTAAAACCCTGTTCCAATTGGAAA
>DOCI01000133.1:0-3447 GCA_003503535.1 Planctomycetaceae bacterium
AACAATCGATGCGTAAGCCCTGGGTTCGGTAAGTTAAGTTTTTGTACTCATCAGCAACATTGGAAAGAGAGAATTCTTTTTTGTCATAAATACCTTCAAAGAAATATTTCAATGTCATTAATCGCTGTTGTCCATCCAATACTAGATATCGATTGTCAGTTTGCTTTACCAAGAATACTCCTGGAATTGGATAACCTAGTAGGAGTGACTCGATGAATTTATCCATTTGTGGTCTTCTCGGCACAAATGCCCTCTGGAACCCTTCAGCCTCCACTCTTGAGTCATCAATACCAAATGTTGGGATTATAATATCATCATTCTTTAGGCGACGTACAAGTCCTTGAACATCAAAGTCTTGCCCCGAATAGATGATATGCCGAGCTGTGGATCCAGAGCTGAGTAAATCTTCTTTTTCATAATCAGTTAGGTTTTCACTTTCGGAGTCATCGATTATTTCATCTGGCATTGTTTTCCGCATTCCTAAACAATTATAATCAGCATTTATCGGCATTGATTTACGTAGCAATATATTAGCCCCTGTGGAATATAATATCGAAGTATCAAGTTATATATACCACGATAGATATATAGGGGGCAGGAGGGGTGATGTGCAATTAGAATTATTATTCTAAATTTAACATCGTACTATTGCCGGGAAATAAATTCAACTTTAAAAGTATTCTTACCGCACTTGCGGTACCTCTCCACCCAATCGCAATGGCACAGTGATTTCCTGACCTTCTCTCAGAATCGTCAACGTCACCGTATCACCCGGGTTGCGGGATTCGATGTTGCCGAGGAAGTCGTCGACGGTGGCGACTTTTTCATCGTCGACTCTGATAATCGTATCGGCTGCGGTGCGGTCGATGCGTTCGACGACGAAGGGGCCGCGGCGTTCGCGTTTGGTTTGCGGGCCGCGGATGCCGGCCAGTTCTGCCGGGCCGCCGGGGATCAGTTTGGCGACCAGTAAACCTTCTTCCGTCTCGTATACACGTGAGATGCCGATTTCCGGGCGGATGACGTGGCCGTGGCGGATCAGTTGCGGAATGACTCGTTTGGCGAGATTGACGGGAATCGCAAAACCGACGCCGGAACTTTGGCCGGTCTTGGAATAAATCGCGGTATTGATGCCAATCATGCGGCCGTGGGAATCGAGCAGAGGTCCACCCGAGTTGCCCGGGTTGACGGCAGCATCAATTTGAATGATCGACTTGATTGTGCGGTCCCCGTTAATTTTCAGCGAACGATTGAGCGACGAAATGATGCCGGTTGTGAGTGTGCGTTCCAGGCCGAAGGGATTGCCGATCGCGTAGACGTTCATGCCAACTTTGAGTTTCGAGGAATTGCCCATTCGTACGGGAATTAATTCTTCGGGAGGAGCTTCGATGCGAATGATGGCGAGATCGTTGACGGGATCGGAACCGACGTAGGTGGCATCGTACGATTCGCCATTGAATAACGTGACAGCGACTTCGCGGACATCTTCAATCACATGGAAGTTGGTGAGGATGTGTCCCGATTTATCGATGACCATGCCGGAGCCGGTCCCTTCTTCGGGCACGGCTTGCAGAAAAAAGTTATCGGTTCGGAGGGTGCGGGTCGTGATGTTAACGACACTGCGATTGGTGTCCTCATAAACGCGAACACTCACCTGTTCTTCGACGGTTAATTCTTCGGTGTCGTCCCATTCATCGTGCAGAGTGAATGAGTTCTGCGGGAGTGGTTGATTGGGGTTGGAATTCGGATTCGTCCACTGAAAGGGTTGTGTTTTTCCGGGTGCCGGAGCCGGGGCCTTTGCGGGTGGTGGAGGCGTTTCTTTCGAGCCATCTTTTTTGGGTGGGAAAATTGGGATCAGCGGAAAACCGGGGCCGCGGGGAGGCGAGGCCTGCTGGGCGACGAGAGTGGTCGGCTCGCTGATGCGGACAACCGTTCCCGCGACAATACCTCCGACAATAGCTGAGACTAAACAGGCACCCAAAATTCTCATGTCTCTCCCTTTCCAATATTTCACAGACGGGATGGTCTGTGCTCCCACTTTACAAGCTCGAAGCGTAGGCGAGTGTGTCAATTCACCTGGATCAAACACACTCGCTTACGCTTCGTGCTTGTATTTCTCACTTCACTTCAAAATTGTAGGCAGAGTCTGGTTTTGAGTGGAGCCCAATTTCTGACTTCTCTCTATCTGGAAGTGATCTCTCGCCGAGATTCTCTCTCTTGAGGCTGATTCTCGGGGGTGAAATGACTACACTGTTTGAAATGATTCAGTCGATTTCGTCAGGCACAGCCTGACCTACACCGTATCCGTACATATATAGTATCCAGACCTAACTTCTTGAGAGATCATGGCCGAAAAACGAGACTTCGACGACTTTCTGGAAAAGTTTCACAAACATCGTCAATTGATGATGGAGGAACTTCATAAGGTGATCATCGGGCAGGACGATGTGATCGAGCAGATCATGGCTGCCATTTTCACCGGCGGACATTGCCTGCTGGTTGGGGTGCCGGGGCTGGCGAAAACGCTGGTGGTGAGTACGATCGCGAAAATTCTCGATGTCGAATTCAAACGGGTGCAGTTCACGCCAGATTTGATGCCTTCGGATATTACGGGCACAAATGTTCTGGAAGAGTCGGAAGCAGGGCGTCGCGAGTTTCGCTTTGTGCAGGGGCCTGTTTTCACGAATATTCTGCTGGCGGATGAAATCAACCGAACACCGCCGAAAACTCAGGCGGCTTTGCTGCAGGCGATGCAGGAACATGAAGTGACGAACGGGCAGATGACTTATGACCTGCCTGATCCCTTTTTCGTCATTGCGACGCAAAACCCGATTGAGCAGGAAGGAACGTATCCGCTGCCGGAAGCGCAGCTGGACCGGTTTATGTTCAATGTGAAGGTCGATTACCCGTCTCAGGATGAAGAAGAACGGATTCTGGAAGCGACAACTGGTGGCGAACGGGCGGAAGTTCGGAAGATTTTGTCTGCCAAGTCGATATTGTATCTGCAGAAGCAGATCAACGCGATTGAGGCCAGTCCACTGATGATCAGTTATGTGACGCGAATTGTAAGAGCAACACGGCCCGGGGATGGTTCAGCCCCTGCTTTTGTGAAAGATCTGATTGACTGGGGAGCAGGTCCGCGAGCGGGGCAGTATCTGATTATGGGAGCCAAGGCGATGGCGGCGATGGATGGTCGACCAGCCATCAGCCCGGCTGATATTCGCAAAGTTGCTATTCCTGTACTGCGACATCGAATCTCAGCGAATTTCCAGGCCCAGGCCGAGGGGTATTCGACGGATGATCTGGTGACGCGTCTGGTGAAGGAAATTCCCGAGCCGAATGTGCCTAAATACGAATAGCTGACAATCTGGGGGCTTCACTGCGCTTCGAACTCAGCCACCCCACACAGTACCTGGATGGGATCACTACGTCCATCACTTCGTTCTGGGA
>DOCI01000133.1:3489-9843 GCA_003503535.1 Planctomycetaceae bacterium
ACTTCGTTCTGGGACGTGCCACCAAAGTCCTCTTTTACGAATAATCGTTAGAGTTGTTACGGTTGCCCTGTCTGAAGTGTTCCCGGGGTTCATGGGAATCTCATTGGAAATCTGATTGCATATTTGTGGGAAAAATGTCACCATGTCTTAGCATTTCCACTGTGAATGATCGGCGGATATCATTTGCGACATCGGTTCGTAACGTCGATTGATTAATTGAATACTTCTCACCGGGCTGATGGATTTCCCATGGCGACGAAAAAGAAGCGCGATTCTGCACCTGCTCAAACTGCCCAACGAGGTAGTGGTGACGATGTGATTGCGCTCAAAACTCTTGGTCGCTACGAAATTCAGAAGAAGCTCGGCTCGGGTGGAATGGGAGCGGTTTATCTGGCGTTGGATACGAACTTGAAGCGCATGGTCGCCGTCAAAGTTCTTCCGCTGGAAAAAGCGGAGAACCCAACGCTCGTCAAACGCTTCAAAGCGGAAGCTCAGGCCGCCGCTCAATTAACTCACGATAATATTGTGCGAGTTTTTGAATCGGGTGAAGCCGATGGTCTCCACTATATAGCGATGGAATACGTTGAAGGAACTGATGTTCAACGTCTGATCAAAAAACGAACCCGGCTACCCGTTCGTCGAGCGACCGAAATTATCAAGCAGGTCGCGATGGCCCTGGAACATGCCTCTGAAGCCTCGATTGTTCATCGCGACATCAAGCCTTCCAACTTGCTGATTACGCAGACCGGACTTGTCAAATTGACGGATCTCGGTTTAGCCCGGGTGATGGATGACACCGAAGAGACATCCATTACACGAGCCGGCACAACGGTTGGGACTGTCGACTATATGTCCCCCGAACAGGCTCGCAGCAGTAAAGCTGCTGACATCCGCAGCGACCTGTATTCGCTCGGCTGCACCTGGTATCACATGTTGACGGGCTCACCTCCATTCCCGGAAGGGAGTGTCACCAATAAACTGCACGCCCATGCGACGGCTCCAATTCCTGATCCCCGCTCTCAAAACGAACTGGTGCCTGAGGCAATTGTGGGTGTGTTGCAACGGTTAATGGCCAAGAAGCCAATCGACCGTTATCAGACTGTTGCCGAGTTGCTGGAAGATCTCGAAGCGGTGAAATCCTCGAAGCGGGAAGTTCGCTCGGAAGATCTGGCGGCTTTGGCTGGTGAAGAGGATGCTGCTGATGAAGAAAATGATGAGGACTCGACTGGAGCGTCTTCTGCTCCCTCGCGTCGAAGAACTTCGCGAGTCGCCCGGGAAATGGATGACGAAGAAGACGTGATTCCTGCTCGCACTGGCAAGTCCTCAAATGGGGCTGCACCGGCGCCGACAAATACAAAATCGCAAGGGTCCAGTGTGGATGCCCTTCCTCCACGCGAGCGTCGCAAGCTGGAAGATGTTGAAGGGAAATCTCCATCTAATTTCAATCTCGATATTCTGAAGTATGCGATTCTGGCAATAGGCGTGATTGCTATCTTTGGACTTGTCGGATATGGAATTTCGCAGTTAGGGGGTGCCGTCGATACCGCATCCGAGGAGCAGGTCGATTTAGGAAAAGCCGCGCAGGAGTTGCAGGCAGAACGTCTGGCGGAAGCCGAGCGGAATGCAGCTAACCCGGAAAATCAACCAAATACTAACGATCCGAATTCCAAGTCGCCTAAGACGAACGATCCTCCTCCAAAACGTGGTGCGAAAGCTCAGTCAATCGTTGCGGATAAAGAACTGACCAAAGACGAAATTGCACAATTGCCTGTCGTGCGTATTGTCGATGCCTCCACTTCCGAGAACGCCAGTTCCGCACACAGTATTCAGGATGCACTCGGTAAAACAGACGAAAAAGATCTCGTCATTGAAATTGCTACGACGAAAAGTTTTATCTGGGAACAACCGGCTTCCATCGAAAACCGGAATGTGATCTTACGAGCGGCAGAGAAGTCTCCCGGATTGATTATCGTGAATTCCGCTGGAGCAATGACGAACGGACTGCTGCAGGGGCGAAATGCTCAGGTCGTGATCGAGAATCTGCACTTTGGACTGCTTGGTTATGATTTGCCTGGGCAAACCGAACTGCAGTTGCTGAGTCTGCTGGATACCGATTTGAGTGTGAGAAACTGTTCATTCACGATGGAAGAATCCCGCGCGAATTCTGTGCAGTTGTGCCAGTTTGCAGCCTCGGCCAGTCAACGTCATAAATTACAATGGAGAAATAATCTCGTTCGTGGAACCTCCTGGCAGCCGTTTCAGTGTGCAGCGAATCGAATTGATCTTCAGGTTGAAGACAGCCTGTTTTTGATTGGTGGCAATCCCCTCCTGAATTTGAACCTGTCTTTTGGTGGATCGCGAAACGGGAATGTCAGTTCAGAGGACAAGGAGAAAACCGAACGGGAAATTACATTGACCGATGTTCTGGTCCTCTGTCATGGCACACCAATAAATATGGCAAATTCTGGCGGCCGGGTCAGTGCTTCGCCGACTCAGTTTCGGATGAATCGTGCTCACTTTGTCGCGACTGCAGGTCATGGCGAGGCTCCCTTCCTGAATGTTGCTAACTGGCCCGAGAATGTTCTGTCGACAGGAAGCAGTGGCCAACTTTCGCATGTGAGTTGGATTAGTGAAAAGAGTACGTTCTCGGGCTGGACGAAACGTCTCGTTGCCACGACAAATAAAACCCGTGCGGTATTCAATGTTTCAACAGAAGAAGACTGGCAGAAGTTCTGGGGCAATTCTGGCTTGTTTGGTGTCTGGGATGAGAAATCGTTACCAGAGAATTCTACGGTCGATTTTCCGTTTCAGTCCGGTCGAGATCTACAGACAATCGGTGTGACGACTGTCGTCAGGCCGAGTGAAGATACTCTGAAAGATCTGGCGAATATCCCTGCACCTGAACTTCCGAAGAAGTCCTGGCGTGCGGAGTTAGCCGCGTTGGAATCCACTCCGACACCCGCAGCGGATCCGTTTAACGATTCTGTGAAACGCGTTAGCGTCAATTTGAACGATCCAAAAATTGACCTGGGGAAATATCTGGCAACGACAAACCTGCCCAATCCGGTCATCATTGAAGCGAAAGGTTTTGGGATCCGGACATCCAGTCCGATCCAGCTTTTGAATCGAAAGATCAAAATTGAATTCCAATCCGAAGCTGGGAAATTTCCATTAACGATTCGACCGGAAAAAGTGAATGGAACTCCCTGGATTACGGTGCAGGGTGGCTTCGTGGTGATTGAAAACGGAGTCTTTCGAGTGGATCCTCCGAGCAATCAACCGATGCCCAGTCATTGGCTGATCGCAGAAAATGCTGATGTCATCGTGCGGAATTGTTATGTAACAGCACCGGCAACGAAGAATGACAAACTCGCCTCACTCATTGCCACTCGTCGAAAAGGGAATGTCACCGCAGAAGCGAAAACATTGCTGATTGATAAAACTTATCTGCAATATGGTGGCGATGTCATTGCTGTTGATCTGCGTGCCTCTCGGCTGTTTGTCGATCACTCGGTGCTCGTTTCGCAGAATCATCTTTTGATGCTGAATTATTCGGGAACGGTCCAAGACAATCAACCCGGGTTCTTTAGTCTTTCACAGACAACCTGCTCCTCACGTCAGGGGGACATCCACTTTGATATTCCTGCGACTGAAAATCATCGTCGGCCACTGGTTTCTGGCAAAATTACAGGTTGTGTTTTCACGAAGCCTGTCTCTCTGGAGGGGAAAGACTCTCCGAACACGCAACTCCTCTCTGCCAGTTTTCCACTTCCAGAACTCCCGAAACGTGTCTGGTGGTGGGAAGACCGCAATGGATACACGACTGCAATTCAACAGGAGTTGATGAAAAAACCACTGCCTCAGATCTGGTCTGAGTTTTGGGGACGTGGGCATGTCGAAAATCCGCTTTTCGGACCAGAAGGGGTGATGCTCGAATCGAATTCCCTTGTTAGTAAAGATCTGCGACCATCTTCATTTGCACTCTTCAAAGATTGCAAAGCCAGTTCCTGGAACGCGACTGGAAAAAGAATTGGGGCGGATTGCGAAAAACTCGACCTGCCAGAATATGAAGGGGAGACATCTGGTAACAACCCTAATAAGAACAATCCCGCCAAGCCGGGGCCGAATCGGGTTCCACAACTATAAAATCCACCGACAGATTGGCATTTGTCGAATGTTTTATATAGTCTGTTCCTTATGGATGCTGGGGAGAATTGCATTCCCACGCCCACTTCTTTCCTTCCAAACAGGACTCAAAGATGACAACACCTCAGTTTTCCCGCCGCAATTTCCTTTCGACATCCGCTGCTCTGGCAGGTGCCGCTGCCGCTTGGCCGATGATGGCCACTGCCGATGAAAAACCTCGTGCCAAAGTCGAGCGACTGGGAATTGGCTCTATCGGACTGCGTTATCAAGGTTCAGTCATCACGGAACAGGCTCGGAAATATGCCGATGTTGTCGCGATTTCCGATGTCGATCGCCATGTTCGTGAACAGGCCCGTGCCAGCTTTGGGAGCACGCCGCGAATCTTTGAAGACTACCAGGAGATGCTCTCTCGAAAAGATGTCGATGTCGTCATGATCGCCACTCCCGACCACTGGCATACAAAAATGCTGGTCGATGCGGTCCGGGCAGGGAAAGATGTCTATTGCGAGAAGCCGCTCACTTTGACAATTGATGAAGGAAAAATCCTTCGCAATGTCGTTGGCAACAGTGACCGAGTTGTTCAGGTTGGGACCTGGCAGCGACATGATCACAATTTCCGACTGGCGGTCGAAATGGTCCGGCAGGGGCGTATTGGTAAATTGAATACCGTCACCTGCACAACGAGTAAGAATCCGACAGGTGGCCCCTTCTCGGAAATGCCGGTTCCTGAGCACTTCAACTGGAATCTATGGCAGGGACCAACGCCCGATGTCCCCTACATTCCGCAGAGATCTCACTACACCTTTCGCTGGTGGTACGAGTACTCCGGCGGCAAAATGACCGACTGGGGTGCCCACCACATCGATATCGCACAATGGGCGATCGACAGTTTGCCCGTCAATATTGCCGGGAAAGCAACTCTGCCGACGATTGAAAATGGCTATAATGTCGCCATCGATTTTGCAGCCGACATCGATTACGCCAATGGAGTGAAACTGGTGATCAGCGATGAAGGTCGTGATGGAATTCTCTTTGAAGGTGACAAAGGACGAATTTTTGTCAACCGAGGCGGCGCATATGGTGCTCCGGTTGATGAATTGAAAACTAACCCGCTTCCCAGAGAGTCTTTCACAGTCTATGACTACGACAATCTGACCCGTCCTGAACGGAGTGGAAAAATTGACGCGATTGTCAATCACATGGGCAACTTCTTCGACTGCGTCGAATCCCGTAAGAAGCCGATTTCTGATATCGAAAGCCAGCATCGCAGCGTGAGCACTTGTCATCTGGCTAACATCTCGATGCGGTTGGGACGACCACTCAAATGGGATCCTCAACTGGAAGAATTTGTGAACGATGCAGACGCCAACACCTGGTTGAAACGAGACTATCGAGCCGGCTTTGAAATTGGCTAATGCATTAATTCTTTGGTGTTCCGTAAAAAATGAAGATGTACTTTTGCTGCTGGATATTAAGTTATACTCGCTGCTGATTGAGACATGTTTTGCAGCTGATTTCGCTTGGTGGTGAAAAACCACCTTGCTTTTATTCCACTCCAGTAGCGGGGATCTCTGCGAGCAAAACATCGCCATCGAGATCTGCGTAATCGAGCAGAGGCTATAATTGTGCACCCGCGGAAAAGGTCACGTTGGATTCAACCATGCGACCAGCCAATTTGCATAAAACGAATTGACTGGCTTTGTTTAACATGCGAAAGGCTGGAGTCCGTTCCCTCACATTGGCAGAGTTTAATATTGATGCCATGATAGTGCCTGGAGCAGGGCAGAGCATCTTCTTCGAGAACACAACTTTCATCCGCAATGAATCGCTAAAGCCGATTCGCGAAAAACCGTTTTATGATCTCAGCCACCAGAAACTTTAAGTCGAAACTCCGATGAATTAACTCAAGTTCAATTTCCCTGGAGGCGATCATCTTGCGGACCGAACTGTCATGGCCGACGGTATGAATTCGCAGGGACTCAGGACGGAAGCTTATATCTGTGGGAATGCCTGGGGGGATCGATCCCCCATTGGTTGCTCTCTGGCACACTATTTACGATCACAAATATGATCGCCTTTTCCACGGAAACGAGTTGGGGAACACATGCGATTGCCTTCCCACTGACGATGCCCTCACAATGGCGAAATCCTCCGCGCCTTCGGTGATTTCTTCGAACTCATACGGATTCTAGAGCATATTCAAAAATT
>DOCI01000353.1:0-263 GCA_003503535.1 Planctomycetaceae bacterium
GTTGCCGAAGACCATCGCCTGCACGTTAACAGCAGTTCCCCAGGAGTGGGGAATTCCGTATTGACGGCGATAAACAATCGCACGGTCATTCATCCAGCTTTGGAACACGGCTCCAACTGCTCCCCAGACCTGCTCCATCGGATCAGTCGGGAAATCTTTGCCGGCTTTGTCGCGGATCAGCTTCTTGAACTTTGTGACAACTTCTTTGAGTTGTTCGACGTTCAACTGAGAATCGTATTCGACGCCTGCGGCTTCGCGGGCTT
>DOCI01000353.1:382-7026 GCA_003503535.1 Planctomycetaceae bacterium
CCTGCGGCTTCGCGGGCTTCGTCGAGGATGAGTTCGTAGCCATCTTCTTCTTTACCTTCAGGGCGAACTTCCATCACGACGTCGCCGTACATCTGAATGAAGCGGCGGTAGCTGTCCCACGCGAAAGCAGGATTGCCGGATTTTTTGGACAGAACTTCGACCGTATCGTCGTTCAAGCCGATGTTCAGCACGGTATCCATCATACCGGGCATCGATTCGCGAGCACCGGAGCGGCAGGAAAGGAGCAGAGGATTTTCCTGAGAACCGAACTCGGCTCCCATCGTCTGCTCAACCTGCTTCATCGCATCTTCGACCTGTTGTTTCAACTCAGGGGGATAGGTGCGATCGTTATCGTAGAAATAGGTACAGAGTTCGGTCGTAATTGTGAAGCCGGCTGGAACTGGCAGACCGATATTGCTCATCTCAGCCAGGTTGGCTCCTTTGCCGCCCAGCAAATTCCGCATAGATGCGTCGCCGTCTGATTTCCCACCACCAAAAAAGTAAACGTACTTAGTACCAGAGGACATAGTGTGTCTTGCTCCAGGTTTTGACCGAAAGTGTTGTGAACAAATGAGTGTACAGCGAACCGTGCGCGTACTCTTGGAGATCAGACGGTAGCAGGCCCTTTCGATCGATGCAAGTGTCCGAAAAAATGCAGGAAAGATGAATTCTCCTCCTGCTCAACTTTCCGTTAGAACTGCGATTGTATTGGTCAACTTGAATGCGTAATCTGAACAGGAGTCAAGAACCACTGAATTTGAATTCCTCACCATAAAACTGTCGGGAAAGCCGCTCTTATGACATACGCAATGAGATTCACCGCAATTCTGGCCTGCACTTCTATATTTAGCATGACTTCATGGAGTGAAGCTGCAGATAAGCCGACACATCTGTTTATTCTGTCGGGGCAATCCAATATGGCAGGGATGAATCCCAAGTTGGGATTTGAGCCGGAATTGAAGAAGCAGTTTCCGGATGCTGAGACGGCTTACATTAAAGTGGCCGTGGGTGGGCGCCCCATTCGACTGTGGTTATCGAACGATTGGAACGCGATTTCAGAGAAGTACAATCTGAATAAGCCTCAGGATTCCGTCCCCGCGAACAGCGACTACAATGCTCAAATCCTGACACAATATCAGAAAATGCTGCAGGATCATCCCAAGCCTGCTTCGGTGACTTTCTGCTGGATGCAGGGGGAGCGGGATTCGAGAGAGAAATTGAGTAGTGCTTATGAAGAAGCTCTCAAGACTTTGATCAGCAATTTACGTCGGGATCTCGAACAACCGGAGATGAATTTCGTGATTGGCCGCTTGAGTGATTTTAATCAGGGAGCCACTTCCGAGAACTGGGAAGAAGTTCGTCAGGCTCAGATGAAAGTCGCCAATGATGATTCTCACGGTGCCTGGGTTGATTGCGATGATCTCAATAATAAGTCCAAAGATGGTAAGACCTGGGACGATTTGCATTACACTCAGGAAGGGTATGAACTTTTGGGCCGTAGATATGTGCGTCAGGCAAAAGCACTCATCGAGAATAAAAGGCCGGCAGCAGACGGACGGCCGGAATAAAATGTAAGACAGATAAGGAAGTGACAAGAAGGGCTGGAGTCGGGCCGAAGCATAGCCCCCGGAAAATTGACGTTGATATGTCAACAACGTCGATTTCCCCCTCACCCTATCACTCTCCCTCAGGGAGAGGGGATAAGTTTTTAATACACAATTGAATTCTCTGCAGGCCAGATTCGATTCCCAATTAATTCCGTCGCAGGAGTGGACCATGACTGATTCGAAATCTGAGCACCATCGCCGAGAAGAATTTCCAGAGAAGTTCACGCCGGAGCACGACTCGCTGAAAGGGGAATTTGCCACGGAGCCCGGCGAAGGCGATCCGCTGGAAAAAGAGCCGATCCTTTCTGGAAAACAGCCGTATCAGTGGGAGGAAAATTTAAGCAATGTCCCTTCAGGGATTAGCATGCATCGTTACAGCGGAGCGATATTGATGCTGATCTTTATGATCATCTTGCTTGTGATTGGTGGAATTGTTGTGAGTTCACTGTACGACACCTTCAACGGGTATCCTTTCAATTTACTTGAGGAATAATCCAGCTCTCCTTGCGATCGAGCTGGCCTCGGATTGATGAAAATGCCAGCAGTAATGCCTGAAAAATCAACGCATGCAGTTTACGCATCTGTGCTTTTTGATCGTACAGACTTAATCGGCTAAATGATTAATTGGTGCGATACGCTTATAAACTTAATAGACGCTGCCTAAAACGCTCTCAGACAGTCGAAACACGCAACAAGATAAGCCGATCTGTGAATTGGTACGCAATTCGCATAGGTATATTTCGACAAAGGTTAGTAACGTCACTAATCTGCTCAATTTTTACTCATGAACAAGGATTTCACCATGTTCAAAAACGGACGCCGCGCGTTAATGCTCGTTGCTATCAGCTGTGCTTTTTTTGTGACTTGGAAGGAAGGCTATCTGGCTGGCTACAGCGATCACATTTCAGACCTTAAAGCCAATTCCGCACCTGTGATTGAAATGTCGGCTGAAGAAGCCTACCAGGAATTCATCAACTTGAAACCCGAAGCCTAAGCCGACCGCTTACCTACCTCACACCCCACCACTGAAACCTCACCTTCGAGTACAACGCTGACTCAGAAAACAGTTAACCCAACTTTTTCACCCCAAGATAATTCTGCAATTTTACAGGTCGCCCAATACACGATTTCGCCATTGCGAATGGTTTTCGTGCTGTTGAATGTACGCATACTGTGCATGCATTTGGGAGCGAAACAGAAGACGTGTTTAGGCCTGTTGTCGCTTGTGGAGTTGCGATTTGAGAAGGGAGTGCAAAGCTGAGAGAGCAGTTTTACGCCCATGATTTTTAAAACAATTACCGAATTTGTGTATCGGCTTCGTCCGGGACATCTCCCTCATTTTGACTGGCGGACTTGATTTCACCGTTGGCCTTTTGACCAAAGTTTGCAGCTGTCGGATTAAAATTGAGGGGTTCGTACAAGCTGGCTGTCCGTGGAAAACTCGGCACGTAAGCGATTTCGCGTTCACCCCATTGAGCGGCGATTAAGTGATACGTATTTGGTTCAGTCGGATTTCGCGTACTGGCTGTTGTTTGAGCTGCAATTTTTTCACCTGGCAGAGCTTCGTCGGAAAAAGCCAGATGGATCGGATCGATTTCGCCATAACTCAACTCGAGTTTCAATCGAGGTAATTTCGAAGGTCCTGTCAGCACGCCGCCGAAGTCTGCGACTTTGGCAAAGCGAATGACATCATAATCGCCCTGACGAAAATATTCTCCCTGGACTTGAGTTCCGTCTTCGCGTTCGAGAACCAATTTACTGCGATCGATACGCCAGACCGGATGGCAGGCGAGTAGAACATCATCGCTACCAAAACCAACCTGCGGATAAACCCGCATTGAAGAAGCCAGAGCCGTCCAGATTTGTCCGGGCGTTTCCTCTTCATTCAACCGTGAGGCAAATCGAATCAGCACGGGAGGTGGAACCCTGGCCAACATTTTTTCATCACCCAGATAGTGGGCTAATTTTTTTGTGTTGTTGGTATCGTAATAAAACGTTAACAATGTGACGGCACTTTGTTCTTCTTCGAGTCCGACATCCAAATTCCGTAGAATGGCATCCTCGGCATCGGCCAATTGCCCGGACTGCTGAAGGATTCGTGCACACATCAAATTGGCTTCCCACACTTCCGTCGAGAATGCCAAAGCTTTGCGAGCGGTTTGAATAGCTTCTGGTCGCCCAAAATAAGCCTGGATGACGGCTTGATTCGCGAACGCACTGGCGAGCATGTCGTCGCGTCGAAAATGCTGTGTGCCAAGATTGGCGAGTATATCGTAACTGCTTAGTGAAGCCGTCAGGTCGCCAGACTCCTGTTGCGTACGGGCTACGTAGTACCAGTAGGGAGGGTAGCATTCCATGTAAGGCTCCATCCGTTTGAGGATACGGAGCTTCGTTTCGAGATTCTCTTCATTCATGGCCTGTTCAAGATCGTCCAGGTCCGTCGAACGCACCAGCCAGCGGTCGGGGATCTCAAATTCCTGCGTCATTTTCCAGAACGTATCCAGAAACGTAGAGGACTTTTTGACGACCGAATTCACACGCGTTTTTTCAAGCTTGAAGACTTCGTTATCGCGATTCCATTTCAAGTTGCGATAATCCCACCAGCTGTTCGCTCCCGTTTTGACAGCTCCAATGTACTGAGCAGTCAGCAAGTCGAGACCGACAGAGAGGGAGTCGAATGCCATTTCCTGTCTTAAAGACCGTTTGTATTTCCCGTCGTAAAGTTCGGCTTCTTTTTCCGTCAACTGAATCTGACCAATTTCATCGAGGACTTCAGTATAGAGTCGAATAATTTCGGCGTTCTTAATCCCGTTCAGATTCAGATTGTTGAGGATTTTCTGTTCCTCTTCACGCATCACCTGCTCATTAGGATACTTCCGGATGCGATGGAAAGAGGCGCGGCAATAGTTCAAAGCGACGGCGATATCGCGACGTTTCTGGAACATCGCCTCTTCGTCGACGGCTGCATCTTCAGCGCAGACATTGAAGACAGGCAAAGAAGCCAGCAGAATGCAGAGAGTCAGGATAATTTTGAAACTTTGGGTGGTGCGGTAAGGTAGAGCACCAAAGGGTGGCGTCAATTTCATGATCTTTTCTTCGTGAGCGAGTCGTGTACAGAATGTTTCGGACAATAGCTCATTCGAGGTCGAGTGGTGGGAGTATTTTATCGGAAAAACCGATTTGGCTGCTACCCCAGTCTACTTGATTTTATGAGGCATGGTTGCGATTGATTTTCAAAATGGTCTGGATTGGCTGCAAAACTGCTCAGGACTTCCATTTACGTCAATCTTACCACATTGCAGTTTCTACAGGATAAATACCATTAAGAAAGATAGCTGCTCTATACGGTTTGACGCAGAGAGGTAAAATGTAGGAAATTCATCAAACCTGAATGATCCAAAATCAATCCGGATACGTTACACTCAATCTTCGTCTTAACGGAAAGTCTATCCGTGACTCGACGGAGTGAAACTAAATGCCCCAGGCAAACTAACTAAAGGATTTTGCAATGCGTATGATGTGCCGACTGAGTCTTACCTGCCTCAGCTTGCTGATTTTCACCACAACCATTCGAGCTGCCGATGGCCCGGATCTGCTTCCCGAATCCACCGCTGCGGTTATCAAACTGATGGCCCCCCAGAAAACGCTGAAGCAACTTTCCAGTTTCGCCGACTCCGTTCAGGAAGGTTCCGGCGGAGTCATTAAAGGTCAGGCTGGCATGCTCGGCTTGGGAATTTCCAATCCGACGATGCAGGGCGTCGACCAGAGCCGCGACTGGTGGGCTGGCGTGTTCCTGAATGAAGACGAAGATCCTGCAGTCGTCTTCGTCATTCCCGCCATCGATACCGAAGCGATGGGCGAAGCTCTCGATGAATCTTTCACATTTGTCGCTCATGAAAAGTATGGTATCTACAGTGACAACGACGCAGCCATGGAACTGGTCCAGGCTCATCTGGAAGACCGAACCAGTAAATCTGTCGCCAGCCTGGCTTCTGAACAGATCAAATCCCAGTTTGAAGGCTCGCATATTGCGGTCGCTGTCAATCTGGTTCTGGTTAAGGAAGTTTACGCAGATAAACTCGAAGAAATGCGTGAACAGATGAACGAGGGAATCAAGGAAGCTCAGGGCCAGATGCTTGAAGTCCCTGGGATGAATCTCGATTTCCTGAAAGATCTTAGTGAGAAAATCGCCGACAAAGTTGTAGTTATCGTTGAGGATGCTGAGGGCTATTCCAATGCTCTGACCGTCACTGATGCTGGTATTTCATTGAAAGAGGTCGTCGAATTCGCCGAAGGTTCACGTTCCGCTAAATATCTGGCCGCAAATCCCCCTGAATCAGCGACTCAGTTGTCAAAACTTCCTTCTGAGCAGTTATTCTATTGGAATGCGGGTGGAAACCTGAATAAGGTCAACGAATGGGGCATGACACTGCTGCCCAAGATGTTGGAGATGAGCGAAGAAGACGCTGCCGAGTGGAAAAAACTCTCAGAGATGACCAAAAAAGTCAATTACGAAGGCATGAGCGGAGCGTTCTCTCTGGGCGACATGCAGACGGGACTCATTCGGACAATTGCCTTGGGAACGGCATCACCTGCCAGTCAGTTTCGGGACGCAATGGCCAAAGCCGTCGAATTGATGGACGGTATGGAAATTTCCGGCATGACTCAGGAAATGTCTCTCGAAAAAGATTATGAAAAAGTCGACGGCATTGATGTTGATCTGATGCTTACAAAACAGACCATGGACAACGATCCTCAATTCGGCGGATTCCAGGCACAGATCAATCAGTTCATGTATGGTGGCGACACCATCGAAACACGTGTGGCCTTTGTCGATGAAGACCACTACCTGCAGACTATGGGGGGCGGTAAGGAACTGATGGAAACGGCAGTCAAAGCCTTTAAAAATCAGTCTGCCGATACCGATGCCGTGGTCTCTCGCGATATCAAACCGCTCGGCGCTAACAACTTCGTCCTGTTGATGGATCTCCCGACACTGGTCAAACAGGGACTGTCCATAGCAGCAAATGCACCGGG
>DOCI01000353.1:7144-8005 GCA_003503535.1 Planctomycetaceae bacterium
CCGATGCCGTTCGATCAGGATTCACTCGATAATCTGGAGGTTCAACGATCCTACATCGGCATGAGCGTTGCAACCAAAGATCGCGCCTGCGTCGGTCAATTGTACATTCCAGTACAAACCTTACAGGCTGGAGCATCACTCATGCAGTTCTTCCAGCAAATTCAGGGTGGAAACGCATTCTAATAATCCAATCGTTCATAAGTTTCACAGTGAAACGGTCTGAATGGTGAACAGCTATTCTTGAGATTTAGAAACGAGATTACCGGTCTTAGACTGGTAATCCCGTTTTTTTATTGGGAAAGTATATTTTACTTCCGTTCCGATCATTTGCATGAATTTCGGAATAAATGTATCCAACCTATGCCCCTTCTGAAACAGGACTCAATTATGCTTCGATCAACTTCTGCGACTCTACTCGTGTTGACTGCACTTCTCTCATTCAATCAATTGTCTCAAGCCGACGACAAAGGGTTTGTTTCTTTGATGCCTACAGCTGACAACAACGGCTGGGAAGATTCAGTCATCGTCACAGACGATGGGTATCTCGATGGAGATGGTTGTTATATCGCGCAGGAATTTGACAATTTCGTCCTGCGATTTGAATTTGTTCAGGAACCGGGCGCCAACAGTGGAGTCGGGATTCGATCACTTCGCGGTCAAAATGCCGCCTACAGTGGGATGGAAATTCAATGCCTGGACGACTCCCACCCCAAATACGACAACATTAAGGACTGGCAACATCACGGTTCCGTATACGGAATCGTCGCTGCGAAACAAGGTTCACTGAAAGAGCCAGGCGAATGGAATACCCAGGAAATTGTTGCCGATGGTAAGCACATCAAAGTCACCGTAAACGGCAAC
>DOCI01000353.1:8129-8411 GCA_003503535.1 Planctomycetaceae bacterium
TGCCGACCTGGAAAAAGCCGCCCCTGATGGGAAATCCATTGATGGCAAAGAGCATCCCGGTTTGACACGCAAGTCGGGTTACCTGCGACTTTGCGGCCACGGCGGCGGTGTTCAGTTCCGAAATATGCAGATAAAAGTGCTTGAGGAATAAAGTTTAATCTTTTTTGATCGGATTAAACAAATCATATTTGCGTTGCATTATAGATTGCGCCGAAATAAGATGGAAATGTCATGAATTCAAAAGCGTCCGCTTCCAGGACGCTCATGACTAAATATTTCCAG
>DOCI01000353.1:8607-9478 GCA_003503535.1 Planctomycetaceae bacterium
TGTTCACAAGACATTCCCTCAGGGGGGTATGGGACGTCCACAATCGACTGAAGGGCCAACAAATAACTTCAGTTGGCTGGTCTACATTCTGCCAATGCTTGAGCAGAACGCATTGTATGACCAGTTTAATTTCAATGAGTATTACACCACGACAAATAATCGTGCTGCGGCAATGAACAGAGTGGAGACGTACTTTTGCCCCAGTTCACGAAATG
The DNA here is from genome assembly GCA_003503535.1 of Planctomycetaceae bacterium. Lineage (GTDB taxonomy): Bacteria > Planctomycetota > Planctomycetia > Planctomycetales > Planctomycetaceae > Rubinisphaera. Next base: position 8,823 of record DOCI01000353.1, read on the forward strand.
CCGATCAGAAGTCAAATGTGACCAATGTCTGGGCAATGCATTACCTCGGGTTAGCAGGCCCGATTGGAGCCGTCAACGGAGCAAATCCTACGCGTAACTATCAGTTCGCTGGGAATAATTCAAGTAGTCACGGTGGAGTTGGCCAATCTGGAATTCTGACGATGAATCAGAACAGAACATTTGCTGATATTACTGATGGGACAACGAATACACTATTGGCTGGTGAATTTTCTGGCAGAGTGGGGCTCACCGGTAGTAGTCCATTGCGTCCCTGGCTGCAGGGGGCAAATACAAATGGTTCTAACGCAGCAATGTATTGCTGCAAAAACATCAAGAAAACGATTAATGAGGAAGCCTCGTATGTGGGATCCGATCCTCTGAAGCGTTTTAATGATGTCTCGACCAGTAGTCAGCACAAAGGTGGTGCCCAGTTTTTGTTGGGAGATGGAGGAGTCCGCTTCCTATCTGAAAACATCAACTTCGGAACTTATCAGAACCTTGCCAGTATGGATGATGAGATACCGATTGGCGAGTTTTAAGAATAAGAGATTGTGGTCAGCTTAATAATCCCAGGACTGTTTTGACAGATCCTGGGATTTTCTTAAATGGAGGGTTGCCAGAGCATATTCAAACATTACCTGCAGCGTTCGGCAGGA
>DOCI01000353.1:9676-10130 GCA_003503535.1 Planctomycetaceae bacterium
GAACGCGGAAGACTGATTTTGGATATGCTCTAAATGGGTGTTCTGTTTTAAACGGTCAGTTCATTCTCAAATTATTGTCGATTGAATTATTAATTTACATTGAGGTCTACATCATGAACTCTATTTTTCGATTCACACTTCTAATGATTGTTTTGACTCTGCCAGGATGTGGCGGCGGAGATTCTGTTCCAATTTACGATCTTTCAGGAACTGTGACATTAGATGGAACTCCGGTGAAGTATGGCAGAATTGATTTTGTGGCTGATTCATCAAAAGGGAATAATGGAGCCAAAGGATATGCAACGATTGTCGATGGCAAGTATGACACTTCGTCAGCATCTGATAAGGGAACCACTGGAGGAGCCTACATCGCTCAAATAACGGCTTACGAGCAGAAGCCAGTCGAGACAGAAGATGAAACCGTTGAGGTCCCCCCCACGAAAATGCTTTGTGT
>DOCI01000353.1:10246-11651 GCA_003503535.1 Planctomycetaceae bacterium
CCCCCACGAAAATGCTTTGTGTCGCCTATCCCGTTGAGAAAGATCTTCCAGAAGAAACAACCGTAATTAACTTCGAACTCTCAGACGAAGCACTCGGCTATGATCATTCAAAAGCTCAAGCCAGACGCGTGGCGAATGAACCCTGACAGACGGTTCTGGGATTGCGAGCAATCAAGAAAACTCAGTGTTTGATTGCAGTGCTCAATCGCAAGGATGCTCGTCAATTCTTTGTCTTGAGTTGATTGCTGGTATCTTTGCGGAAATCGAGAGATTTAATTTTGGTTCCTACGGGAGCCAATTGTTTTCCTTTGAGTCGGTCGACTTCTTCTGCCATGCGGAACCACTCGGTTGCCATTTGTTCGACTCGTTCAGGATGGACTTTGCTCAAATCATTCAACTCTGTGCGATCGTCTTTCATATTGTAAAGTTCCCAACGTCCCAACTTGGCAGAGACCAGCTTCCAGTCTCCCTGGCGTAATGCTCGATCACTCGAGAAGTGAAAGTACAACTCATCGTGGGGTTCACGCTGTTCTCCCAGAAGGATTGGCATTAGCGATTTCCCTTGCAGTGGATCGATAGTGCGGTTGCCAATCTGCTCGGGATAATCTGCGTTGCCAACATCAATAAATGTGGCCATCAAATCGATCAAATGGCCAGGCTGATCGGTAATGGAACCCGATTCTGTTTTCAACCCGGCTGGCCAATGCACGATGAGTGGCGAAGAAATTCCGCCTTCGTGTTGATTCTGTTTATACAACCGAAATGGCGTATTGCCAGCATGAGCCCAACTGGCGTCATACGTCCAATAGGATTTCGGATCCCAGGGCTTCAGATTTCGTCCTCGTGTTCGTTCAAACGGACAGGCGCCGTTGTCCGAGCAGAACAGGAACAACGTATTTTCAAATTCCCCTTTTGCCTTGAGGTGAGCGACGAGTCGCCCCACATTCTGGTCAAGTACATCGACCATGGCTGCAAAAACCTCCATCCGGCTCGCTTCCCATTCCTGCTCCTCAACAGACAGAGAATCCCAGGCTGGGACATGCTCGGGACGTGGACTGAGTTTCCATTTTGCAGGCAGTAAACCAGATTCAATCTGTCGAGCATGCCGTTCTTTTCGCAATTGATCCCAGCCCTTGTTGTACAAGCCGTCGTATTTTTTCACGGCCTCTTCAGGAGCCTGCAAGGGATAGTGTGGCGCATTGAAGGCAACATACAACAGGAAGGGATCATTCGATTGGGTCATCTCATCGACAAACTGAATCGCATAATCTCCAATTGCGTGAGTCGTATAAAAAGGTCGTCCATTTAAAGTGGCTGGCACATCCCAGTTTTCACCATTGAGACGGAAAGTGTCATCGCCGGTAAAGAAATTCGTCGCTCCCGAGAGATGTCCCCAGTACTTTTG
>DOCI01000353.1:11736-13190 GCA_003503535.1 Planctomycetaceae bacterium
CCCAGTACTTTTGGAAACCAAAGTCCGTCGGCTGCTGGCTCAAATGCCACTTTCCAACCATCGCAGTGGAATAGCCCGCAGGTGCCAACGCTTCAGCAATCGTCGCCCCACGCGATAACTTTTCACTGCCAGCCTGATCGCAATACAAACCCGTTAATAATGAAACTCGTGAGGAATGGCATTTGGCCGTGTTATAAAACTGACTGAATCGCAAACCATTTGAAGCCAGTTGATCCAGATAGGGCGTCTGGATTTCAGAGCCGTAGCATCCCAGATCCGCAAACCCCAGATCATCGGCCATGATGAGAACAATGTTTGGGCGAGAGCGTGGATCGGCAGGAAGTGACTGAGTGTAGATCAAGTTTGAGATGACCAGCACAGAGACATAAATCAATAATGGAGTGACTTTAGCAGTAACATTACGAGAAGCTGACTGAAAACATCCAGCCTGTGTACTGACAATCCGTGATCGCTTGCGGAATACTGTAAACATATTGAATTCTCTCATGTCTGGTGAATACTCGCTAACTGCGCCACTGCTGGAACATCTCATCCTGATTTCCAGATAGAGGCATTTGTATTTGATTCTGGCTTTCTCGTTGCTGAAATGCCAGTCGAGGCAGGTTTGTTTTTCATTTCTCCGGGAAGCAAAATGTGTGGCTCGCCGCGTTGAGTCTAGCCAGAACCTGCTTGAGGCCGAAAACACGCTGACTTCTCCATCCGAACGTCTTCAGGAGAAAAGGACGCTCAAAAAAATGATCTCTGGCGTTTTGCAATACTCCAGTTAGAGGAAACTCTTCATTACTCGAATGTGAAAAACTGAATATCGATTAAGTCATCAACGAAATTCAATGAAAATCATGAATATTATTGCTGTTGATTGAGTAGCAATATCGCGCTATTTCAAACTCGAAAGCGTATCAGAATCAACTTTTGATTTGACTGCATCTCCAGGGCGAGCTCAAAGTTTGTCGCCTTTGCGGCGTCCACCGCCCTGGTCGCTGGGGCGACTTACGATGTTGTTCAAGAAGCTTTCACCTTTGACGAGTTTGCCTGCAAGGATATCCTCTTCAGTAATCTTCGACAAAAAGATGGTGTGCTGGCCGATCTCGCCTCGCCCCTGGTCATAGACGATGTATATGGCCCCGTCTTTATCGAGGGTCGCCGACGGGTAACTGATTTGCCCCTCATCGCATAACAGCATTTTATGTTTAAAGGTATTGCCGTCATCGTCACTTAAGTAGGCCGTCATGCGGGTGCGTGTGGTCTTATGTTTTTGAAGCTCTCGTTCTTTACCGTTTTCGTCAGTATAGTGATATATTTTCTTCCCGTTTTCCTCTTTCATCTGGACGTCGTTTGCGACGAGCAAAACTCTTCCTGAAGGGAGTGTTTTGAGAATGCACTTTGTGTTGATCGAGAACTGCATCGGGTAGTAGCCGCCCAATTTCCAGGAT
>DOCI01000353.1:13349-15127 GCA_003503535.1 Planctomycetaceae bacterium
CAATTTCCAGGATTTGCCGCCGTCGAAGGATTCGGCAAATTTCTGCCCTCTGCGGGCGCGATAGAAGGTGAAGAGGCTGCCATCTTTTCGGATGATGGGCATTTGCTCTGCAAATACCGCGTCGTTATCAACAGGGAATTCGGAAACAAAAATTGGCTTGCCATTAACGTCTTCTTTTAAAAAGCGAATTCTCACCTTGTCGGGAATGCCGACAAACTTAAAGTCGTCCATCGAGCGCATAATCGTGCCGTCAGCGAAAATTAGCGGTTTCATGACGGAGATGTTTTTGTTTCCCAGCAGACGCGGTGCAGTCCAGGCGGTGTGTTCATTTTCTGGGTCGAGCATGGTGAATTCCCACGCGGAGCAGGCAAATTCGTCCTGGCCTTTGAAATCTATGTTCCTGAGGCCGATGAAGCGGACATTGCCCTTGGGGTCTTTCCACAGCATCGGGTCAGATGCTCCCCCACCGAGGAGTTCGCTCGGGTCGAAGACAAAGACTTCTTTCCATGTTTTGCCACCGTCTGCGGAGGTTGAAATAACCGAGAATTGATCTTTGTGGTAAGGTGCTCGTTCGGCTTGGATGTTAGAACCGAACCAGGTTGCCCAGAGTCTACCACCCTCGGAGATTTCTACCTGCGGGCAGCCTTGAAAGATCCTCAGATTGATACGGTGCTTGTGGTAGGGTGGTTGTCCTTTGTAATTGATTTTGATCAGAGATGGTGGCGTCTTTCCCGTAATTCCGTAGGGGAAATTTTGCGACACATCTTTGGAGGACGGCATTGTCGTGTCGCCCAATACGGATGCCGGGTCCACCGTTTGGGCGTATAGAGACGGAGTGAAAATCGGCAGCAGGCCGACGACGAGCCCACATGCCATCAAGGCCGCAGTCGCCTGGCGAACATACTGAACTTGGTTCGGCATCGTTGTCTGTTTCCTTTTCTTTGATTCTTAGCGATCAACGAGAGTACAATCAGGAGAGTCTGGTCAAGTTTCAGTGCAAGTGAGGGGACATTTTAGCACGTCCTCCCTGTACCCGCCCGCATAACAAACCGCAACAGACTCATGCTGCTCGAATTAGTCTACAAAATCATGAGGAAAGTTGTTGTAAAAGGTGTCGTAACTAAAGACAAGGAAACAGTTTGAAATCATGATGCTACCTGATAAGTTCTGGCACGAATACTTGCCGTCAGGAGCACTCTGTCGAGATGTCCCCACAGTTGTCGCATACGGTCGTCTCACCGCTCAGCTTCCCGCTTATCTGTCCCGAGTCGGAATTTGTGCTGAACCCGACCCCCTATGCCGTTCAGCTTCCTACCCAACTGGCTGGCGCAGTGTCCTTGTTTGTCCGGCTTCGAGAACCGCCCCCGCACGAGCCGCATTTCGGATGCATTTATCGCCTCAGCGATAATGGAGTCTTAACTCGCAAGTCCAATAAAAATAGCCACTTACAACAAAGTGCAAGTGGCTATTGAGTGGAGGCGGGGGGGATTGAACCCCCGTCCTGTGAGCCCTCGGTTTCGGCCTCTACGTGTGTAGAATATTGATTGGGTCTCGCTTTCTCGGGCTCAACATCCAAAGCCTTTGAAAGCCAGGTGTCAACGAGGTCTCATGTCGAGCGTAGTCACCATTGACTCGACACCAGTCTGATTTTGTTAAGCGGATTTTCGGACTCCTCAGACGGGGATTCCTAGATCCGGGCAGCTAAATTAAGCTACCATAGCAAACTGCTTTTCGGCAGATAATTTTGCGATCAGTTTTTTACGTGGCCAACTGATCAA
>DOCI01000353.1:15223-15489 GCA_003503535.1 Planctomycetaceae bacterium
ACGTGGCCAACTGATCAACCACGACACGCCACCTCAACTTACGGAGAACCAGTCGATTCCAATCGCCCCCGATTGGATTGTGTCACCAAGAGCTAAGCCCTCAACAACTCGCTTCTTCGCATTTCTTTCATGGTTTACAGTATGATTCCTTGCACCGGGTGGAAGAAATCTCAATTCAACCGAATCCATGAAAAACTTCATTAATACTTAATCGTACGGGACAAACGCGAATCGTCAAGTAATTTTCAGGATTCGCAGTTTTCTGG
>DOCI01000353.1:15619-17434 GCA_003503535.1 Planctomycetaceae bacterium
CACAATAACGAACTTCAGGTTCACTAAAATTGCCAAATGATTTTGTCTTACAGAATAAACCGTATTTATTGTCTGATTCTATTCCTGAGCATATTGTCCACTGTTGGGTGTTCTGGAAGTTCAGTCTCCGAACCTGCAGCCTCAGGATCTTCTAATCGTCAGCCCGATAATCAGAAGTCAGCAGAAAAGCTCGACTATCATATTCGTCCAGAATTCGCCGAACGGGAAAAACTTGGATATTGGCCCAATCTGGCAGGCCCCGATTTTAACAGTACCTCACAGGAAACGAAGCTCTCCTCAGACAGATTGTCGGATGAAAATCGCCTCTGGACAATCGAAATTGGCAGCGGCTACAGCACGCCAGTGGTCGGGCGGGATGAGCTCTACGTGTTTTATCGTCTTGGCGATGATGAAATTATCGAGTGCCGCGAGCTTTTAAAAGGAGGACTGAAGTGGAAATTTGGCTCTCCAACAACTTATGAATGTCCTGTGGAATACAGTAATGGTCCGTATTCCACTCCCACTCTGGATGAGAATTCCCTGTATGCCATCGGTACGGAATCCAAACTTTACTGCATTAATCGAGCAGACGGCGAATTGAAATGGCTGCGTGATTTGCAGTTGGATTACGAGCCGGAAGCCTGGGATTTTCCTGTGGGATCCAGCCCTTTGGTAATTGATGGACAAATCTATTTGAACCTGGGAGGCACGAAAGGCAAAAGTGCAATCGTTGCCCTGGATGCGGAATCCAGTAAAACGATCTGGACTTCCATGGAAGATGGCCGCAGCTATGCCACGCCACGTTATGCACTCATCCATGGAATTCCCCATTTGATTGTGCTGACAGATCATTACCTTGCTTCGCTGAATCCCAAAGACGGCGCGGTTCGCTGGCAGGTTGAATTTGGAGTGAAGAAAAGTCCCAATCGAGTCAATGCGGTCTCTCCATTGATTGTCGATGACAAAATTATTGCGACGGCTGGTCCCGGCGGCGGCGTGATTTGTCTGCAGGTTGAGCATGATGGATCGTATAAACAGCTGTGGACGGATCGCCGGAATCTGGACAGTCAGTTCAATAATATTACCTGTGTCTCGGATTCGATTTATGGTTTTACATCGAAATGGAATCGACAGGCATTACTGCGTTGCCTTTCTCTGGAGACAGGGGAAATACAATGGGAATGGTCTTCCCAACTGATGCGGGGCTCGATGATTGCTGCGGATGGAAAGTTGTATCTGCTGGGCGAATCGGGTGAATTTGCTGTCGTCAAATTGCGATCCGATCGCCTGGAAGTTCTCCTGGAGCCAGATGAACCTCTGTTGAAGAGCCCCAGTTACTCTGCTCCAGTCATTGCGAATGGAATTTTGATATTGCGTGATGAACACAAATTACAGGCTTGGAATATCAGAGAGACCACCAAAGAGTGAAGAACCTGAACCATCTGGAAATTCGACCTGATTTTCTGCTATGATAATTCACAATAATCATGATTCGATAATAGATTTTCCAACATCTTTGGATGTCGGAATAAACTCTGTTTAAATTTCCGGATCTTTCTCAACAGCATTTCCATTTCCACTCTTAACAGCCAATTATGATCGTGACTTCTGAACCACAAGAGCCAACAACCTCGGCTCAATTGCCCTTTGTCAATATTGCTTCTTATCTGTTTGCGCCTCTGGATAAATTACCCGAGCGGCGTGAAGCCTTGCGTCCACTGTGTAAGTCACTGGGATTGAAGGGAACGATTCTCCTGAGTCCGGAAGGGATCAATATCTTCATGGCGGGCAGCCGCGAAGCGATTGATCAATTGC
>DOCI01000353.1:17532-18261 GCA_003503535.1 Planctomycetaceae bacterium
ACGCGAAGCGATTGATCAATTGCTCGATCATCTGCGCAGCGACCCTCTGCTCGAGAAGCTGGAAGTGAAAGAGAGTTTCAGCCAGACCCAGCCATTCAGTCGATTGCTGGTCAAGTTGAAGAAAGAAATTATTGCGTTCGGGATCGATGGAATTGCACCGCGCGATTACACATCGAAAAAAATACCAGCCGGAGAATTGAAACGCTGGTTGGATGAGGGGCGTCCTGTCACGTTGCTGGATACACGCAACGATTACGAAGTCGATCTGGGCACCTTTGAAAATGCGTTGCCAATCGGCGTCGGACATTTCAGGGACTTTCCGGAAGCGGTCCGCAAATTGCCGGGAGAGCTTAAAGAACAGCCGATTGTCATGTTCTGTACTGGTGGAATCCGCTGCGAAAAAGCAGGCCCTTTCATGGAGCAGGAAGGGTTTCGGGAAGTGTATCAGCTCGAAGGGGGCATCCTGAAATACTTTGAAGAATGCGGCGGCGAACATTACGATGGGGATTGCTTTGTGTTTGATCATCGCGTCGCCCTGAATCCTAATCTGGAAGAGACCGCAACGACCCAGTGTTACGCCTGTCAACATCCGTTGACTGTGGCTGATCAGGAATCGGATTATTACGAAATTGGAAAAACGTGCCCGTATTGCTGGACCGATCCGACTTTGAATCAGCCGACGATTGCCGATCGTGAGCAGCGAATTCGCGAAGTCACTCAGCCACTCCG
>DOCI01000353.1:18325-24162 GCA_003503535.1 Planctomycetaceae bacterium
CATTTCCTATACGAACGAACGTCCTTTGAATGTGCCGTTGCGGTTTGAAAACTGGACACTGATTGATTTCCTGTGCGACTATCATCCCCATGTCGCGCGTGCCAACTGGGAGAAAGTCTGTCAGGAAGGTTGTATTCGAGATCGCGGTCAAAGCCTTGATGAACAGTCTGTTCTCCGTCCCGGTCAGCGACTCCTGCGACTGGAACCCAATACGATTGAGCCCGATGTGAATGCCGATATTCGCATTCTGGACTGGGATGAACCTCTGGTCGTCTTTGAAAAGCCGGCTCCTTTGCCGATGCATCCCTGCGGGCGATTCAACCGTAACAGCATGACATCAATCCTTGATCTCGCTTTCCCAGAAATTCAATTACGCCCTGCTCACCGGCTCGATGCGAATACAACCGGGTTGGTCCTGTTTACGTCTCATCGAGATATTTCTAAGCGTGTTCAACGTCAATTTGAAAAAGGGCAGGCTCGCAAGACTTACTTGTGTCGAGTGACTGGTCAACCTGAGTGGAATGAGTTTGTCTGCAGTGAAGCGATTTCTCGCGTACCTAACGAGGGTGGGTTTCGTGGAATAGATAACGAAAACGGTGATGCCGCCGAAACAAAGTTTCGTGTCCTCGAACGATATGAAAATGGGGAATCGTTAATTGAAGCTCGTCCCATCACTGGTCGAACGAATCAGATCCGTGTCCATTTATGGTCTCTGGGAGTTCCGATCTGTGGAGATCCGGTCTATCTTCCGAATGGGCAATGGGGTGATCGCCAAACGCTGACGGTGAACGATCCTCCGATGTGTCTTCATGCCTGGAAGTTGACATTCAACGATCCAGAAACAAATCAGGAACGGAGTTATGAATCCAATCGACCAGTCTGGGCGGAATAATAGATCACATTTGTGTCATCCGATGAGAGAACAGTACTTGGATCAATGATGATTTATTTCGAAATTAAAATTCATGACTCAGCTCCTCAGACAATGCCTCACCCATCGACAATTTGTTTCTGAGTGTAATAATTCGTAAGTAAAATTTGAGATACGAGCCTTTTGATGGAGCGGATGATGAGTCGATTGAGAACAGTTGTGGTCTGGCTTGGTTTGATCAGTATTAGCCTCTGGAATGCGACCGCTCAGGCAGAGGACTGGCCTCAATGGCAGGGGCCGCAACGAGATAGTGTCTGGCGTGAAACAGGGATTGTTAAAAAATTTCCCGAAGCTGGGCCTGAAATTCAGTGGCGAACAAACATCGGACTCGGCTTTTCCGGCCCAGTTGTTGTCGGCGATAAAGTTTTCGTCTTCGATTATCTTCACGACGGCGGAGATTTGACTCCCAGTGCTTCTGTCCGAAATCGATTGATTGGTCAGGAACGTATTGCCTGTCTGGATGCCAAAACGGGTGAGCAACTCTGGGAATACAAATACGATTGTCCCTATTTTATTTCCTATCCATCCGGCCCCCGCTGTACTCCAACCGTCCATGAGGGGTTTGTTTATACGGTTGGGGCAGAAGGAAATTTGACCTGCCTGAATGCCAGGAACGGGAAAAAGATCTGGGCCAAGTCACTCAAGGAACAGTACCCACTCGAAGAGACTCCGATCTGGGGATACTCGAGCCATCCGCTCGTCGATGGCGATCTGCTGTACTGTCTGGCGGGTGGTGAAGGAAGTGTTGTTGTGGCTTTTAATCGGAAGACGGGAGAAGAAGTCTGGAAGAATCTTTCTTCACCTCAACCCGGGTACTCTCCGCCCACAATGATCGAACATGGCGGAACAAAGCAGTTAATTGTCTGGGATCCGGAATCGCTGAACAGTCTGAATCCGATTGACGGGACTTTATACTGGTCACAACCACTCAAGCCGGATTACACAATGTCGGTTATGTCGCCTCGCCTTTCTGGTGACTACCTGTACGCTGCAGGCATTGGTGATGTCGGAGCCGTATTCAAACTGGGGACTGATGCCAATGGTCAGCCGATGTCTGAAGAAGTCTGGCGGGGAACGGGTCGTACGGGAATTTACCCGGGGAACAGCACTCCGTTCATTGAAGACGGTGTGATTTACGGATGCAATATCCGGCCGGGAAGTTACATGGCTGCGGACCTTCTGACTGGAGAGCGTCTCTGGGAAACAACAGAGCTGATTTCCGGCGAACGTCCAGCCGCGCACGCGACAGCTTTTACCGTGAAAAATGGGAACCAGTTTATTCTCTTTACGGAAAAAGGAGATCTCGTGATCACGAAACTGGGCCGAAATGGATTCCGGGAAATCTCCCGGGCTCATGTCATCGAGCCGACCGGCGATGCTTTTGGGCGTCCTGTTGTCTGGACGCATCCGGCTTACGCCAACAAATGCTGTTATGTTCGCAACGATAATGAAATTATCTGTGTCAATCTGGCTGAGTGATTGGGAGAAGTAGGTTTCGTATGAAACAGACCAGGAATTTACTTAAAGGGTTGAGTGGCCAGTGGCTGGTGGCTGGTGGGCAGATGGGGATGGTCTGCTTTTTTTTCTTAATGATCGCTACTGGACCTTCGATTGAAGCAGAAGAGATTGTTGCCGAATCGACATTTCTTTCTGTTTTACACTCGGCTGAAATTCCTGCTCGTGATTTGGGGATCCTCGAAAAACTCGAAGTTAAAGAGGGACAGAAGGTCAAAGCCGGAGCAAAGCTGGCGAGTTTGAATCAGACCGAAGCTCAACTGGAGTTGAAACTGGCAACGGGTCAGTTGAATGTAGCTCGGGAAGAAGCCGATAATGAGATCAGTCAGTCACTGGCCAGGAAGACAATTGAAGTGGCCCAGGCGGAATTGAAACGGGCTCAGGAAGCGAATCTCAAGTATCCGGAAACGGTTTCTCTGACAGAAGTCGATCGACTCCGACTCATCTCAGAAAAAGCAGTGCTCGATTACGATCAAGCCGTTCATGAACAGCGAATGCGAAAGTTGACCGCTGATTTGAAGGAAATCGAGCAGGAAATTGCCCAGGCGAATCTCGAACGAAGAACGATCAAATCCCCGCTGGATGGCAGTATCGAAAAGATCTATGTTCGCCCCGGCGAATGGGTTCAACCGGGGACAACGCTGTTGCGGGTGGTCGATGTTTCCACGTTGCGAGCCGAGGCAATCTTGCCAGCTGAGTATCGATATCTCGATTTGATCCAGACGCGAGTGAGTGTCGAAGTCAAAACAGGAGAATCCGGCGAGAAGTCCTCTATCGTTGAAGGAAAGATCACGTTTATGCATCCAGAGTTCGACCCGATAGACGGATCTTTTCGGCTCTGGGCGGAACTGGATAACACACGAGAGCTCCTCAGCCCAGGGGAATCTGTCACCATGACGATTCATTTGGGGGAAAAGATGCCCGCTGATCAGCCATGACCGACCAATCTTCCGAAAATATTATCGGTCTGGATTTGGGGGGAGCGAATCTTAAGTTTGCGGATCGCCATGGTCGAGCCCAGTCGATTCCCTTCCCGCTTTGGAAATCCTGGTGTGAACTCGAAGTGGTTCTCCGAAATGCATTCCGGCAGTTTGAACCTGCTAAGTTGATCGCATTAACGATGACAGGGGAACTGGCCGATTGCTTTGCGAATGCAGCCGAAGGTGTAGAGTATTTAATCAAAACAACAGTGGCTGCCGCGAATGGAATCCCGGTAGTCGTCTGGCAAACCTCTGGGGAATTCGTTTCGCCAGAAGTCGGCTGTGAATTTCCCATGCTGACAGCCGCAGCGAACTGGATGGCACTGGCGACCTGGGTGGCTCGGGCTCTTGAAGCTGACGAAACGGGACTGTTGATTGATATTGGATCGACAACGACCGACATTATTCCGCTGTGTGATGGTTTTGCCTGCCCAAGCGGTTTGACCGACTACGAACGAATTCGCACCGGAGAACTTGTTTATACCGGCGGGCAGCGAACACCTCTGTGTGCGGTTTCCGATTCTGTTCGGCTTGATGATGTGGAATTTCCACTGGCAGCCGAGTTGTTCGCAACGATGCTCGATGTCTATTTGATTCTGGAAGAAATTCCAGAAGATTCCACGGATTTGAATACGGCAGACGGAAGACCAGCAGATATCAAACATGCCCGGCAACGATTGGCACGTATGGTTTGCGCAGGCGAACATCAACTGAGTCAATCGCAACTCACGGAGATGTCCCTGCAGTTCAAGGAGAGTCAACAGGAGTTGGTATCCCGGCAGCTTCGGTTGGTATTGAAATCACTTTCTGCTCCGCCTCGACAAATTATTCTTTCTGGAAGCAGTGAATTTATTGGGCAAGCCGTGGTGAAATCCTGTCCTGAATTGAGTGATGTGAATCTGCTTTCACTCCCGCAAATGCTCGGCCCCGAACTTGCCTCTGCCGCCTGTGCCCATGCTCTTGTTCAGCTGGCTAATGAACGAGTTTAGATCATTATTAAATGGAGACTTCACTCAAATGAGCCTAAAAAATAGTAAAACTCTGAGCAAATACCGCATTTCATGGCAAAAATGCTCATATTTTTTCGACTGATGATTCCTGCAAATCCTGAAGTGCTTTGATCAACTTATCAGTGGATTTTTCAGGATGGATAGAACTGAGAGTTATTCGCAGTCGTGCTGTTCCCTGCGGAACTGTTGGTGGTCGGATTGCACCGACGAGTAAGCCTCGGGATTCCAATTCTTTTGCCCATTCCATCGTCTTCTCTTCATTCTGCAATACGACTGGAATGATGGGGGAATTTTCTTGCCCAAGGACTTCAAAGCCAGAATTTTTCAGGTTAAGACGAAACTCGCGGGATTGGTTTCGCAACTTTGAGATGTGTTGCGGATGTGCCTGCAACTGTTTAATAGCCGCAGTCGCAGCTGCACAGGCGGCGATTGATAAGCCGGTGGAAAACATCAGAGGGCGAGATGTGTTCCACAAGAGTCGAATGGTTTCGGCTGCACCTGCAACAAATCCACCTTGAGAACCGAGGGCTTTGCTGAAGGTGCCGATGCGGACGGGAATTCGCCGTTCGATGAGTTCATCAGTCAATTCCCCCTGCTCACGAAACTGACCGATTAGACCTTGTCCGCTGGAGCCGTACACTCCAGTGGAGTGAGCCTCATCACAGATAAGATACGCATCGAACTCCTCAGCAAGTTGCACCAGTTCCACCAGCGGAGTGAGCGTCCCGTCCATACCGAAAACGGTCTCCGTCACAATCCAGCGACGGACTTTTTCCGATTGAGATTTCGTTAACTCTCGTCGAAGTGTCGTCAAATCTTCGTGGCGATATACTCTCAGTTTTGCTTTGGAGAGTCGACAACCATCAATCAGGCAGGCATGATTCAGACGATCACAGAAGAGGATGTCCTCTTCTTGAACCAGCGATGCAATCGCTCCCTGACAGGCGGCATATCCCGACGAACAGAGAAGGATATCGCCGACGGCCTCAAAGTTCCGCAGAGCATCGCTCAAGTCTTGATGAGCGGGCGTCCAACCGGAGATCAGCACACTGGCACGAGCACCGACACCATATTGCTCAATTGCTTGAATTGCTGTCGATTGGATTGCAGGATTATGTGAGAAACCATGATAGTCGTTACTGGAAAAATCCCAGAGTTCCCGACCCTCAATACGACACCGCCCCTGCCCAAGCGGCTCGACAACCCGCCGCATTCGGAGCAAATTCTGTTCTTTGATCGCGTTGAGTCGATCCCGAACATCATCGTGGAAGGAGTTGCTCACAGGTTGTAGTCTTAATTCCGAGCTTTAACTTATTTTTAAATTGGACTGCAGAAAAACGCGGATGAAAAAGAATCTCCGGGGTGGCGGCGCGCTCCGCTACAGCGGAAGCCCCCGAAAGT
>DOCI01000201.1:0-10370 GCA_003503535.1 Planctomycetaceae bacterium
TCACTGCAACCTACTACACAGCAAGTGGTTACCGCATTCCCCTGCAGAGTTAAGTTCTTGCTAAATGCTGTACTGTGGCGTTTGCAACGCCACAAAAACGCCACAAACTTTTTTGTCGAATCGACCGTAATCATCTCCTCTCATAGACTCTCGACATCTTCTCCCTCCCCAGATCTTTACCTTTATCTTGTGAAAGATCATGAAACTGATGTAAGCTCAGAAGCCAATAGATTCAATGAGACATCGAAATCGATTTTGATCCCGCGTAACCATCGAGCATATTGATGGATCATGAGGCCAGCGGCGATGCTGGCAGCATAGATAGTGGATTGAGAAGTACACGAACCATTCTGCGCATCTGCTTGAGGAAAAAGAGTTGTTGGGTAATGGACTTTGGATTGATGGTCATTGACCACAAGGATGCGAATGACCTCACCCAGCATGCGGCCATCGCACCAGAACAGACATTGATCTTTGACTGATTTCCAGATTGCGGAGCGGCTACTGATCGAGTCGACGCAACAGAAAATCACTTCTCCCAATTTCTGTTGTGGTCGGTATCGATCAACAATGGTGGAAACTTCGATGCTGGGATCTATCTTCCGCATCTGATCGGCGGTAACTTTCACTTTCTCGCGATCTAGATCCTCCTGCAGATATCCCTGGGTCGTAATGTTAGTTGGTTCAATCGTATCGAAGTCAATCAGTTGAACATGTCGACTTCCAAGAGAAGCAAGTTGCAGGGCAATCTGGCGACCGATGGCTCCGATTCCAATTACGGACACTTTGACTTTATTGAGTTGTAGCGGGGGGATAAGTTCGTTTTGTCGGAGATATCGGTCTGGGGTTGTAGTCATATCGTCTCCTATTTGATTGTGGAAATAAATTATCAAAAGTTCATTGTCTGAAGGAATGGCTTTGAGTGTTTGAGATGGAGTGAGGAAAGCCCAAACTGTCGAATAACCAGTCTTCTTTAATCTGAGATTCAGGTTCGTAGATTTCTGCTTGTTCACGAACACAGTCTTCATATTCAGTGTCCCATTGCTCATGTTCAGAACCGGCAAAAGGACGTGAATAATCGACATTGACATCCATGCGAATTGAAGCCGGTCCACCATTTCGCCAGGAAAGCTCCGCATAGCAGTCTCCTGCTTTGGCAATAATGAACATGACTGCCCAATCACAGTAGCCAAAGACTCGACTGAATGTTTCCACATCTACGCTGCTTGGCTGAGGCGAGACACCTGGATGTGTATGAATCCAAATTCTACCAAATTGCTCCGGACGTCGTCCGAGATCGATTTGGTCTTCAAAAAAGTCAGCGACTGCTATGTTATCGAATGCCACCGTCACTTCAGAGCAGCATTGCTGCACAAGTACGAAGTCGATCACATGCAACAGATCGTCTGGAGCAGTGATTCCAAAACCACCGACTTCGGTAGGTCCAGAGTCACGCAGATAAATTAACTTCGCCCACGCATCTGGGTTGAAGCGGATTGTCGGCCGATGCTGTCGTCTCGATCGCTTCTTTCTTGTTCTGCGAAGATTTCTCCGTGTAAGTGGATGAGTTTTCCGATTCGGCATTTTTAGACTCCTCAGTAAGGTCTCGGCAGCTTTGGCAAAGTTCATTGTCGAGACAATATCGGCAAAATGATTCCTGGCACGATTCGCAACAGATCAGGCAATTACGGCAAGTACACTGTTCACAGTCTGAGCAGTTTTCAGTACATGAGGCACATAACGAAACATCGCAGTCTTGGCAGGTACATGTGCAGCGATCGCATTGACGGCTGTCACATTGTTCACAACAAAACGTCTCATCTGAATCAACCAAGTCTCCGCAATCATTGCAAGTCGTCCCATTCCAGTCGTCGAGGGAAACGTAGGCAGATGATGGGTTATATGTCTGTAGAATTTGGCGGATAGTGAGAAATAAATCACTCAAACGACCATCGGCCAATGCGCTGCTAATGGCATGGGTCCCATCACCAGTACACAGTCTCTCTGATTGCACATGGGGATGAGTAACGCTGTCATCACTCACAGGGCAATTAGGGTCAAGTGCCACAATGCGATAGGGTTTAGACTCTTTCTGATTGGTCATCGAAAAACGTATTTCAAACCGACCAAGCTCAACTTCATCCAGTACTATCTGCTCCGTGCAGACAACAACTTCTTTCATGCGGTGGTCGATACCGACCATCACAAAATCTTTGTCCAAGGACAACAATTCTTCGTAGAGAAACCTCATTGATGGTTTCGATTTCTCACTGGTATACAATGGTCTGAGATCTGCTTCCAATGCCGAAAGTTCCGATATAAGCAATCGGATTTGATCTGACAGGTTGCGAATGCAGACCTTGCTTGCGTACTCGAACCCGCAGTGCTTGGCTTTGCTAAACTGGCGTTCAAGTTTAAGAAGTTGTGTCCACCTTTCACTGGGGAGATGATTAAATGTCTTCTGTGATATCTGATCCAATTGGAAAAAGTCTCTCATTCGGATCGCAGCTCGCAGGAGTTGATAGTTTTGATTTGGTAAAATCATGGGTACACCCCCTTGCTAAATCAAAGAGTTGATAAATAAGCGTGGCCAGCTGCCGGAATCCGATAGCTGGCCACGTGAAGTTCATTAATATTTTCGTCGTCGCGAGTTTTTCCTGCTTTTGTGTTGTGGTGGTAATTTGGGCGATACTCTTATATCACCGCCGTGAATGGAGGCTGCCAATAATACTCCGGCAACAACCAGAAAAACGGCCCACGAATTTGCTCCGCTGCCAATGATGGCCGCAATCACCAGTATGCCAATCAGATACATACTGTTGAGTCGTTGTCGAGCTCCCATAATTCTCCCTGAAAGATGATGTGAGGTTTGTAATTTTGTTTAGATTCACCTTTTGATACACTTGCTCCTTCAATTTTCGTTGGAGTCATTGACACACGATCCTCCGGTTGCAATTGATAGTCAGCGGTCGTCGGCTGACGATTGACTCGGATGAGATAGTCCTGTGGTTTTCCATGAGGAACGCGTTGCTCGAACAATTGATTAATCGTTATTCCTTCAGAGATTTCAATCTGATCCGCAAATCCCGCACCGTCATTGTTGATAAAAAGAATCTTCATAGGTCTTCCTTCTGTTGAGTGTTTGTAATTGTGAATTCCTGTCAGATCAGGACATCGTCTCAATAGTCTTCTGGCAGTAACACAGTTGTTGCAGAGCGATCTGCTTCGGTGATAATCCAAAACCTGACGTTGTTTACAGAACGATAGATTGAAAACAATCTGCCGCTGTCAACAAGTGCCAGATTGTTAGATTCGATATCTTCTTCGCTACACTCCCCCCAGTCACCGGCAAAATGACGAACGAGGCACTTGCGAATATCCTCTGGCAAGATATTGGCCAAGACGTTTGGTGTCGCGACAATCTGTCCAGATGGGAACTGCTGGTCCAAGTCTGGGGGTAACGAGATCACGTATAAAACCCTCCTTTTCGCTAATCAAATTGGAGTTACAAAGACAGCAATCTTCTGGTCCAAAATGCGTCATTTGAAACTCTTGGTTTGGCTACATTTCTAAATGAAAGTCGGCCCCTAGAAAAATGCGATTGTGCGTAGCAGTTCCAGTTCGTCCCATTCGATAACGTTTGGAGGAAGGTCGTTGGGTTCGGGATCAAAATCCATTTCGAACGGATCAGCAACACTGAAGCCGCGACGTTGAATTTCGCGAAGGTCTTCGCCAGTTGCGATCGCAACGGCAGAATCAAGGTCTCTTTGGGTCATCATTGACTCCTTAACGCAGTGAACGACCACCCTTCTCGGGGCGGTCGTGGAAAACACAACCGCCCCGCACAACGCGAGGCAGAATTTACATGGTCTCAGCTATTTTTCGGTATCAGCCAGTGTTTGAGTAACCAGCTTTCTTCCGCTTGCAATGCATGTGATCTGGCCTTGAATGGTCCGATTGATGGCCCATCCACTGGGGACAAGTCCACCTGCCAGCAACCATCAACAGTCGGCTCGACATGTGAACCTCTTTGAATGGATATGCATCCTATCTGACGCAGGTCGATTTTTTCTCCATAGATGCATCGGACGTTTCCATTAAATTGAATGAGCAATTCCAACTTCGGCTCCTTATTTTGGTCGACGCTGTATGTTGCGACGAGGTCGATCCACGAGTAGTCCATCAAGAGAAGACTGGACGCTTGCGAGTTGGGTCACTATCTGCTGACGTAGTGATTCGCTCTGCCGAAGTTGCTGCGGCTTGACTCCATGAACGATCTGCTGGGCTCTTTCGACCAACTCATCAAGCTGTTCATTGGAGCGAACATTCAAACTTTGAAACCGCTCAAAGAAATCTGAAAGATTCGTGATCGCAGTATCGCGAAACACCTTCGGTTTGCCGTCATGCTCGCCGCTGAGCCGTTCGGAAATATGATCGACCAACTTCGCCAGTTCATCAAGAAACGCCTGTTCGGCTAGCTGTACTGCTTCGTCGAAACGTGCTTTTACTCGCTGACATTCCTGTTCGTAAAGTTCCGGGTTGAGTTGTCGCAAGTAACTCGGCGGTTCTACGTTCGGATAATCATATTCAATAGCAAACAGGCCAATTAGCGTACTGGGATAATCGCTTTCATTGTATAGTTCCCCCAAACGCTCTCTTGCTGCAAATCGAAGATCGTCATAGTGCCGATTCAAATTCGCAACAGCATCGTCCAGTTCTACACAAAACTCAGAAAGTCGCTGATCGAAGTCTTCAATCGCATTTCGCCGCATCAGCCGAATTCCCGGTTCTGGGAATGGAAGCGAGACATCTTTCCAATAGGTAATTGTTCGGCCTCGAATGGTCGTTACTGCTTGATATGCGGGATGAGATGTATCCAGCAACTTCTTGCCTGCAGACAGAAACTTGCCTTCCGCTCCAAACGAGTCTGCCGCCTGATTCTTCTGCGCGGAAGATAATGATTTCCGTACTCCCAGCCAGTTGAAGCTGAGACGGACCGCTGCCATTGTCGTTCTCAATCGGTCACAAGCAGTAACCGATTGAGTTGAGTATGTTTGATCTACGAGAGTGGTCATAATTAGTTTTCCTATATTTAAGCGGGAATACCAGACACCAGCAAATTGAAATCAGCAAGATAAGAACTTCAGAGGAGTGACTATTTGACGTCATTCATCTCTAGGGAAGCAGGCCACTGAGTCCGTCATGCAAGGCTGAATTCACATTGATGTCAAAGCAAATGAGGACGGCTTCTATTCCAAAAGCAGTCAGCTGATCGCAGATTTCTCAAAGTGGCTGGTGACTGTGTCCTTGTTCGAGTTTTCTCATTTCCCGTTTACTAACAGCTAAGGAAAGAGGAGAGGGAGTCATCCATTGTTATTTTCAAATCGAGCTTTAGGTTTGATGAAAGTCTTCATCGCTAGCGTCGATGAGGTTAGTTATTAGAGGGTTTGATATTTCGCCTTCGCTGCTTACCTTCGTTTGGTCGACGGTAAATTCCCGCTTGATGAGCGGATAGACAGCGACCACTAGCCCAAGTTCTCAAATGCTCGATCGACTCAGCCGCAGTGATCGCCACTGGCACGACATTTTTAGCCGCTTGAATTAATGGCACATCAAGCAGTGCAGACAAGCGACAGCAGGCTTTGATTTCTGCACCAGTCCAATCTGTGTCTGCTGGTCTCTCTTGTTCACGATCGATCATGAACATGGAAAGATAGATATTCCAGATCGTCTGTTTTTCTTCATGTCCAGGTAGGTCAAGAAAGAAAATGCCGTCGAATCGCTCGGAGCGACCGAATTCTGGCGGCAGCCTGGAAACATCGTTCGCAGTACAGACTACAAATGCATCCGATTCATGGTCATTTAACCAGCTAAGGAATGTGCCAAACATTCGCGATGATACCCCTGAGTCTCCACTGCCGTTCATACCTGCAAATACCTTCTCGACCTCATCCAGCATAACCACGCAAGGAGCCATGGCGTCGATGACGTTCAGTGCCTGCCGCGTTTGTTCTTCACTTTGTCCCACAAGCGAGCCCATCAAACGGCCAACGTCGAGAATCAACACTGGCCTTCCAACTTCGTTGCCCAGTGATTTGCAGAACTCCGATTTTCCGCATCCTGGTGGAGAGAGCAGGAGTACACCACGCGCACGTTGAGCTTGGGGGCCTCGACTCGACTGCAGTAAAGCACGTTTACAAAAAGCCTTGAGAGCGGCCAAACCACCGAGGCTATTGAAATCTCCATGACCTCGATGCAGTGTCAGCGATGCTGATTTTTTGAGCGATTGAGTCTTCAGTTCCCACACGGCTTCAGGTGTGATGCGGTCGTGTCGAACGAGGGAGAGGCTGAAGGCATTCTCCGCTTCCATTCGAGTCAGTCCGGCAGCCGCATCCAACACTGCATCGAGGTTTTCACCGGTTGGTAGCTCGGCCTCTTCAGTGGCTATACCAATCGCAATTTCTGTCAATTGTGCTCTATTCGGAAGATCGTGCTCCAGGACGACAAACAGTTTTTCCAATTCCACTGGTAACTGCACGATTGGAGAGAGCACAACAACAATCGTCCGATTCAGCTTTCCTGCCACAACCTGTTGAGCGAGTGCCTGGACAATTTCCGCAGACTGGAGAAACCGATGAAAATTTTGCAGCACAAGAATCGCAGTTCCATCTGGTGTCGCCAGAGAATTGACTGCTCGGATAGCAGCCAGCGGATCGTTTGCTCCCTCTTCAATTTCCGTTCCAGGAATATGCAATCCCTGTTCGATGTCCCAAGTCGCCAGTCGCCATTTTTCCAGATGACATACTTGTGCGATGGCCATCAGGGCATCCTGATGCTCGTGGCTTGTAACCCATAGCCCGGTGAAGCATGCGCGGACGTACTCTGCAAAGCGATCAATCATTGTCATAAATTCTTTCTATAAGATCATAAAGTGAAAAAGTTACTTCCGAACCAGATCAAGTCGGCAGGTAGAAATGAAACGAAAAACCTGCAGTAAAGCGGCTAAGTTATTTTACAATCGGCCCTTCACACAACAGATGGGAAACGTGAGTTAATCTTCGATGATTCACTGGGTCTCTCTCCTATCGTTAATATGTTGAGAAACTTCCATGTTTTGGGAACCGTAAAACTCTGATGTCCTTTGTTCGCCGACACGCTGGCCAAGTGCGTTTTCCAAAAACTGACTCGCTTCTCGACACTCACTCCCGGCAAAACCTTTTGTCTCGATCCGAGTCTG
The DNA here is from genome assembly GCA_003503535.1 of Planctomycetaceae bacterium. Lineage (GTDB taxonomy): Bacteria > Planctomycetota > Planctomycetia > Planctomycetales > Planctomycetaceae > Rubinisphaera. The sequence continues at coordinate 7,238 of DOCI01000201.1, forward strand.
ACCATTCGGTGCAATGATGATTTCGATTGATTTGTTCATACTGCTCCTCCCACATTGACAGTCAATTTGATTGAACCATCATCGAGCGATTGCTCGATCACGGAATGTCCTCGCTTTCTCGCTTCAAGAGTAGCTTTCTCGACGGCATAGTTTTGCAGGAACAAATCCAATTGCTTCTGTTTACCCCAACGACCTCCGTAGTGATCGAATGAGATTCTGGCGGTGGCAACGTCGCAAACCACCGGATACCGCCATTCAGGGAGCTGGACTTTCCAGCCTGTTGCCGAACTGCTGAACAGCTTGGCTTCACCAAAAACTGGTTCAGGCAATTTTTGTCGGATACAAGCCGAGCGGATTGCGATGGGATCACGAATCTCAGTCTGAATCGAAACGATGTGAGACATAAATTGATTCTCCTTTGAAAAGAACACAGAGGCATGTAAATGAGAAAAGCCCGCATCAAACCGGATTTAACGGTTTGATGCGGGCTTAACGCGAGTAATTGTACTTTTCCAAATGCTATGCAATTGGCATCATGTTACTTGACACGTTTTTGGCTAAAATTTAGCACACTGCCACTTGTAACAGGATTTGAATAGTCCATGGCGAACGTGAATGAGTATTCATTCTCTGAATTCAACGAAAAGAAGAGTCAATTTCCCATATTCGAGTGGGCAGGGGATTGAGCATGGTCGTTTGAAGTCTATGACAATGAGAGAACAATGGAACTCGACGCACTCCTTGGGAGTTTCTACAATGCTTTCAAGTGTGATTGGAAAGGCCTGAACACTCGCCGTTAGATGAAAATTTCAGGTTCGTAACTCATGACAAGCACTTCATTTTCTCAAATTACCGTATCGCAGTATGCAGTGTTAAGGGATGTGTCGCAATAATGCTCATTAGCGAACTACTTAACGACCTTGGCTATTCGGATTCTCCGTTTTTCCTGAAAAAAGGCACCCGTGCATTCGAAACCGCATCCAGCATCGGGCACATCCTGCGTGCTGCTGCCAAGCCCCAGTGTGGTCTGCTGGGTGTCTACACGCTGGCCAACATCAATCAACCTGAAAATTCACTGGCTCCGTTAGTTTATATTTGCAAAGCAAAAGACGAAGAAGCCGCGGACAAGGTTCATCGGTTGGTTTGGAATCAGGACATCACCCCGTTTCTTATCGTTTATACCCCCAAAGGTATCAAATTCTACTCCGGATTTGAGTACAACAGGGAAGGTAATGGGCATCTGACAAACTTACTGGCTTTTAATGAAGCCTCAAAGATTGCCAGGAGTTTTCATGCCGAAGAAATCAACTCAGGTCGGTTCTGGCGTGAGTGGTCCCGGAAGGTTAAACCCGAACAACGCGTTAACTGGAAGTTACTGGATAACCTCAAAAATCTCGATCAATACCTGCAAAGAAAATGCGATGTCTCCCGGATAACTTCTCACGCTCTGATTGGCAAATACGTCTATTTGCACTATCTGCGTGACCGAGGAATTTTGTCAGAACGAAAGCTGGCTTCTTGGGGCATCGATGGCAAGCATATTTTCGGGCGCTCAGCACAACTGTCAAAATTCAAGTTAGTCGTCAATAAACTAGAGGATTGGCTTAACGGAAACATTTTCCCCATTCCGTTTTCGGGAGAACATGCACCGGAACTAAAACACATCCAACTGGTCGCTGGAATTTTCAACGGCGATGACATCTTGCCACAAGGTGATCGCCAATTGTCGCTGGATTTCAATGCTTACGATTTTTCATACATTCCAATCGAAACGCTATCTGTTGTCTATGAACAGTTTCTGCATACGCCAGATGAGAAGGGCGAAACCAAGGGGCGAGAAGAGGGTGCCTTTTACACGCCGATCCCCGTTGTGAATTATATGCTCGGCGAAATGGAGGAGAAACTTCCGCTCCACGACGGAGTCCGTGTTGTTGATTTTGCCTGCGGCTCTGGTGCGTTTCTCGTTCAATGTTATCGACGATTGATTGAAAAAACCTATCCACAGCATAAGTACTCCAAGATCCACCCGATCCCGTTAAGAGAGTTGCTGGTCAACAATATATTTGGATTGGATCGAGACGATGATGCCTGTGCGGTATCAGAGTTGAGCCTTTTACTAACTTTGCTCGATTATGTTGACCCACCGGATCTGGAAGAAGACAAACGCGTAAAACTACCATCGCTACGCGGCAAGAATATCTTTAATGGAGATTTTTTCGATCCGATACCGTCAGCACTGAAAAATAAAAAATTTGATTGGATCGTGGGTAATCCCCCTTGGAAAAAACTGAATCCACGCTCTCTGAATGACAATGACAAACCTGCCTGGAATTGGATGCTGGACAATAAAAGTAAACGTCCGGTGGGTGGTAATGAACTTGCCCGGGCATTTGCCTGGCGAGTTGCCAACTATGCCAGTGAAGCAGGTGAGATTGCCTTGTTTCTGCCTGCCATGACGCTTTTCGACAATCGAGCGGTCGAATTTCGACAGCGATTCTTTACAAGTATGCACCTACAGGCTGTTGCTAATTTTTCTAACTTAGCAGAAGTCATTTCCGATGGTCGTTTTCGTGTTCCGTCGGCCGTATTTTTTTACTCACCTCGCAGCGAAGATTCAGAAGTGATTGAAGAAGAATTCGTAAAAGTCTTCTCTCCATTGGTTGCGAACCAGGAAATCACTCGACCGGAAGGCAAAGGCAAGCGGATTGAATCGTGGTGCATCACGATTAACGAGTCTGAAATCCGTGATATCCCGTACTCGGACATCCTCAGCGGATCTGGGTTGACATGGAAGATAGCAACCTGGGGAAGTCATAATGATGTAAAGTTGCTCCGACGTTTGGAGCAAAGATTTGAATCCTTGAGACGACTTCAAGAAGAAGATGTCATTGCGATTTCAGAAGGCCCGGCCTTAAGAGCAACGTCTGTTGAAAAGGGAGAGAACAAAACCGAATATCAAAAAGAACTGAAGGATAAAAATGAATTGAATACGGGAATGATGGCAAGAATGCGACATTTATTCATTATTCCAGATTCTGCGTTAGTTCCATGTGAGAAACATTACCTTCGATTACGGGCAGGACGTCGAACAATGACTGTTTGTCGTGGTCCACACGTCATCGTCAGTGCGGCC
>DOCI01000201.1:10513-10825 GCA_003503535.1 Planctomycetaceae bacterium
GTCAGTGCGGCCCGGACGTTTGCCATTTACGAAGAAGACGATCTCGTGGTTCCCTCTCGACAGATTGGAATCATCTCTCCTACTGATGATCGTGATTTTTTGAAAGCGTTGTCGCTATATCTCAGTTCGGACTTTGCGTTCTATCATCAGTTCTTCACTGCATCGCAATTTGGTGTAAAACGTGATGTCGCAACACTCGATTCACTCAAACAAATGCCATGCCCGATTAGAAAATTCACCACATCTGAATTGAAACCGTGGGTCAAACTGCATTCACAGTTGGTGAAAACATCCCCGCGTAAGGTAGGGGAA
>DOCI01000201.1:11001-19808 GCA_003503535.1 Planctomycetaceae bacterium
CTATTTTCTGATGACGATCATCTCGATTCGTTATTGTCCGAGTTGAATGATCTCGTTTCTAATAGCCTCGACCTTTCGGAACGAGACCGAGCAATAGTCTCTGATTTCGTTAATATTCGCCTGGAGTTGAACGATGGAAAAGTCGGACGACCCGCGGTCATAAATCCAACTGTTGCTGAGTTAAAGGGGTATGGCACGCGATTACGAGACGAATTAGATCTTTATTTGGGCGAAAACTCTGAGTACCGTCATTCTCTTGACATTATTCACGATTCCGCGACCGGAATGATTTGCGTCGATTTCTTTAAAGCGAAGAAGACTGCTCCTGTTTCTGTTGTTCATGCAGATCGGGAAACGACCGCAGTTCTGACTACGACACGTGACGAGCTTCGCGAAGAGATTGGCCAATGGATTTATTTTAATCGTGACCTGCGAATACATGACGGAACGAAAACTTATCTTTTCAAACCGATGCAGCGATTTCATTGGACGGAAAGTCAAGCGATGATTGACGCAAGTGAAATTATCGCGGAAACAGTTGCTGCCGAAGGAGCCACCGCTTGAATTCTCAACGTCAACCAATCGCTCCTGCAAAAGCTGAAGCCTATCGCCAGAGTTTCATTACTCACGTGCATCTGCTTATAGCGATGGGATTCTCTCGGCTTGATAAATCACAGCTTGCGACAATGCACGAGCCTGCGATCACTGGCTTAATTCATGAGTCCGTCGAAACCATCTTTGATGACACCAATTCACCAGCCTGGGTTGATGATTACGAAATCCATGATGACCCACCCATTCATGATTCTGTACGAACCGGCAAAGAGCGACGTCGCGTTGATATCAAACTTGCCTCTCGTCGTACACGACCCAGATGCCGATTTTGCTTTGAAGCAAAATCCTTAAACAAGAGCGCAGGTGTATCTGCCTACCTGGGCAAAGATGGTCTGGGGCAATTCATTACTGGTGCCTACTCAGCAGACCAGACTGCAGGTGGAATGTTAGCTTACATTCAAACGGAAAGTTGTAATGGCTGGAGTGCAAAGGTTGCAGCCAAAATCGAGATTGCAAAACACCGCATTGGCCAAGGTGGCGAATGGCTTCAGGCAACAATCGATGCTAATTTGCACAACACCTATCAAACGATACACAAGCGACCTAAGAAACTCAAAAATATTCAGATCATCCACACATTTCTTGATTGTACGGGATAGAAAATCGAAATTGAGGACAGTTCTGGTTGATGTCTCACGGTGCGAGAATTGTCAACCTTGCTATCTATGATAACTCATACGTGTCATGCGAGAACGCTAACAACAGACATCGACTTAATCAATTTCAAATCTGGCAAATGCATATTGGATGAATTTGCCTTGTACCCATGCTGCAAATAAGGCAATGAGCAACATCGGAATAATAAGCCATGGATCAAAGACATGGACACCCTTTGCAGAAACGACTGTTTCGATTACGTTTCTCTCAACTTCTTGAAGCTGATTCTCCGTCCTGGTAAAGAAAAACCAGGATGTCACTTGTACTGGAACACTGACTGTCTCAATGACGGTTTTACTCACCTCTTCGGAGACAGAAACAGTCTTCTCACGTAGAGGCCATCTGAGAACAAGCATTGTCGCAAGGATGGCAATGGTGAATGCGATCAGTTTGCTGGACCGCATACAAGAGAATGCACGGTCAAACTCCTGATTCCGTGCATGTTTTATAGCACGAGAACCATAGCTAATCATGGCAATTCCAGATGCGGCCAGCAAAATGTAAAGTAAATTCATAGCTTCTCAACCATCAGCCTGAGGGAATGATAAAAGCGACCATTTGATTGTCGCAATCGAGAATTCTACCTCGTTCTGTTTTGATGTGATCTCGAAGTTCAATCAGAGAGTAGGAGTTATCGATGGCGGACTTAATTTGCAGTTTGATGCTTTCAATTCGATTTGCATCCTCAATGCAGGCAATCAAATATTTCATATTTTTCAGGCAACGCCGCTTCGCTGCACCGACAGGCGCCCAGAAATTCTTGAACTTTTTCCGAGATCGGTAAATCGGTTCACGAAGATACTCGAAGAGTTCATTGGAATTTCTAATCGCCGGAAACTCAATTGCATCACTGATTTGAAGCTGACTATAAACTTCAGTCATAAGCTCTAAACTAATACCATCATTAATGAAATTTGGGTCAAGATACATCTCTGGGGCTTTGGCAATTGTCTGATGAAAGGTCACGCGAACAAACTCTTGAATTCGACTTCGCTGAGTTTCAGCCCTTTCAATAGCTTGTTGCAGATCGCCTTGATAAATCATTGCTGACAATTCCGTCATGAGGGAAAGCAAGTAGCACCGTCCCCAATAGTTCATTAAAGGAACACGATGACCAGCACCCATTTCACTGTCGATCAGATTGCCGTAAGTATGTGCAGAAAACGCTGCTTCCTGGTGGGCCGTTTCGAGATCTCCGCGTCTTTTCTTTTGTTCATACAAATCAAGAAATTTGAGGCTTGTTTCCAATCTTGCCTTATCGTTAGCGTCGAGACGAGTAGTTACGTCGGAAATCTGTTTGCTCAGTAGTTTCATTCGCTTATCCAACGAATGCAATCTCCACATCATCAGACCTGCAGTAAGAGAAAGCATACCGAACGATGCCATCGATACATTTTGAACCGTTTGCATTGTGCTGGAAGCTGCCAGCTGTGAAGTTTCCAGGCTTTGTATCGCTCCATCTATTCTGTTTTGATTTTCAGTCAATCCTTCCATACAGGCGACGACGTGGCGTCCGTTCTCGCCTTCCCAGACGATCGTATCAGCAATTCGCAGCAAATGACCCTGAGCATTCGTGGCCCATTCATTCATTTGCGGAATTTTGGAGAGAATGATTGGAATTGAAGTCTGCCATGATATTGAATTCATGATCGAGAACAATTCAAGAGGTGCTTGCATGATTTACCCCTTCCTACGAATCGGATGCCGTTGAGATGTTGCGCTTTGTCTGTGTTCTTATTGTCTGAGTTGCTGGATGCTTGTCAAGGCATGTCAGCAAAGTTCATTACACAATTTGGACTCAAGATCAAAGAGGTTCGAGAGCGTCTCGAACTCTCTCAGGAAGACCTTGCGGATTTGGCTGGTCTTCATCGAACTCATATCTCATTGATCGAACGAGGACAGCGATCAGCACGGCTGGAAACGATTGAAAAGCTAGCTGTTGCGCTCCGTGTCCAACCCTCAGAATTAATACCACAAATTGTCATGCCAAAAAAATAGAGTCGAATCGAGTTTTGAGCAGGCTAGAGATTGAATGCTTTAGTCCAAAAGGCTTCACACCATACTGGACTACCTTAGAAATACTGTCTCGGGCATTTGTTGGATTTTCAAAAGATCAGTAAATCCAATCAAATGAGCATGTGATTCAATATCACGGGAGAGGCGGCCCATTCAAAGTTGTACGGAGCAACGCGTGTTTACGTTCAGACATGATGTCAAAACGATGAGAGAGATGAGCTGCAAATAGAACAGGATTATCACGACTAATACCGACGATCGTTCTCAATTCACGTAGATCCAGAATATGAAGCATCGCCCCACACTTTTCTGATGCTTCTGATAGTTGCACATAAATTGCTTCCCAGTCCAAACCTGATAGCATTTCAGAAATAAGGACGATGCCGTTATGAATAGAATCTGTTCCATTCGGAATCTCAATTGGATTGTCTTGTTTTGTCCGCAGGGGAAGTGATGCTTTCACATTTCGGAAGGCACCTACCAATTGATCAATGCCTTTATTAATATGATTTTGGATGTTCTTTTCGCGTCGCTCAGTCGATCTGTCCAGGCTGTTTTCCGCTAACATTTCTGTGACCTTCGACTCAAACAGATTAATTCCAACAGAAGTATGAGTTAAAATGTCAGTCAATTCCCGTTTTTTGCCCGCTTCAACAACTTGCGGTGAATGGAAAATATTGCCCTCAAAAAGGTTTTCGAGCAGGTGCCATGCTGATTGCTCTTGCCCACGGCCTTCATTCTTATCTGAAAGCTCGAAGTCAAGTACTTCATCAGCCCCAATCGTCGTTGATCGAATAGTCTCAAAGCCTGAGAGTTTCATGGAAACCGTAAAAAAGACGGGAGTATATTTGGGTGTTACGGTTAAAAGAGGATCGGAGTGTAATTGAGCTTCGTCCAAAACGTCGGCCAACATCGTAATCCAAGATCCTGAATAACGCTCGCCGGGAGAATCCACCATTGCTGATGCCTCGGAACATTCTCGATTATTCAGAGTACATGCGGCGGTTGCTACATGACGGCTCATTTCATCAAAGAAAACAATAGCTGTTCGCTTTGCTCGCAGGATATTCTCAAGAGCAAGGTGTTCTTCAGTGTGCCGAAGGGCTCCACTAAGTAATAATGGGGCGTTTAGGTCGTCAGCAACCGAAAGTGTCGTTGTTAGGACAACTCCATTCGGTGTGTTCGCTCTTCCGATTGTCAGCGAGATTGGACATGATTTGAAGGCTGCTTTAATCGAAGTCAAACCCATTTTGACGATGAAAGCAAAGTCGTCCCCTTTATTTATTGGCAAGGGCCAACACCCTGCAGATTCATATTTCATTTCCTCCCAATTTCTGGCCGATGGCATGAACATTCTTTTCCCTCCAAAACAGATCTAATTGGGCCCATAGACTTAGTGGTAAATGGTTATTAAAAATGCACACTGCAATATGCAGACCACTATACAGTGATGACTTACTTCAAATTGTCTTAAAAATCCGATTTAAACTTTGGGCTCTCTGATTTGATTACAGACACTGAACTGTGCGTGCAAGTTCATTGTCTAGAGGTAGTCCTATAACTTCTTGAGCATCGTGAACAAGATGCCGACGATCCAGAAGGCTTTGTAATTTTGGGGATTATATTCGTGTCGAACTTGCAAGCGGCGGAGATTCTTCAGCCAGGCAAAAGTGCGTTCCACCCGGTAGCGTTTCCGATAATAGTTCCGGTCACGTTTATTGAGTCTCCGTGCGGCAGTTTCGTTGCGACGTTTTCTGTACGGGGAGATCAAGCGAACGCACTGAATCTCTCGCAGGAACCAGCGAAGCGATTCACTGTCAGCGGCTTTGTCGTAGAGCAGGCGGGCATTTTTTGGAAGAGACGTGATCGCACAATCAACGAGAGGTTCAATCAGCTTCACCTCGCTCGGCGAAGCACTTTCAATGTGCAAACTCACAGGCAGACCATGCTCGTCAGTGAGCATTATGACCTTTGTTCCCTTACCAATTTTTGTTTTGCCTACGCAGCCGCCCCTTTTTTAGCAGGAGCAAACGTGCCATCCCCAATGAGCGTTTTGAGATTTAGACGCCCCAATGATTTGAAGCGATTGACCAATCGCTGCCAGGCTTCCAGAAAACGGCCATCCTTCATCCACTGCTGTAGACGGGAATGGCAGACCGATTTTGAAGGGAAACAATGCGGCAAGTCTTTCCAGCGAGCTCCGCTCATCAACACCCAGAGAATACCCTCAAAACAGGCTCGATTGGCCTTGAAGGGACGTCCTCCCCGGCGAGTCATGGGCAGATCTGGAAACAGATCAGCGATCAGATTCCATTGGTCATCAGATAAAACATACGGCGGATCCGTCTTGGGTCCCGTGTTGCGAAAAGCGTCTGCTGTTCGTCGGGACAAGTGTAACATCTGCAAATCTCCTTTCGGAAAAAGGGAAATGCAGATGGCGTACCAAACCGGATTTTGTACAGTAGCTTAAGAGTTACAGGACCACCTTTAATGAGTGTTCTAAAATCATTGATCTAATCATGCTAATGGAAATGTGACGGATTCAGTTTTGATGCGCACGAATTTATTGGCGCGAATAACTCATTAGGTAATTTATTTAGGTACTTCTTCCGTGTTCTCAAGTTGAAGTCATTCATCGATAGAACAACATTCGTTAAACCCAGTTTGAGATCATTGTTTAAAAGGAGCGGACTGACCGTGAGCAAAAGGCAAAGTGGGAACCGTGCCAGGTTTTGTCGCGGTCAGCCACTCTCTGTTCAAGCTATTGTTGGATATCAAATTCTTTAAAATAGCGTGGCAAATTTGAAGCTGATTTATTTTGTGGCTTGTGGTCCCAGCCAGAACCAGAGTCCGATGGTGGCGGAGGCCAGTAAGATTCCGGCTGCAAATGCACTCCAGAAGCCGAGGCCCAGTCGTTCTGAAAAGGCTAGCGGGATGAAGAACGGCAGGCCGAGGGGAACGAGGATGAGCGTTTCGCGGGCGAGTTGCGATAGCGTGTTGAGGTCCTGGTTTTTGTTCCACGTCGCGATAAATGCGACGATGCTGATGACCGGGAGTGTCAGCAATAGCGCTCCCAGTCGTGGAAAGCGATCGGCCAGTTCTGAAACGCCAGCTACGACAAGTCCCGCGATGATCGCTCTCCACCACATTCTTCCAGTCCTTCATACTCTCTAGCTTATTAGTTCACATCACAACAGAATTCCACAAGACACTCGCTGAATTACTCAACAGTTACAGGAACATCAAAAGTCAATTCTTCACCACCAGCTGGAACGATGCGGAAGCGAATGATGACACTGCTGATACCTTTGGGAATTGTGAGTGCTCCTTGAGCGTAGTGAGCCGGTTCTTCTTCAGTTGTCGGCTCGTAGATGGTTGGCACTTCCTGAGCCAGCACTTTCTGTCCGTCGCCGCTGACAAGAGCATTGAAGACTTTGGCATCACTGACAGGCTTTCCAGCTTTTGTGATTGAAACAGCGGGTTCGACGTCTTCGCCGGCATGCAGATGTTTGCCGTGATGTCCGAGTTTGATTTCAAGTCCGGCGTGCTGTTTTGGCTCGCCTTCCCAGATCAGTGCATCCTCGTCTCCATGGGAATGGCCATGACCTGCATGTCCATGAGCTTCTTCAGTAAAGTTGCCGGCATACGGAGTTCCATCAACTTCGGCGCTGATCGTCCCTGAATATTCCATGACGGTCGCCAGTCCTTCGTGAGTGCCGACAAATCGAGAAGCTGTGCCAGCAGGATCACCCTCCTGTGGAACGGGGATGAGATCGGTTTGCAGTTTAGGTTCTTTGATCGTCAACAGCAGTTTATCAGCAACGATTGGATCCGGAGTTTTCTCATCACTACCAAGAATATAAACCGTAGCTTCTTTTTTATTGTGATCGACCGTGAACTCCACGTGATATTTTCCGCCGCCCCAGTCGGCCAGCGTGCCATCGTGTGGACCGGCTCCATGACCGTGTCCGCCTTCCCCTTCATGAGGATGTCCGTGATCCGTTTCTGCAGTGGATTTATTTGTTGTGGTTGGCTCTGCGGGTTTTCCATCGCAGCCCGCAAAGAGCGAAACGCTCAACAGCAGCGCGACAGAAGTGAGTGAAATGGTAACAGTTTTCATAAGGAATTCCTTTGTGAATGAACAAGTTTGTCGATGCGGAATTGCATGGACTTTGAACTGACATTGTCCGTCGACAATGTCGAAACGAAATTTGAACGGAGTGGGATCAGGGAATGATGTGTTCTCCTGATTCTTCATACTGGGCGAGAGCATGAGCATCTTTTCCACTGAACCTCCAGAAGATGCCGGGATGAATGAGGAACTCGCAGAATGTTGATGTCACGAGTCCCCCGAGAATGACTGTCGCAACGGGATACAAAATTTCTCGCCCCGGTTCTTTACCACCTAACACTAGAGGCAGCAGGCCCATTCCCGCAGTGAGGGCGGTCATCAAAACGGGGGCCAGACGTTCGAGGCTGCCGCGGATGATCATCTCTTTACTGAAGTCTTCCCCTTCCTCTTTCATCAGATGGAAGTAGTGAGTCACGAGCAGAATTCCGTTACGAACAGCAATCCCACCTAAGGAAATAAAACCGACCAGACTCGCGACCGTCAGTGATTGATCGGTAATCACCAGTGCTAACACGCCGCCGATAAAAGCTGTCGGGAGTGCGTTCAACAGTTGTAGTACAATTCGAACTGAAGGGAAGAGCACCATCAACACGACAAACATTCCAACGACTGAGACGGCTGCCAGAATGGCGATTGTCCGTGTCGCCCGTTGCTGACTTTCAAACTGTCCGCCATATTCGATGAAGTATCCCTCCGGCAAATTGATTTGACTGTCGAGACGTTTTTGGATTTCCTTGACGGCACTGGCCAGATCCCGATCCTGAGTGTTACAGCGGATAACCATGCGTCGCCGTGCATTCTCCCGGTTTACGGCATTCGGCCCCGTGCCTGGACCAATATCGGCCAGTTCACGAAGTTCGATCTGTCCACGATCGTTCGGTAAGTCGATCCGCAGTCGTCCGAGATTGGCGTAGTCGGTGCGGTAATCTTCCTCCAGGCGGACGAGCAGGTCGAATCGACGTTGTCCTTCCAGGACCTGCGAAACAATTTCTCCCTGAAGAGCCGTTTGCAAAATGGTGGCGACGTATGCACGTGTCAGACCATAGAAGGCGAGGTCATCTGTTCGCAATTGAATGTGCAGTTCTTCGGTCTGCTTAATCGGCTCGATGACCGGGGGCGTGATCCCATCGATATTCTGGACAATTGATCGGACCTTTTCTGAGAGTTGCTGCAACACATCCAGATTGTCTCCATGAATTTTAATGGCAATCTGGGCATATACTCCTGAGACCATGTGACTGATCAAGTGAGCCAGCGGTTGCTCGACTTCAATATTCACGCCGGGGACTTCGTCACCCAGTTCCTCCAGCAATTGCTTGAGCATTTCATCACGCTCATGCTCACTTTCGGGATTCATACTCAGAATGTATTCGCCAGCATTGACCGG
>DOCI01000342.1:0-5232 GCA_003503535.1 Planctomycetaceae bacterium
TACTGATCTTTCAGATGTGATTTAAAGTCGTAGAATCGCGCTATTTCAAATTAGAATCCGTATGAGTCTCATTTTCATGTTTGGTCACATTTTGCCCATTGTGATCGAATTTGTCGGGAACTATTCCTGCAAAGTCATCGTCCTAAAGCAGGAAGTAAGACGGGCTTCATCCAGTCTGTTGAATATCCATACTGAGTTCCCACTCGGGCAATTCAGGCGTTATGATTCCGATTGACATCAGGTATGACACGGGCCGTCGTACTCTTGCAGATAATAAAAGGATTGGTGCGATGCGTATTTCAGGATTTCTACTGGGCTTTCTGAGCATTTCTATATTGGGACTCTTCTTATACGGAGCAGAGATGTCGGTCGATGATCTCAAATCCACTGCCGACAAACTGAGGAAAGAGGGGAACTTTAACGATGCTCAGGAAAATTATCGTAAGGTGCTCAGGAACAAAGAGGCGACTCCAAAACAGATCGATGAATCTCTGGATTTTTTCGTCGAATGTCTGAATCGACTCGGGCGAATCGATGAGATTGATCTCGCCCTGGAATCCTGTTTGAAAACTCATCCGGATAATTGGCAGGTCAAAGTCCATGTCGCGGAAACTTATCAACGGATCCCTCACTATGGTTTCGTTGTTGAAGGCGAATTTCAGCGGGGGAATCGTCGTCGAAGTCAGGGGGCGGAATATGTCGATGCTTCGGAGCGGGATCGAGTTCGATCTCTGCAGCTGTTTCAGGAAGCGATGGCCCTCGTGAAAAACGGGACTGCCAAAGAGCAGGGCGAGTTTTATCTGAAGTTTGCCCAGAATGTCATGTCCTCCCGACAGAACAATTCGCAAAGTTGGGAATTACAGGCATTGACAGATCTCTCTGTCCTGCCAGATTTGGAAGAGGCTCAACAGTGGAGACGCGGAGGAGGTTCTGCAGGAACGCAGGGCGCTCCCGTTGATGCCGAGGGAAATCCTGTTGTCTATGCCGTACCTGAATCCTGGGAAACCGCAAGTCGTGATGGGGAACGCTGGAGATGGTTGCTCGATCAAGCTGTCAAAGCGAATCCGGCTTTGGAAAACCAGGTACTTTGGACTCGAGCCAATTTTGCATTTGGTCAATTCGGTGTGCAGACACTCGGAGGTTATATCTCGCTACTTCGCGGCGGTCAGGATGATGATGAAGCCGATGCTGCGAAGGGAAAGTTCAGCGTTCGCAGTCTGAAAGAAAACGAAACCATTGCCCGGCTGGCCAATGGTGTCAAACGCTTCGAATTCCCTGAAGAATACAATCCGATTCAGCTGTTCAAGCAAATCGTGGAGAATTCAAAAACAGGTTACGATGAATCGGCTTTGCAGAGTCTCGTCCGCATCTTTGAAAACCGGATGCAGTATCCGCGAGCAGCCGAGTTCCTGAAAACTCTCATCGAAAAACATGGCGACAACGAGAACAAAAGCCGAGCAAAACAACTCAGTCAAATTGTCGATCCCTGGGGGACCTTCGAAGGAACTTCCATCAAGCCAGCTGGCGATCAGATTGAACTCTCCTTCAAGTTTCGCAATGGCGAACTCCTCGAACTGGAAGCGATTGCTCTCAAGCATGAGTTGCTGATTAATGATGTGAAAGCCTATCTGAAATCGCAGCCCGACAAGTGGGATTGGGATAAGGCTCAACTCGGCGACATTGGCCACCAGATTGTCGTCCAAAACCAGACACGGTATCGAGGCAAGTCGGTTGCGAAATGGACTGAAACACTCGAACCGCGTGAAGAGCATCTGGATCGACGGGTTTCAATCAACGCTCCACTCAAGGATGCGGGCGCGTATCTGCTGATTGCCAAGATGAAGGATGGGAATACGAGCCGGATTGTTGTCTGGCTGGACAACATGAGCATTGTGCAGAAACCACTCGATAACAAACAGTGGTACTACTTCGCCGATACAAAAACGGGCGAACCAATCGCCAATGTGACCACACAATTCTTTGGATACAAAGTCGAATCTCGGCAGAATAAACGACCGAACATCGTCGTTTCCGAATTTGCCGACCGCTGTGATGCGGAAGGTCAGCTGATTATCGGCGAGAAACTTCAAGACCATAATAAGAACTGGCTGCTGACTGCCAAATCGCGAGATGGACGCGTCGCTCATCTCGGATTTGATCGCATCTGGCATCAGGGGCGGCATTGGGTAACGTATCAGCAAAACAAAGTTTATGCGATTACGGATCGCCCGGTTTATCGTCCCGGACAAGCCGTCAAATTCAAATTCTGGATTCGTCAGGCTGACTATCAAAACACAGACAAATGCAAATTCGCAGGCAAGTCGTTCCGAGTTGAGATCGTAAATCCGCGAGGCGAAAAAGTTCTGGAGAAGACGTACACAGCCGACGAATACGGCGGGTTCGATGATGAACTCGCGTTGCCGGATGATGCGACTCTCGGAAGTTATTCGATCAATGTTCCGTGGGATAATGCCAGCAATGTTGGCGGTGGGAATTCTTTCCGTGTTGAGGAATACAAAAAGCCGGAATATGAAGTGACGGTTGATGCTCCCGATGAGCCGATTCAACTCGGCGAAAAGGTGACCGCGACCGTCAAAGCGAAATACTACTTCGGTGCTCCCGTTACCAAAGGCTTTGTGAAGTACAAAGTCGAACGAACTTCCCACGATTCCCGCTGGTTCCCCGTCGAACCCTACGACTGGTTGTACGGGAATGGCTACTGGTGGTTTGGCGAAAATTATACGTGGTATCCCGGCTGGAATCGCTGGGGATGTTTGCCGCCAACTCCGTGGTGGTGGCACAATCAGGCTGATCCTCCGGAAGTAATTATGGAAAACGAAGTTCCGATTGGGCCTGATGGCACCATCGAAATCGAAATCGATACCGAACTGGCTAAGGAGCTGCACGGCGATACCGATCACAATTATTCGATCACCGCTGAAGTGGTCGATGAATCCCGCCGCACGATTGTTGGCTCCGGTTCTGTGCTCGTTGCTCGTGATCCCTTTCAGGTTTTCACCTGGATGAATCGGGGTTACTACAACGTAGGCGATACCGCGACTGCCAGCATCAAAGCCCAAACACTGGATAAAAAGCCGATTGTCGGCCCGGCTGTGATCAAGCTGTATCAAATCCGTTACGACGAAAAAGGGCAACCTCAGGAAACGGAAGTCGAAAAATGGGAGACGGAAACGAATGCCGAGGGCATGGTCGAACAGAAGCTCAAAACCAGTCAGCCCGGCCAGTTCCGACTTTCCTGCACGGTGACCGATGCCAAAGGCAATTCCCGTGAGGGCGGCATTGTGTTCGTTGTTCGTGGCGAAGGTTCGAATCTGGCGGATTATCGATTTAATGATCTCGAAATCGTGCCGGATAAGAAATCGTATCAGCCGGGTGAAACTGTCAAGCTTATGATCAATACGAATCGAGAAAACTCGACCGTCCTCTTATTCCTGCGACCTTCTAATGGCGTCTACCTGCCCCCAAAAACAATTCGCATGCAGGGCAAAAGCACGGTTGTCGATATCGGTGTCCAAGCCGAAGACATGCCGAACTTCTTTATTGAGGCGATGACGCTCAGCGATGCAAATATCTATCAGCAGTTGAAAGATGTGGTCGTTCCGCCGGAAAAACGAATCATCAATGTGAGTGTCGAACCTTCCTCAGAACGCTATCTGCCGGGGAGCGAAGCGAAGGTTGATGTCGTTCTCACCGACATGGAGGGCAAACCGATTCAGGGTTCCACCGTGCTGACGGTTTATGATCGCAGTGTCGAATACATTTCCGGGGGCAGCAACATTCCCGAGATTCGCGAATTCTTCTGGAAGTTCCGACGTTCGCATAATGCGAGTTATCGATCTTCGTTGCAAAGATATTTCGGAAATATTCTCAAGCCGAATGAACTGAGCATGCAGGCGATTGGAATCTTCGGAAATCTGGTGGCTGATACGGAAGTCACTAGTTTTCAACTTGAGCTTGCTGAACAACAACTCAATGCTGATTTCGGAATGCCTCAAACCAAAATGAGGCGTATGAATATGATGGCCGACGGAATGGCGGCCCCAATGGCTGCTCCGATGGCTGCTCCGATGGCGGGCATGGCCATGGAGAAATCAGCAGCCGATAAGGATAGTTCCGGCTTTAGAAACGATGGGCTCGGCGGAGAGGCCAATTTCATTGAACCGACTATCCGCAAAGAGTTTGCCGATACTGCCTATTGGGCGGCCAATGTCACGCCCGATGAAAATGGTCGGGCGTCGGTCACGTTCAACATGCCGGAAAACCTGACCAGCTGGAAACTCAAAGCCTGGTCGATGGGTGAAGGCACGCGTGTCGGCGAAGGTGAAGCAGCGGTTGTGACGGCTAAGGATGTACTCGTCCGATTGCAGGCTCCCCGGTTCTTTGTCGAAAAAGATGAAGTTATTATTTCTGCGAACGTGCATAACTATCTGGAAGAAGCCAAGTCCACTCGGGTGGTGATGGTGCTTGAAGGAAATACTCTGGAAGGACTTGATGAACTGACAAGAACGATCACCATTACAGCTGGTGGAGAGCAACGCGTCGACTGGCGTGTCAAAGCGACAGCTGAAGGTTCTGCGGTCATTACGGTGAAAGCCTTGACCGATGCCGACTCCGATGCCATGCAGATGACCTTCCCGGTTTACGTGCACGGCATGCTGAAAACGGAATCGTTTACGGGTGTACTTAGAAATGACGATGGCTCAGGCAAGTTCACCATCAATGTGCCAGCTGAGCGCCGTCCCAAAGAAACGCGATTTGAAATCCGCTATTCGCCGACACTGGCCGGAGCGATGATCGACGCCCTGCCTTATCTGCTCGATTACCCTTACGGCTGCACCGAACAGACACTCAATCGGTTTGTGCCTGCGGTGATCACTCAAAAGATTTTGCAGGATTTGGGAGTCAATCTTGAAGAGATTCAGCAGAAGGTGACAAATCTGAATGCTCAGGAAATTGGCGATGCTGATGAACGAGCCGCTCAGTGGAAACGGTTTGAAGCCAATCCCGTTTATAACACTGATAAGATGAACGAAATTGTCAAAGTCGGTCTGAAAAAACTGACCGACATGCAACTTTCCGACGGCGGCTGGGGCTGGTTCTCCGGCTACGGCGAGCATGCTTATCCGCATACCACCGCAACCGTTGTGCATGGGTTGCAGGTCGCCGAGGCGAACGGCATGGTGCTGGTCGAAGGAATGCTTGACCGGGGCA
>DOCI01000342.1:5342-6813 GCA_003503535.1 Planctomycetaceae bacterium
CTCGAAAAGTATCAGAACGAACAGGTTCGTCTGCTCAAAAAAGGCGAAGCCGAGAAGCCTGAGCAGCCTTATCGGAAAAAGGCGAATAATCTCGATGCGTTGGTCTATATGATTCTCGTCGATGCAGGAATGAAAAATCAGCAGATGCAGGACTATCTGTATCGAGATCGTATCGAGCTATCGGTTTACTCGCTGGCGATGTTTGGTCTGACACTTCACAAACTCGAAGTGCAGGATCGCCTCGATATGGTGCTCAAAAATATCGAACAGTACTACGTTGAGGATCTCGAAAACGAGACCGCTTATCTGAAGATTCCTGCTGGCTACTCGTGGTGGTACTGGCACGGAAATGAAGTTGAAGCGAATGCGTACTATCTGAAACTGCTCTCTCATGTTGAACCGAACGGTGTGCGTGCTCCGCGGCTCGTGAAATATCTGCTCAATAACCGCAAGCATTCAACTTACTGGAACAGTACGCGAGATACTTCGCTGTGCATCGAAGCACTGGCGGAGTATCTGCAGGCTTCCGGAGAAGATCAGCCGGACATGGATCTCGAAGTTCTGGTTGATGGTCAGGTGAAGAAGCAGATTCATATCGATGGCAAGAACCTGCTCACCTTCGACGGCACCGTAGTCATCGAAGGCGAAGCATTGACGACCGGTCAACACACGGTCGAATTCCGCAAGGTGGGCCGCGGTCCTCTGTATTGGAATGCCTACCTCACGAACTTCACACTGGAAGATCCGATCACGGCGACCGGACTGGAATTGAAAGTTCGACGTTCCGTTTACAAACTGGTTCCCAAAAAGGATGCCAAGACGAATGTCGCGGGTTCGAGCGGTCAGGTTGTCTCCCAGAAAGTCGAAGAGTATGACCGCATCGAACTGCAGCCCGGCGATGAAGTTGTCAGTGGTGATCTGCTCGAAATCGAACTCGGTATCGACAGCAAGAACGATTACGAATATGTCATCCTCGAAGACTTCAAAGCCGCGGGGACGGAACCGGTCGATATTCGAAGTGGATACATCGAAGGCGGCAACGGAGCCTACGCCGAATTCCGGGATGAGAAAGTCGCCTTCTTCATACGGGCACTTCAACGCGGAACCAGCAGCATGAAGTACCGCCTGCGGGCAGAAATCCCCGGCTCATTCTCGGCTCTGCCAACCTTCAGTTATGCGATGTACGCTCCCGAACTCAAGGCGAATTCGGATGAGTTCAAAATTACGATTGAGGAACGTGTGCGAGAGTAATTGCTGTCAGCCTGAATAAAAAATGAACCACGGATGAGCACGGATTTTCACAGATGTTTTAGTCTGCGAGTCTCCGGCGAATCCGTGGTTTTTTGCAATGTCAGCGGATTAAGAACGCTCATAAAGCTTGATTATGACATAACGATTTTGGGGTGGCGGGGGCGCTCCGCATATGCGGAAGCCCCCGGAAGTTCAGTGATTCGGGGGCTTCTCTGCGAGA
>DOCI01000342.1:6971-13243 GCA_003503535.1 Planctomycetaceae bacterium
CCGCCACCCTTGCTATGATGAGCCTGGTTAGTACATAAATTTTCTGGCCCGTTATGCAAGTTCTTTCCTGAAGAAATCGACGGTACGTTTCCACGAAAGCTCTGCCGCTTTTTCATCAAAGCGTGGTGTTGTATCGTTATGGAATCCGTGATTACACCCTTCGTAAATGAAGGCTTCGTAATCGACGTTATTCTTCTTGAGGGCCTCTTCATAAGCGGGCCAGCCGGCGTTGATTCGTTCATCGAGGCCAGCGTAGTGGATTAACAGAGCTGCTTTGATTTTTGAGACATCGGCGGGATCAGGCTGGCGTCCGTAATAAGGGGCGGCTGCATCGATCACATCAGGGATCTCGACAGCCAAGGTATTACAGATCCCTCCTCCGTAACAGAAGCCAACCACTCCAACATGGCCATTCGACATTTTGTGAGTATCGAGCATTTTGGCAGCCGCAATAAAATCCTGGACCATTTCATCGGAGTCCCGCTTCTGCTGCATGGCTCGGCCTTCATCGTCATTTCCGGGATAACCTCCCAGTGGATACAACGCATCGGGTCCGAAGGCCAGGAAACCAGCTTTGCCCAATCGGCGAACGACATCTTCCACGTAAGGATTCAACCCGCGATTTTCATGCACTACCAATACGGCAGACAATTTGCCGGACGCTTTTGCTGGCCAGACCATGTAGCCCTGCATCTCCCCTGCTCCTTCGGGAGACTTATATTTAACCGTTTCAGTTTTGATAGCCGGGTCATCTTTTTTGACTTGCTCGGCCCAGGCATAATTGGGGCTGATGGCCTGAATCAATCCTTCGACAGTCATGCCGCCGACGGCAAACGCACCAACTCCCCGCACAAAGTCGCGGCGGTTGACCCGGCCGTGGGCGTAGTCGTCGTAGAGATCGAGAAGTTTCTGATCGAAGTCTTTTGCCTGTTTGCGTTCCATGAGAATTTGACCTGTGTGAGGAGGTGTCGGAAATGAGATCAGTGCACTTGTAAGAATCGGTAACTGTGGAGAGTTCTTCAAGTGACTCTACACTAATATTTAAGGTTTCAATTCCAAATGGAAAATCGACGAATTCATCTCTTGATATTCACAAGAGTGATGTTATCGAGTTTAATCACGCATCGATTCTTCAACACTTACCTGCCTCGTGGCACAAGTAATAGCCAGAGTGGAGCCGTCAGGCGTCCCAGAAATGAGAAGGCGAAAATCAGCAGGAACGGATTCCATTGGTAGGACATCCATTGGAATGGAGTCTCATTTGCCAATTGCTTTTCCAGCCAGAAGCCTCCCGCCAATCCGGTTAATCCGGCGATCAAACCGGCTCCCTGTCGACACAACGCCAGTTGAAAGGTATTGCGATGCCTGGGCGTGACGATCAGTAATTGATTCTGTAATGAAAGATTGACCGCTCCGAATAATCCCCAAATCGCATATGCTCCCCACAGCCAGAGCCAGTTTCCTTCCAATGAAAACATCCAGAAAGGAATCGCAAAACTGACTGCGAATGTGCTCAGCATCAGCATGTTGCGGTAACCACGTCGATCTCCGATTTGTCCAGCGATCGCAGCAGTCAGCATCTGCATTGAATACATCAATCCCGTCAACAGGTAATAGTTCGTCAGGTTAACCTGCAGTTCGCGATAACTGTGCAGAAAGAAGGCGGTTTGTGTCATCCCCTGAAAAAAGGCGAGCCACCAGGAGAAGGCCAGAATTCCGAGAAGGCCCTGCAGAGAAGGGCCGGGGTGCTCTGTCAATGACGGAACTGTGGCTTCTGTTTGTTGAGTGATTTCAGAATTGACTTCGACGGCAGGCCATTTCAGGAGTGGGATCAAAGAGATCAACTGGAGTAGATTCCCAACACCAAAGGCAATGAGATATCTCGTCCATTCGATGGAATCGTTTGTAGCTGGATCGCGCAGAAAATCCTTCAGGATCGAGGCTGCAACGGGAACGAATATCAGCACGAGGGCTTTGGCGATATCCCGCCGGGCGAAAAATCGTCCCCAGCTTTTTTCGGGCGCCAGGTCACTCAGCCAGGAGAGATAAGCGGTGTAGGCAATCGACTGAAAGATGCCCTGCAATGCCAGGACGCCAATCAGGAAACTCAGCTTGGACCAACTCTCCGGCAGAAGGACAACGAGCGGAATCCCACAGGTGCAGACTCTCGCCAGAATCGAGGTCGCAACAAACAGACGTTTTCGATTTGCGGTGAGCCGTAAGGCCAGAGGGGTCAGCACCGCCAGCACGCCCACGATTTCCGGCAAGGCCAGCAGAACAGTGAGAACCCAGGTGGCTGCTCCCAATGCTCCCATGAAGTAGTAAAGAAATCCCCCCGTAGTGAGGGAATACCCAGCTGTGAAGAGCATTTGATTCTGAACGACACTGCGTCGAATCTGCTTCGTGCGTGTCGAAAGTTCAGAGGAGGGCAATGGGGATTCCTGTAATAATTGATTGGGGTATGTCGGTTGTCACCGTAATTGAATTCAAGTAAAGCCAAACAATTTCAGCAGTGGCCAGTAGACCACCTGAAGAATAATAGGACTTACAGGAATCGTATTTTGCACCCAATGTGTGCTGAAGACAACTTCATCAAGATACAACAGTCCGAAGGAACCAAGATAGACCATCAGGGTCAAGCCGAGATAAAGCACGACTTTGATAACGATCGAATCTGATTTCTCTTCATGGTTCATAACAGATTCATCAGTTTCAAAATCGGCCAGTAAATCAGGCGGATAAAATCTTCACCATGTTCTCCCAGGGGGACATAATTGCTGAAGAAATAGGTTCGGAAGACCATTTCATCGAGGATGATCATGCCGAAGAATCCAAAATAGATGAGCGGGAGCATGATGATGCAAAAGAGCACATAAGATCCTGATTTATCGGATTCGCCATCCATTTGTTACGATTCCCAGTCAATGGGTAAGAAGAGATGTTTTGTATACGCTACCAGTTCAGGATCGGGCTGCCAAACGTTTTTCAGATTTTTCATTCGCTGAAAAAATAAGCCGAGAAGGATTATCGATTTCAAAATCCGGAAAGATTTTCCGAAACCCTGCTCCGTGGAGCGGGGTTTATTGATTGACTGAGTGTCAAATTCACATCCAGGACACCCACGGCTCTTCTCATTCAAAGAGGAGCTGAGATACAAATTCGACAGGAGATAATCATGCGTTTGAACTGGTTAAGCTGCGGAGTAGCCGCTTTGTCACTGACCGCCACAATGGCTGTTGCCCAACCTCCCGGAGATGGAGAACGCCCTCGCGGTGGTTTCGGTGATCGCCGTGGGGGAGATCGCCCCGAAGGCGAGCGTGAAGCGCCTCCAATGGTGAAAGCCTTAGATACTAATGCCGATGGCAAAATTACGGCTGAAGAACTGAAAAATGCCACGAAAGCGTTGATGGCTCTCGATGGAAACGGCGATGGAGTTTTGACCGAAGAAGAATATGGTCGCCCACGCGGACCCCGCGGTGGCTTTGGTGGTGGCCCCGGCGGTGGCATGGGCGATTTCATGGGCCAGTTCGATAAAGATGGCGATGGAAAGATCAGCAAGGAAGAAGCTCCTGAGCGGATGCGGGAAAACTTCGACCGGATGGACGCCAACGGCGACGGCGTTCTCGATCAGTCTGACTTCGAAGCGATGCGAGATCGTTTCCGTCAGGGTGGTGGACCTGGCGGCCCCGGTGGTGACATGGCCAGTCGTATGAAAGAGATTGACAAGAACGGCGACGGGAAAATCAGCAAAGAAGAAGCTCCCGATCGCATGAAAGAGAACTTCGATCAGATTGACACCAATAAAGATGGTCAGGTCGACGAAGCTGAAATTCGTCAAATGTTCGAACGCTTCCGCGGTCAAGGCGGACGTCCTGGTGGAGATCGTCCCGGCGGCGGACGTCCCGAAGGCGATCGACCTGAACGACCAAAAGCAGAATTTGAGTAACCAATCCTGAGTGGCGATCCCCCCAATCGCCAGCAAACCGAGAAGCCCGGACGAATTCGTCCGGGCTTTTTTATGTTCTGAACCCATGCATCAGTGAGATAATGAAATTGGTAACTTGAGTGGCTGGGTTCGTAGCGCAGCCCCCAGCCACCCAAGTTGATTTGTGATGGAGACGCCGTCCCCTCGCTGACGCTTCGGGTTATGATTGTTCCGTGTCAATCAATCGAGATCGCCCGTAATCGCAACGCATTGCTGATCACTGAAACCGAACTGAAACTCATCGCGGCTGCGGCAAGCATCGGGTTGAGCAGTAAGTGCTGCGAAATTAGATACAGGACTCCGGCGGCAATCGGGACACCGATCGCATTGTAGATCAAAGCGAAGAACAGATTCTGGCGGATGTTTTGCATTGTTAACCGACTCAGTTTCACCGCTTTGATGATGCCTCGCAGGTCTCCTTTGACGAGCGTCACACCAGCCGATTCAATCGCGACATCGGTCCCGGTTCCCATTGCAATCCCGACATTCGCTTCCGCCAGAGCCGGAGCATCGTTGATGCCGTCCCCGGCCATCGCGACGATCAGGCCCTCTGCTTTCAGGGATTTAATTTTCTCGTGTTTGTCCTCAGGTTTCACTCCCGCTTCAAATTCATCAATACCGAGTTTTTCCGCAACGGTTTTTGCCGTTTTTGCATTGTCACCCGTCAGCATGATGATCCTCAGGCCCATTTCATGCAGCGTTTTGACTGCTTCGGGAGTTGCTTCTTTGATCGGATCCGAAACCGCAATAATACCAGCGAATTGATTGTCGATGGCGACGAACATCACGGTTCGTCCCTGCTGTTGAAGATCCTCGGCTTTCTGATCCAGACTGCCCACATTTTTGATGCCTCGTTCTTCAAGCAGCAAACGCTTTCCAATCAGTATCGATTTTCCTTCGACGGTTCCTACAACTCCACCTCCGGTAATCGAATCGAAATCGGATACATCTGCGATTTGGATATCCCGGTCTTTTGCTCCCCGCACAATCGATTGAGCCAGCGGATGTTCGCTATTGCGTTCGACCGACGCGGCTGCCTGCAGCAATTCCGATTCTTTGATGGATTCAACCGGAATACACTCCGTCAATTTCGGATGTCCTTCAGTCAGCGTTCCTGTTTTATCGACAACAATCGTATCGACCTTTTCGAGAGTCTCCAGCACTTCCGCATCTTTAATGAGAACTCCTTCCTGAGCCCCCCTTCCGACGCCAACCATGATCGACATGGGCGTCGCCAGTCCCAGTGCGCAGGGACAGGCAATGATCAGCACGGCGACCGAATTAACCAGAGCCCATGCCAGAGCCGGCTGTTCTGGTTGGACGATCGCCCAGACCAGAAAGGTGATGACTGCAATCAGCAAAACAGCAGGCACAAAATAACCGGCAACGGTGTCGGCCACTTTCTGAATCGGAGCCCGGCTCCGTTGAGCATTCGCCACCATATTGACGATTTGGGAAAGAACAGTTTCTTCACCCACTTTCTCAGCTTCGATCAGAAAAGAACCTGTCTGATTGACCGTCCCGCCAATCACAGAATCTCCCGGCTGCTTTTCGATGGCACCTGGCTCGCCGGTAATCATCGATTCGTCGACCGAACTTTTGCCCTCTTTGACCTGACCATCGACAGGAATTTTTTCTCCTGGTCGAACTCGGAGTTGATCACCTTTCTTTACCTCGTCGAGAGAGACATCGCGTTCTTCCCCATTTTCGACAAGGTGAGCAGTTGGTGGAGCTAATGAAAGCAGTTCGCGAATGGCACTGTTGGTGCGGCGACGGGCTCTCAATTCGAGCATCTGCCCCATCAGAACGAGTGTGATAATAACACTGGCCGCTTCAAAATAAACTGCCACCTGGCCCTGATGCTTGAAATTCTCCGGGATAATCCCCGGAAACAGGACTGCCATCAAACTGTAAAGATACGCGGCTCCCGTTCCAATCGCGATCAATGTAAACATATTGAAATTGCCGGTGACGAACGATTTCCCGCCCCGTACAAAAAATGGCCAGCCAGCCCACAACACAACAGGCGTGCTCAAAATCAACTGCAGCCACGTGTGTAATCGATGGCCCAGCCATTCATTGATGGGGACACCGACCATCGGTAGCATGGCCAGCAGGAAGACGGGAAGCGAGAGAGCCAATGCCACCCAGAAACGAAAAGTCATATTTTGCAGTTCTGGATCCTCTTCTTCGGTATTCGCAGAGACTTTTTTCGGTTCGAGATCCATCCCACACTTCGGGCAATCGCCGGGATGATCCTGCTCGATTTCCGGATGCATCGGGCAGG
>DOCI01000342.1:13401-25285 GCA_003503535.1 Planctomycetaceae bacterium
TCCGGATGCATCGGGCAGGTGTAAATCGTTTTCTGCTCAGACTTTTCTTTGAAAGCCGGATTCCGTTCCAGCGACATGCCACATTTCGGACAATCGCCCGGCTGATCACTTTCGACACCTGCACACATGGGACAGATATATTTAGCTGTTGAACTTGAAGAATTTCGATTGGAACCGAGTTCCACAACCTGCTGATCGCCGCCACAACAACTATGCCCGGTTGACTCATCCTCAGCCCCGCTGACAAATTTCTGCTGACAATGCGGACTGCAGAAGTAATAGGTTTTGCCATCTTTTTCGGCGGTCAGATTCGTACTTTCATCAACCGTCATGCCACAAATGGGATCGATCGCCATTTCGATGCCTTTCCACTTCGTCTGATTCTTACTCGTTTTTAATCATTGTTTCTACTTCCATCATAGATTGAACGGCACGCGAGTAAACAACAGGAGAGAGGTATCGTGTCTGACAAAACGAAAACGGCACCCAGTTCAAGTAACTGGATGCCGTATTAAGAGAGCCTTCTATGCGAGTTGATCGCTTACAGATCCAGATCGATTTTCCATTGCGAGGCTTTGTCGGTGGAATGCATCCAGCCGTCGTTGGAATCGACGGACAGTCCTTTGCTGCGGTGTTCATTATTCATCAGCAGGAACGGCTGGTTCGTGCGGATATAAGGGTCCTTTTTGGCACTGCCATTGCGGACTTTGATGATCTCCCACTTGGAAGCAGGATGATTCGAATTGTTTGTGTAATAGATGTTATCGTAGGCTCCATGATGCATATAGAGCTGACTTTTGTTGTAGGCAGAAGTTGGATTCACGGTGATGTAAACAATATCACCATTCTTAATAGGACCTGATCCACCGTTGACACGACGAATGTAGTGGATAACACCGGCATTGGATTTGTGCATAGCAACGGCATCGCCAAAAGTACCATGTTTGTAAGGCTTGGAAATATACTCGTCTCCTGACTTCAGATATAAAGCGGTACCATCATCAATCACCGCATCGACGCGGGGAGCTTCATAACCTCCATCAGAAAGAATCAGGTCATCGTGAGCAGTCAACAATTTGGGCACATTGACTTTGATGAATCCAGTCTGCTTGCGTATGGTTAAGTAATAGACAGACTGATCTCCAGTGACTCCGAACTCTTCCGTATGCCCCGGTGGAATTCTCGATTCACCAGCTTCAATAAATGGACTCCAGTCGTACTTTTCTTTCAGAAAACTGGTATCGACGTTTCGGGTTCTGCCTCCCAGGTCGATTTCGCTTTTCGATCCAACTTCGATACCTTCAAAACCGGCGTTAGCTTCCTTTGAGTAGCGGGCATGGGCTTCAATTTCCCGATCCGCAGTCACCCCCGAATCACTCTCCACGACATTCTTTTTCTCGAAAGCCACGGTCACCCACAATGGTTGCGAACCGGCATTGGTCACTTTAATCACTTTCTGTGCCATAGCTGACTGTTCGCTGCCAGTTGTGAGCAGGCAGATCAGCCCGGTCAGTATCGCTCCTCCGAATTTGATTCTGTAATTCATCTTCAGTATCCCCTCGTCCTAATGCTTGAAAATCCATCAGAGTCAATCACTCTGATTCAAAGTTAGTATTCACTGCCTGCATGTTGTGGCAGTGTTCCATTCATCAGGCTTTACGGGGAGGAGTAGAGCAAACTGCGCAGACATTTTGAAAAACAGAAAGAATTTTGTGTGCCGGAAAACAGCTGACGCATTTACTCGCGGGAAACAGCCAGCCAGGCCTCGATTTCATCCCGTTTTTTTCGAGCTTCTTTTGCGTTTTCTATTTGTCCCATCAGCTGATAAACGCTTCGCAGACCATCATAGGCGACGGCCATGCCATCTTTCAGGACCCGATCTTCCGGATCCAGAATCATCGCCTGTTCCAGACGCTCCTGCATTTTCTGAAAACTGGCTAACGCCTCAGGGAAATTCTTCAATTGTCTCCAGTGGTTCGCCATGCGTTCGTGGCACCAGGAAAAATTATCGTGGGTTGTCGCCGTGACGGGATATCGAATCGCATATTCTTCTGCGACTTCCAGTGCTTTCTGGAACTGTTCATAAGCCACATCATTTTTTTTGGAATCATGTGCAGCGTCACCGGCTGCGATGTATGAACTCAATAAAATATTATAGAAAGACTCTCTGGCATCTTTTGACTCCTTAAGCATCTCCAGCAGGACAATGGCTTCCTGAACCGATTCAAAAGCTTCGTCGCGCCTGCCTAAATCGTCGATGGCCTGCGCATACCCCTTAATCGTTCGGGCCAGTTCAAATTGAATCTCCTGATTGTCAGGATCATCCTGTAACAACTGGCGACAGATTGTTGTTCCCTGAATCAGATAAGGCAGTGCTTTGGCGGGTTCTCGCTGATGGGGATGAGCTTCGTCGATCCAGTGTTCGTTCTGCAGGTAGTCTGCCAGAATTCTCAAAGCTCGTGCCTGATCTTCCAGGAGACTTTGATCGGCCGAACTTCCGTCAGGAGATAGGGCTTCGAAAATTTCTACTGCTCGCAGCATATTGGCTTTCGCTTTGAGGGAGGCATTCCCACCGCCAGAATCTCCATATTCGAAATACAGGACCCCCATATCTATAAACACATTAGCTATGTTACGGTCGATGCGAGTGGAATAGTCAGCGGCCCTTGTGATGTTTTCCAGATCCTGCAAAGTCACCTTCAGTAAATCACGTCGAATTTTGGAAGCCCCTGGAACCTGATACAGTTTCCTCTGAACGGTCTCAATGATTGTTTCCAGTGAGGTCAGGGCAATCCGTGTCCCTTCATCGGCTCGCTCGGCCCGCTGGTTCGCCAGGATGGCAAAGTATGTTGAAACAGCCGTTCCTACCAGCAGGCTGGCGACGACACTCACCATCATCCCGGCCAGGGCAGGCTTTCGGACACACCAGCGCCAGAGTTTAACGGGAGCAGAAACAGGGCGAGCGAGAATCGGCTGTCCATCCAGATAACGCTTCAACTCCAACTTCACATCTTCAGCAGATTGATAGCGAGAAGCTGGATTTTTATCGAGGCACTTCAGGCAGATCGTTTCGAGATCGCGGCTCACATCAGGGTTCAAAATCCGAGGAGAAATCGGCGTTTCCTCAATGACTTGCATAATGGTTTTGACGGCATTGTCCGATTGAAAGGGAGGGCGTCCCGTTAATGTTGCATATAACAAAGCCCCAATCGAATACACATCCGAGAGTGGACTAATTTCATTGACCTGTCCACGCGCCTGCTCGGGAGACATAAAGCTCGGAGTGCCTATCACCTGACCTGTTTTTGTCAGTTGATCATCCTGATTCACTTGCTTTGCCAAGCCAAAGTCAGTCACATGCGGGTCGCCATTTTGATCGACGAGAATATTCCCCGGCTTCAAATCGCGATGCACAATTCCTTCCTCATGTGCGTAAGCAATGGCCGCTGAAATCTTTCGAATCATTTCTGCTGCCTCACGCTCCGGGAGGGGTCCGTTCTGCAATAACTCTTTCAAACTGGTGCCGGAAATATAACCCATCGAAAAGTAGTGCTGACCGTCACTGACTCCAACATCAAACACGGGAATAATGTATTGATGGGTCAACTTCGCCGCGGCCTGAGCTTCGATTTGAAATCGTTGAATTTCTTCCGCATCGGCCTGCTGACCATAGAGCATCATCTTAAGAGCGACGGTTCGGTCGGCATTAATCTGGCGAGCCAGATACACAATCCCCATTCCGCCATGGGCGATGATCGATTCAATTTCATAGCCTTCAACAGCAGGCATAAACTCAGTATTCGCCATTCGCTTCAGGCCGTTCTCGGCGATTGCAGCCGCGATTCGATCTGCGATGCGGGTTTCCCACTGAGGATGCGAGGTGTCATGATCAAGATTCAAGACGGTTTTAATCGTTTCGGTTTGTGCAGATAACTTTTCCATACGAGACTGGCAAGCCTCACAATCGGACAGATGAGGTTCCAGTTCCTGCAGGTCACTGGAGCTGATCGTTCCCTGAAGCACCTCGATCAGCAAATTGTCATCCGGGCAGTGTGACATTTGTCTGAAATTTTCTCACGAAAGAAGATTGGATATTGAGACTGAAAGTGAAGTCGATCAGGAATTGAGTCGGAATATCTGCTCACTGCTATCCTGAAGTTTCTCGACTTCAGCAGCAATCATCTTCTGCACCTGATAGCGACTCGAATAAACCGTTGGCACCAGCATGCCAAGTTCCTCGGCGACTTCCTGTCCCGACTTTTGTTCGATGGAAATCTGTTCCCACGCTTTCCAACGCTGAGGCTCGATTCGCTGTTTCACTCTTTGCTTGGCAATCTCGAGGATTTCCAGATCGAACTCATCACACAATCGAGTTGTCAGATCCGCCTGTGCGACCGCAGAATCCAACTGATCCAGTTCGGCCTGAATTTCAGACGATCGTTTCTCTGCACGAAGTTCCCGAAAGAAATCGGTAATTGCATTTTCCGTAATGCGTCGGAGCCAGCCTCGAAATGTGAGATTTGATTGATACTCGAAGCTGCCCATTTGCCGAGCCAGTTTGATCAGAACATTTTGCGTCACATCCTCCGCATCAGCCGGCTGCAACTTCCGATTCAGACACCACTCATAAATCCGACGCCCGTAACGATTCACAAACGCATTCCACGCCTCAGGATCGCGATCATTCTCACGAATCCTCAGTAACAGGCTGACATGAGTTTGGGAGGCAGAAACGTCGGACATAAAAATTCTTCGCTGAGAAACTTTCAGATAAGAAGTTCACAATATCAAATTGTACAGTGATAATTTATAGTACCCTGACAAGGCCTCTTATTGCCAGTTGAAATGCAGTCAATAAATCTTGATTTTCTGGATCATGTTTCCATCCTTATCCCAATAAATTGCGGATCTCCGAAAGGTATTTGCTTTGAATCCCGATTCAGAACTTGATTCGAATTTCGCTCCAACTTCCTCGGTAAATCGAGGGAAAGATACTCGATTTGCTTATGGGTGTCTGGCCGTTTACTCAATGATGACAACGTTAGCGGTCCCGATTGCATTTGTGATTGGTCATATGGTTAGCACACTGGGTATTTACAATAATAGAGCTGAATATCAGCAAACCAGGATCGAGGAATATCTGAACAAAGATCCCGAAGATTATAGACAGCTTGAAGTCGAGCACGCTTCCAATGGCTGGGCTTATCCTCTAGGAAGTGTTAATTCTCAGGAAGACTATGACCGCCTTTCTCAAGAATTGCATCGTATGTTCGGCGATGAACTTTCCGAGCAGATGATGTATGGTGTTGAGATTCAATAATTTTCGAGAAGTTATGATTCCATCCCTGAATACTCAGGTCCGAAGATTCAGCTTACGAATGACAGTGATTACTATTTTGATTGACCGAGACCTGTTAAATGAACATTGCTCTTCAACTCACTCTCATTTATTGGGCAATCTCACTTAGTCTCCAGATTACTATCGTAATTTGGGGTAAACTCCATGGTCGCTGGCTCATTAAGAAACTGGGAGAGATAATGAGTGAAATTCGTGGTGAGCTGGTCGAGTATCGAATTCCATTCATTTTAACTCCTGAAGAACAAGAAGAATTAGACGACATCGTTGAGGAAGCTGGCGATAGCTCGCTGAACAGGATGCTCTCTCTGCTATGGGCCTTAGTTCATCTTCCCGGATTGATCTTTATCCGTATCCCCGAAGAAGGAGGAACGATCAATCCATATGGTGTTGTGATTGGAGCCTATGTTGTATTGATTGGGCTGATCTGGATCATTTATGGAATCACTGCATGAACACAGGGGTCTCAATCAGCCTGAATCCCTTCTCGATTAAATCACATTACTATTGTGAACTACTATTTCGTCACACCTACCTTTGAAATCTCACCATGCAATTTATTCCATTCGTATTCATCATCCTGTTTTGCATCACAAACACGATTTTAGCACAATCACCTGAAGTGAAAGTTGAATTGGATACAGCTGAAGTGCCTCATTTGCATCAGTGGGGCGAGCAGGCTCAAGAGTTGATTTTGAAGTGGCATCCCCGTCTGAGCAATCTGCTTCCCACAAAAGGCTTTGAGCCTCCACGGTCAATTGTGCTGAAGATCGAAAACACGGAGCGAGGAATTGCTGCCACTACGGGTGCGAAAATTACTGTATCCTCACACTGGATAGAAAAGCATCCCCAAGATTTTGGTTTGGTTTTGCATGAACTGGTGCATGTGATTCAAACCTATCCCTCGGTAGATCCGTGGGGGCTGACCGAAGGCATTGCCGATTATCTTCGCTGGGGCATTCACGAAGGTCAGGCGCAAGCCAAATTTCCGATTCCTCAGGAAGCTGGGGGATACAGGAAAGGCTATCAGGCTGCAGCTGGATTTTTGTTGTGGATCGAATCCGATATCGATCCGGGACTCGTCAAAAAGCTGAATACTGCGATGCGAAAGGGGAAGTATCAGGAATCGATATTTGAAGCGGAATCGGGTAAGACATTGGATGAGTTGTGGAAGGGTTATCGAAATAGCAGGACGGATATCAATATGATAGATAGTGAAATGTAATGTTGTATTACAGCAATTCGTTGGAGAAAATGAAGTGTAATGTGGAGAAGTGACCATGATTATTTTTGGATGGACAACAAGAATCAAACCAACGTCAAGACACGGGCAGTTCTTTTGTCCTCATTGCCAGGTCTCCTCAACTTATGCTGAGTGTCGAAGGAAAACTTACGTCCATATTTTCTTTATTCCAATTTTTCCTATCTCTAATGAGCCACTTGGAGTGCAGTGTTTCAATTGTAAAAATACCTATGCAGAAGAAGTTGTCATGAATGATCCGCGACACGAAATCTCATCCTGGAAATGTCCTGAATGTAATCGGAACTGGCCGGGAACGAATATCCGTTGCCCAATTTGCAAAATACGCCCCAATTAATTTTCCAGTTCTTGAATCAGTAAATTTCGCAAATCAAGTCATGATAGTTCGTTCTAATATTATTATTTGAAAGGCGATACCAATGCTACACGCAGAACTTCTGGAAAGCGTAGGCATTCTCATCATCAAGCCGGAGGCTCCTCTTTCCGAAGACGATTTCAAATCCGTCGCTGCGATTGTCGATCCCTACATCGAGGCGCACGGCCAGTTGCAGGGAATTTTGATACAAGCGGAGAAGTTTCCTGGGTGGAAGAATTTCTCCTCGTTTCTCAGTCATTTCCGATTTGTGCGCGATCATCATGAGCATGTCGGAAAAGTTGCCGCGGTTTCTGACAGTGGGTTTCTGGAAATTGCTCCGCTGATTGCCAGGCATTTTGTCAAAGCCGATGTTCGTCATTTTCCCGCTGACGAGTTTCCTCAGGCAATGACCTGGCTTCAATCAAAGTCATAACTCGACATTTTCTGAAAAGGCAGTTAATATAAAGTTTATGCTGAATACATTCTTCAGCACCAATCACGCTGCATTTAATTCAGGAGAGACTCCCATGGGAGACCGCGGCAGTAAAGACAAGGGTGGCAAAGAAGCGAAAAAGAAATCCACTCAATCGCTTAAAGAAAAACGCAAGGCAAAAGCCGACAAGAAGAGTCGTGGTGATAGCTAATCGCCTCGATTTCCAGATGTGAAAAAGTCAGCTCGATCTTTGGATCGGGCTGTTTTTATACCTGGAGTGAACTCGCTTCTCAAAACACGGTGAACAGCAACATCTGCGTTGTGCGAGTCAACCAGCGTTGGTCTTCCGGCGTAATCGTTTTCTGGGAGAGGATCCGCTCGGCTCGGGAACGCGTTTGATCCACGAAGAATTTCTGAATCGCCGTTAGTTCCCATTGCACGGCATGCTCGTCAATCTGACGACAGATTTCCAGAATCGCTTTCACTTCCGACGGATCAATCTCAGGAGATTCAATCCATTCCGGAGCTTTCTGCTGATTGCCTATCGCAACAATCAATCGAGCCAGTCCTGTGGAGATGGCGGCGACCTGTTCAAAGTCAATTTTGTCGGCAGTGTCATGCATCGTGTGGTAATCGCGGGATTGTCCTGTCGAGGCGAACAGGAACGGAATTTTCCGATCTCGGAACGGGCCGTAATCACTGCGTAAACCAACGAAATCATCACTTAACAGAACCGGTTGGACGGTATCTGCAAATGGAATTTCGCTGACGGTTTTTCGGACTCCCGAACCGTGCTCGGCTCCACACAGAAACACAGAATCGATTGGCAAATTTCCCAGCGAACGTCCCAGCATATCCGCGACTATGACAAACTTGATATCTTCCAGAGGCACGGGAGGATGAGCGGTCCACCAGCGGGAACCGAACAGCAAATGCTCTTCGAGATCGAAACTGACAAACAACACCGAGCGATCCAGTTTGATATCAGATCGTATCAGCGACTTGGCCACTTCAACGACCATCGCCACTCCGGAAGCATTATCGTCGGCCCCATAATAAATGCCCGATTTCCGGGAGCCGAGATGATCGTGATGGGCGGCGACGATCAAATATTCATTGGGGAATTGGGCTCCTGCTGGAGTCCAGCGAGCCGTCACATTCCAGCCAGCAGTTGTCGAATTTCCAGCTTCATCGACAGGACCAGGAATTACCTGCAAAAATGACTTTTCTACAAAGACCGGTTGTAGCTTCAGTTTCTCAAACTGATCAGCCACATACTCGGCTGCCATCAAAGCTGATGCTCCGCTACGGCCTGCAAATTCGTCACTGGCAAGTGTTTCAATATGACGCCGTACACAAGCAACAGGCACGGGAACAGGAGTTTCTTCCCCTGCTTGCGCAAAAACTTGCTCCGTTACACACAGAGTGATCAGCACGAGAACTCGAAACGAGTTTAGAATATTTTGTTTCATGCAAATCATTCTCAGCAGTGAATCGGGACATTGCCTCATACCAATTCGAATCAGCCACCGATAACGATGGGCGTGGGAGTAAATCCAATAAAGATGAAAGGTAGCGTAATGCAACCGAGGACGACGCGGAACCAGCCGAGTGGGGCGCGGTCGTTGGAAGTGGGAGGATGATATGGCCCCATCATGATGATCAGGAAGAGCATCAGCATAAACGTAAGATTACCCGTGATGAACATATAGGCGAGTGCTCCGGCGATCAGGGCTCCGGCTACGTAGTGGGCTTTTCGACCGAGCAGTGTATACAGAATATGGCCTCCATCGAGCTGGCCGATGGGAATGAGATTGAGAGCGGTGATAAAGATTCCAACCCACCCGGCATCGAGAATGGCACTTTCAAGGACCATTCCGGCAGGCCAGTCACCGCGGACAGCCCAGACGATCCACTTCATCAGCGGGGGAGCGATGAATTGGAATTCATCTGAGGGGATCTGATCAACAGGAACCGCCTGCGCGGTCGCGGCACCATATATACAGACGGGGATTGCCAGGACGAGACCGGCTAATGGGCCCGCGATGGCGATATCGAAGAGAGCTTTACGATCTTCACGGCCTCCCTGCTTCACGATGACCGCACCAAATGTTCCCATAGGAGAATAGGGCATCGGGATAAAAAACGGTGGCGTAGCCGGGACACGGTAAATGAGAGAGGCGATGTAGTGGCCCATTTCGTGAGCGAGAAGAATGGCCATGACGGGGATCATGTAGCCGAAGCCATCGGAGTAGCGACTATCACCCACAGACCAGGTTGTGTAACAGGTGACCAGGAAAAGTCCCAGCGACCAGAGATATTGTTTGCGTGTCGGACCAGAATTGCGGAACTGGGGTCGTTGAGTGGGCGGAGATGTGCCGCCTCCCGAAACTTTGATCGTTCTGCCATCGGGAAAGATGAGAATTTCTTCAACCTGTGTCCGGGATTGTGGGTCGGGTTGTTCGGGCATGGCGGAAGACAATCTGGCGGTCAGTATTAGAGTTTGTGAACTTTTAACCTAATTATCCCGTCTCTGGTGCGCAAATCAATCATACAGGTGTCGACTGCGGGCCTCCTTTCTTCTGCAGGAATGAAGAATGAAGCCAAAGTGTTCGATTTTGCGACACATTGAAGAGTGATCGCACAATTATCCGACATCTTATGAGCAATTTTGGGGAAGAAATCGGCGGTGGGTGCGTTACTTGTGTATTCAACTGACCAGGGACTTCTATGGTCGATGACTGCCAATTGCTCCCATGCCTGAGGATACCTCCCGTGTCTGCTCAACTTCATATTTCAGACTGTGCCCAACAGGTTCGATTGCTTAAGCAATTGCGCCGATTCGAGCTTCTGGACGAGAATCGAATTCGTGAACTGGAGAAAGAGTTATTGTTCAATGATGTTCCTCAGACCGTTTGCCTGAAACAGCTGGTGAGATCACAAGAGTTAACTTCGTATCAGATAAAAAAGTTGCTTCAAGAGAAAGCCGACCAGTTAGTGCTGGGTAACTATCTGCTGAAAAAGCCGTTAGGGGCAGGGGGGATGGGTGAGGTCTATCTTGCCGAACATCGTCGGATGCAGCGCGAGGTGGCATTAAAAGTCCTGGCGCCGAAGTTTGTGCAGGATGAAGAAATGCGGCTGCGGTTTCAACGTGAGATTCAGGCCATCGGCCGGTTGTCTCATCCGAATATTGTGACGGCTTTTGATGCAGATGAATCGGACGGAACCTACTTTCTTGTAATGGAATATGTGGCGGGAGCAGATCTGGCGGCTCTGGTTCAGAAGAACGGAGCGATGTCGATTTCGCAGGCGATGAACTGTATTCTCCATGCCGCTCATGGCCTGGACTATGCCCATCGAGAAGGTGTGATCCATCGGGATATCAAGCCTCAGAATCTTCTGCTGACTCGAGAGGGTCAACTGAAGATTCTGGACCTTGGACTGGCCCGACTGGATCAGAAATCGATGCCGCAAGAAAGTTTAACTGAAACCGGCAGCATGATGGGAACGGTCGACTTTATGGCTCCCGAACAGGCAATGAACACTCACATGGCTGATGCCCGTAGTGATATTTATTCCCTCGGCTGCACCCTGTTTTATCTGCTCACCGGCACGACCATGTATTCCGGAACCACACTGGTGGAAAAACTGTTTGCCCATCGAGATCAGCCGATCCCTGAACTGCCAATGGAAACGGGACATCCACTGAATGCAATTTACCAGAAGATGGTGGCGAAGAATCCTGAGGATCGATTTCAATCCATGCATGAGATTGTTGAAAAAATCGAACTGTTGATAAAGAATCAGCAGAATTCGGAAACCGTTTTGTTTCCAGGAGTTTTGCAGGATTCCGATTTGGAGCCGATTGATCGCTCAAATAACCGTCGACAGAATTTGAAATCGACTCGTGTGGATCATGCGGCGAAGGAGACGGTTAAAGGAAAGGCTTCAATGGAATCGACCGTGCTGATCCCGATGTTGCTGACCAATGACATGTCTTCCAGGAATCCGTTGGGAGAAAATGCGGACCTTGACTCCAATTCAAAATCGAGTTGGCTGAAGGCTGGGTTAATTGGTCTGGTGGTGTTACTGGTCTATGCCGGAATGACTGGACGATTCTTCCCGGGCAGAGAGGGTAGTCCGGAAGAGTTGCCAGCGGTGATGGGCCATGTGGAAACTGACAGGGCGTCCTCAGCAGATCGCGAAGCAATAGGCAATGGCGCCTCTGCGGATTTCAACAGCAGACGTCTTGGTTGTTTTGATTCTGGAAAGTAATGCGGCACGCAATCAATTTGCCCTTTGCGGATTTGAGTCGATTTTGAAGGTCTGCCTCACGTGCAATTTTCTGGATAACCTGAGAGAATACCCCGAACTTCAGTCTGAAGTTTTGCAAAACGCTGGAATTCAAAACGAATGAGAAGTCAGCGCATGAAATATCGAGAGTATCTTAACCCGACGCGTCAGTTTTGAAGTTGCACA
>DOCI01000330.1:0-1801 GCA_003503535.1 Planctomycetaceae bacterium
CCAATCTGCTGCAGCAGCACCGGAATATTGCGGACAACTATTCGGAAATTCTGGGACGTGAAATTCAGTATGTGAGTTACGAAAGTGGATCGCATATTTTCGGTTTCAACTCGCCATTCTGGCAAGGCCCAGCTGAAGCGGCTGCCGTGGAGGCGATGTACAGTCCCCGGATGTACGATGTTTATCAAACGCTACTGAATGTGGTGCGGGATATCGGGCTGGATCTGTATAACGAGTTCACGTTTACCAGCCATTATGGTGCCAGTCCGTACGGCAGTTACGGTTTGCTTTATGCGATGGATCAGCCGCTCGATACGGCTCATCAGTACAACTCGCTGCAGGACTTTATTGCTGCTCAGGCGGAAACGCAGGCGTCTGTTCCCGTTGTTACAGTGCATGTCGATAATTCCACAGGAAGTGAATCCGGGACGGCTGCAACGCTGTTGTTCAGCCTGTCTGAGGCACAAAGCGAAGATTTGACCGTCTATTATTCGCTGGCTGGTTCTGCGTTGGTCGGTGCAGATTATACCGACCCCGGAAATTCGATTGTGATTCTGGCGGGAGAGACTTCCAATACGCTAGTGCTGCAGCCTGTCGATGACGAACTTGCAGAAGGGGACGAAAACGTTCTTGTGGAACTGCTCGCCGATGCTGCCTATTCAGTGGGAGAACTTGCAGCCGCTGAAGTCGTGATCACTGATAATGATTTTGAAGTCATCCAGGCTCTGCAGATCAGTCATACGCTGGACGTTTACGAGCATGTTTTGCCGGCCACTCTACCTGACGGAGTCGCATTGTCGTACTCTGCAGAACTGGTCATCACCCCGGAGTACCTGATCGACCAGCAGTACAACTTTCACAGTACCGGCAATTATCACCAGAATTATCACGGGCAGAACGAACGCTGGATTCAAGGGGACGGATACGACTGGTTTTATCTGCTCAACAACGGCGAACTGTTTCGCTGGCAGGATAGTTTTGCCAACAGCGAGTTGATTGCCTCATTAACTGCAGATGTTTATGACGATCCCCAGCGATTGATCGATGTGGAAATTCCAGCGGTCGTTTCGGTGGTGGACAACCAGTTGATCATTACACCGTCAGAGAATTTTCTCGGCAGTTTTGAAATCGATGTCACGATTGGCGATGGCAGCCGGGAGGAGACGCAGCGGGTGATGGTTTCAGTCATAAACTCTCCCCCCATAATCTCCCCCATTGCCAACCAGCAGATGTCTGTTACCGATAACTTACTGATTGTTCCGCTTGAGTATGGCGACAGCGACAGCGAGCCAGTGCAACTGATCGCACAAATTGTCGGTGCCGAAAGATATGAACTCGATCAGCAGTTCGATTTCTGGAGTGAGGGAAACTATTTCGAGAACCACCAGGGAGGCGGAGAACGCTGGCTTCGGAGTCAAACCAATCAGTGGTTCTATCTGCTGGAAAATGGGGATCTGCATCAATGGAATGGCAGCCTCGAAACAAGTCCGCTGATTGCAGCCTTGGGGACCGCGGTTTACGAAGATCCGACGTTGCTGATTGATGTCGAATCAATTCCGATAACACTGCAGATGATCGGGAACGAGTTGCATATCGACCCCGCTGAAACATTTGCTGGTGAATTCATGATCGAAATTCTGGCGACCGATGGACTGAACACAACCTCGGTCCAGTTTTCGGTATCGGTGATCAATCAACCCCCGATGATGGATTTGATCCCCGATCAGCTGCTGCTCGCCGAACAGACCGAATCGACACTTCCGTTGAACTTCAGTGATGCAGACGGGACCCCGCTGCAAAG
>DOCI01000330.1:2031-3690 GCA_003503535.1 Planctomycetaceae bacterium
AGACGGGACCCCGCTGCAAGTGACTGTCGAAGTGCTTGATACCGCTTATCAACTCGATCAACAGTACGGATTCTGGTCGACCGGAGATTACTATCAGAATTATCACGGGATGCAGGAAAAATGGATAGGCGGCCAGAACAATCACTGGTACTACTTACTCGAAAATGGGGATCTGTATTTCTGGAGCGGAAGTTTCGAATCGAGCGTGCTGATTGAAACGCTGGATACAAGCTATTACGAGAATCCCGATTTGCTTATTCATGTAGAACCGATTCAGGTGACAGCGGAATTCATTGATGGCCAGCTGATTATCAATCGCAGTTTGCTGCAGACAACCGCGTTCAGTCTGCGAGTCATGATCTCTGACGGGATCGCAACCACCGAGCAATTAATAACTTTTGAAATAGAACAGGCGGAATGATGTTTGATGCAGGTAATCCTGGAAAAGCAACTCGTATTGTAATGGTTCTAACCGCCGCGCTCGCGATACAGTTGTTTCAATATGTTTCGATTTCCCTCGCTCAATCCACTGCAGTAGAGATTGTTGAGGCGGACAGACTGAATCATGCCAGCGACGAATTTAACGATCCCGAAACACTCGCAGACTGGCAACGCATTTTCCAGACGGAACAGACCGGAGCCGATCAACTACAAAGTATTAATGTCGGCAAAACCAAACCAGGTTGGATGACCCTGATTCCGCACACAAGTACCTGGTATCAGGATTATCGGGGCGTGCTCGTCTTCAAAGAGATCACGGGGAACTTCGTTGTAACCACCCGAGCGGAAATAACGAATCGAGACCGTTCCGGAGCACCACGCTCGCAATTTTCACTGGGAGGTTTAATGGTGCGAACACCTCGTCATATCAACTCTCGAACCTGGCGTCCCGGTGGGGAGAACTATCTTTTTCTCTCACTGGGAACAGCCAACAAGCCAGGAGAATTTGCATTTGAAGTGAAGACGACCCGCAACAGTGATTCTCAACTTAAAATTGAACCACTGTCTACTGGAGTGGCAGAAATTCGTATTGCTCGATTGGGATCACATTTTCTACTGCTGCGTCGTTTGCCGAACAGTCAATGGATGGTTCATCGTCGGTATCATCGTCCGGATATGCCAGAGAGCTTACAGGTCGGGTTCACCGTATACACCGACTACCCGAGCGCATCGAAATTTTCGCCAGCTCAGCAAAACAGCACCGTAATCCGGAGCGGGCGACCGGATTTGATAGCATCATTCGAATATTTTCGAATACGTGAGCCGATCGTTCCTGCCGAGTTCGCAGACCGTCCGTTTACAGATGCCCGTTCTATTTCTGATGCAGAGTTGCTCAGTTTTTTGGGAAACGCAATAAAGTAAACGGAAATCGAATGTGTGGTGAGGGTCATATTTCACTCTTGTGCCGAGCCTGACTGCGAGATACGATTTTTAGTGATCGCAAGCGTTTTCAGGCTCTTTTTATTGTTGGCAATGAGTCGATCTTCAACCCCTATCATCACGTGAGTTTAATGGAAACCTCGGTCAGTTTACTCGATGCATTGCGTGTCGGAACGGACCAGCAAGCCTGGTCGAAGATGGTCGAGTTATACGCCCCGTTTATCCGTCAATGGTT
This sequence comes from Planctomycetaceae bacterium, assembly GCA_003503535.1. Lineage (GTDB taxonomy): Bacteria > Planctomycetota > Planctomycetia > Planctomycetales > Planctomycetaceae > Rubinisphaera. The sequence goes on from DOCI01000330.1 coordinate 3,647, forward strand.
GCGTGTCAAAGGCGCGGCAGCGCATGATATTGATGATATTGTTG
>DOCI01000330.1:3779-9730 GCA_003503535.1 Planctomycetaceae bacterium
GTATTGCGGCGGCTTCCAGAATTTGAAAAACAACCGCATAGCGGAGCGTTTCGGGGTTGGTTGAGGACCATCACAGTTAATACGATTCGCAATCACTGGAGGACACAAAACAAACATCCCACAGCAACTGGAGGTTCGGATTTTCTATCCATGATCAACGAACTGGAAGATCCGCACAGCCAGATTAGCAAACTCTGGGACCTGGAACATAATACCCATGTCACTCGATATTTGCTCGATAAAGTGGAATCTCAGTTTCAGCCAAAGACGTGGCAGGCGTTTCTGCAATTTGCTATCGAAGGCAATCCGGCCACTCAGGTGGCCGATAGGTTGGGGATCAGTGAAAATGCGGTTTTCATTGCCAAATCACGTGTGATGGCCGAACTCCGCAAACAGGGTGCCGGCCTGATTGATTGAATCGGCTTTCAAAAGGTTTAGCTTTGTGGAATTTTTGCAAGCACACCATCCAGATCCCGAGACGCTCGCCGCGTTCCTGAACGGCGAACTGGCCGATGTGCAGCAGCAACAGATCGAAAGTCATGTCGAATCTTGTGAATACTGTTGCCAGCAGATGCGTGCAGTCCCCGCAGACCAACTCCTGACACAACTGCGGCATTGTCATTCTTCAAAAGCTGGTGAAACTCTCGCCCTCGCTCAGCAGTCCGAGTTGGAAACCGATTCTGGCGAGTTTCATCTGGCATCGGAATATGTAAATCCTGAGGACATCGCAATCCCCTTCCCGTTACAGGAACATCCCCGATATCGCATCATCAAAAAACTGGGGGCAGGCGGGATGGGGGTTGTCTATCTGGCTGAACATCGAATGATGTCCCGGTTGGTTGCCCTGAAGGTGGTTAACGCTCAACTCTTGAATTGCCAGTCGGCGCTCGATCGTTTTCATCGAGAAGTGAAAGCCGCTGCCCGGCTCACACATCGCAATATCGTGACGGCATTCGATGCCGAGCAGGCAGACGATATCCATTTTCTGGTGATGGAATATGTGGAAGGTAAGACGCTGGCTGAAATTGTCATCCAGCATGGATCGCTCCCCGTGGCTCACGCCTGCCATTACATTCGTCAAGTCGCGATTGGATTACAGCACGCGTTTGCAGCAGGCATGATCCATCGGGACATCAAACCTCAAAACCTGATGCGTACTCCCAAAGGTGTTGTGAAAATCCTCGATTTCGGTCTGGCGCGATTCGCGACCCATCAAAACGACCCGAGTGAATCCTCTCTCACCGGAGACGGCAGCACTGTCGGCACGCCCGATTACATCGCCCCCGAACAGGCCCGAAATTCTCGCGATGCTGACATTCGGTCGGACATCTATGCCCTCGGATGCACTGCTTATTACCTGCTCGCCGGACGTGTTCCATTTCCTGCTGACAGTTCGCTGGAAAAAGTCCTGGGGCACCTGCAGCGAGAACCTCAGTCGCTGACTGAACTTCGTAGCGACCTGCCTGCGGAACTGCCTCTTGTCATTGCCCGAATGATGGCCAAACAACCGGCAGACCGATTCCAAACCCCAATTGAAGTCGCCGACTCACTTAAGCCTTTCCTGACATCTGCCGATGAAAACCTACACAAAAAGACTGTTTCATCTGCGGATACAAAAAACAATCAGGCTTCATTAGCAAATCTATTCTCGTTCATTGAAGCCGATAATGACGCACAACTCGCAGCCACACGACCATTGTTGCAACCTCGGAAACCAAGCCGCCCACGAAGTCGCATTCTATTCATACAAACTGCGACAGCCTTAGTCATTGGGGTCTTGATAATCTTTACTGCGGCGACATGGTGGTGGCCTGCTGCAAACTCATCTGTCTCCGAAACTGAAACAGTAACGGCGTCTGCTGGCAACATGTCGGTAAACCCCAATGATGGTGCAGCTTCATCATTGAAATCGGGCGAGTGGTTCAATCTCATCGAGACCGTTCAGCTTTCTGATAATGTCGTCGCAGGAAACTGGCAGCAGGTGGATGGTGAACTGGAAGTTGCGGCTGGTGTTAGCAGTCGATTGGAAATCCCCTACGTAGTACCTGCTGAGTACGATCTGGAAGTGACGTTCACTCGCCGCACTGGCATACAGTCGGTCGCAGTCGTTTTTGTCGTCGGCAATCATCAGGCAGTGTTTGATATCGATGCCTGGGACCGACATTTGGCTGGCATTCAACTCCGCGACGGTCTAAACCTGGCCAGACAACCTGCCGATCAAGTCGCCCAGAATGTGCAACTGGTCAACGGTCGAAAATATACCGCAGTACTAAAAGTGCGACAGCGTTCAATCGAAGCAATGCTCGATGATCAACTCATTTCCCGCTATGAAGGGGAAGGAACAAATCTGAGCCTTCCAGAGGAATTCTGGTTATTGCCGCATGCCGACACGCTCGGAGTAGGTGCCTTTCAAAGTGAGACAATATTTCACACGATCAGTCTCAGGCCGATATTACCTTAGCGTTTTGAGTTTCGGTTTTATGCGAGAATGTTTTGCTGCGATCATTTGGTTATTCCTTTTCTATCGCTGTTTCTTGTGAACATTTGGCCATTCACATGCAAATCCAGGGCAATTGGGTTTATCTCGTGAGGAATTATAATGTTCCGAACCTGGCTCCACTGAAACACTATCGAATCTGAAGATGCGCATTGCTAAAATACATGCGGACCTGCACAACAGTTTAATGTCTCCTGGTCAGAAACTGTGATATAAAATATTTGTAAAGAGAAGAATACAAAGAGTCCTCCCTGGTCCTTTAATTGAAAAAATAAGCGCTGGTCACCTCGAAGCATTCGCTCTACCACTTCGGGCTCGTACTGAAAATATTAAGAATTATGGAACATATTAAAGACGCAGAACTTCGCGACGAGATTAATTACCTCGGTAATATTTTGGGCGACACCATTCGTGATATTGCCGGGGATGAAGCCTTGGCAATTGTTGAGGACCTGCGCCGGATGGCATGGGATCGACGTGTCGGAGTGCAAGATGCCGGGCAAAGAATGTCCGAGCGGATCACGAATCTTAATAACGCACAAATTCAGATTGTGTTACGCGCCTTCAGTCTATTCCTCGACTTGTTGAATCTGGTTGAAGACCGTCGTCGCGTGCGAGTCTTGAGGGATCGGGCGCGACATGCCTATCCCCATCCGCACAGCGAGTCGATTCGCGCTGCAATTGCAGATCTCAAAGAGGCAGGGAAGTCTGCGGAGGAAATGCAATCTATCGTTGATCACCTCCATATCGAACTTGTTTTCACAGCACATCCTACCGATGCAAAACGAAAATCCGTCCGGAGTAAACTGACCAGGATCCGCTCGATCATGGGGCAATTGGACAGTGCTTCAACTGCGGAGGAACGCGACGACGCCGAAGTCGCGATTCGAGGTGAGATTGAAATGTTATGGCAAACCGACTTCATTCGACCATGGCGTCCAACAGTGATGCAAGAAGTCGGACGCGGTCTATCCTTCAAACCCGTATTGTGGAAAGAAGTTCCAAAGATTTCACGAGAATTGAGTCGTGGCTTAAGGGAAAACTATGGCGAGGAGATTCAATTAACTCGCCCTTGCGTGACCTTCGGTTCATGGATTGGTGGTGACCGGGATGGCCACCCCGGCGTCACCTCTGAGATCACCAGACAAACGCTGACCTGGTTACGGGAAGAAGCGATCGCACTGCAGTTGAAACGCTGCGATGGGTTAATGGGGGCGTTGAGCCTTTCCCAGTCCAACCACTCAACTGTTTCCCCCCTCGAATCCTCTGTTGCAGAAAGAGTGCAACGCTTTCCGGATTTGGAATTGAGAACATCCAGGATTCCGCCCGGAGAAGTTTATCGCCGCTGGCTGGCGATCATTCGTTGGAGACTTGAACAGACAAATCAGCCTACCGTTGCTGAAGCAGGTTACCAATCGGCAGACGAGTTCCTCAATGATGTTGAACTGATGACATCTGAGATGAACGGCCACCCCGGAATGAAATTCGCTTTAGAGGATCTGACATCGTGGCAGTCACAGATCAAAACATTCGGTTTGAATTTAGCGAAACTTGATGTTCGACAGAATGCAAAAGTCCACCGCGAAGTCATCAACGAACTGCTGAAAGAGTTGGGACTGTGTGAAGATCCTGAAACTCTGGATGAAACGGCTCGTCTCAATTTGCTCGCGGACACTTTGGAAACTCAACTCCTGAAATCTTCCATCACAGTGTCTGACACTGTTCGCGAATGTTTAAATACTTTTCAGGTTTTGCATGAAGCTTCACAACAATTCTCTGAGGCAGCGCTCGGAATGCTTGTCATCAGCATGACTGCCGTCCCCAGCGATGTCCTTTCGGTGTTATGGCTTTGGAAGCAAACCTCCATCGATGCAGACTCTTGTGTTCCACCGATTGTTCCCCTGCTGGAGACAATTGGCGACCTGGAACATGGTCCTGCGATTTTGTCGGGGATGTTGGAAATTCCCGCTTATCGAGAAACCGTGCGGAAGCAGGGAAATCAGCAGGTGATAATGCTCGGCTATTCTGACAGCACGAAAGACGGAGGCTATCTGACCGCCTGCTGGTCGTTGTTCCAGGCACAACGCAATCTGGTTGAAGTGGCTTCGAAATTCGGTGTCGAACTGACGTTTTTCCACGGCCGGGGTGGATCGCTTGGACGCGGTGGGGGGCCTGCCGCCCGCAGTATTCTGTCACTGCCTCGGGGGACTTTTCATGGCTCATTAAGACTGACCGAACAAGGCGAAGTTCTGGCAGATCGTTACGATGATCCAGCCATCGCCAGGCGACATTTGGAGCAAGTGGTCTGGTCTTCGTTGCTGGCAGCCAGCGAGCCGGCCTCGCATGATGCCAACGACTGGCATGAGTTGATGGACCAGATTTCGCAAACATCATTCTTATTTTATCGCGAACTCCTGGAACAACAGGATTTCGTCGAGTTCTTTCGCCTGGCAACCCCTGTATCAGAAATCGAACAATTGCCGATTGGATCGCGTCCCTCACGTCGCATACCGGGCGGTGGACTGAGCGATCTGCGAGCAATTCCCTGGGTTTTCTCATGGACGCAAACGCGGTGCTTACTGCCTGCCTGGTATGGAATGGGGGCTGCACTGCAACCATTATTGGACGAAGAATCAACCCGATCCAAACTGATCGCGATGTTCCGTGATTGGCCGTTCTTTCGAGCACTCGTCGAGAACGCGGAACTGGCCCTTGCGAAGTCCGATATGTCTATCGCCGCTCGTTATGCTGATCTTGCAACCGGTAAACCTTCGCTCGAACAAATTGCAACCATGATCGACAGAGAATTTGCAATGTCGAAACAGGCCGTACTTCAACTGACTGGGAATAACGGACTTCTCGATGGAATCCCCTGGTTGAAAGAATCGATCCGCGTCCGCAATCGCTTTATTGATCCCTTAAATCTAATACAAATCGAACTGCTCCGTCGAGGACGTCGATCAAATTTGTCGGAGGAAGAGTCAGAAGAACTTCGTCACCTGACACGACTCTCGATAAACGGTGTCGTGGCTGGAATGCGAACCAGCGGATGAGCAATCCAACATCTACTAAACCTGAATGAGGATTCGAACGTTTCTGGCTCAAGTGTTACAAACGGTGCACTGTCATTCGACGAACCGGTTGCCGGAGGATCGTAGTAACATTCTCACACATGGTCGCAGAACGAAAGTGAGTCAACCGATTGAGAAATTATTTTCGGCCATCGGGTTATTACCATGCCCAAAAAGTTCTCTGCATAATACAGACTCCATTCCATCAGCGCATAAGCACAATCCTTGCACTTCCTGATCAAACAAAATAATCGTCCTTCTCTCAGTGTCACTCAGGGTGCTGTTCAATACGTTATTGCTGCAGTTTACGGAGAGCCGGATAAGCTAAATGACTGTGCGCAATTATTATGCGGATGGAATAAGATTGAAGTCGAAATGATTGG
>DOCI01000330.1:9859-17088 GCA_003503535.1 Planctomycetaceae bacterium
GGACGTGCCACCCAGAAAATCACTGATCATAAAAGTAATTGATGCAGGATATCGAGCGAATCTCTCATTTTAAAAATTGCGCACAGTCATGTAGTATGTCATCATGATAGAGATTCAGTCGTTTCTTATTCTTGTTGGAAGTCCAAATTCCAGATTCGTATGTCATGCATAGAAATGATTTCCAGTTCCTATATCAACGGTCTCGATAATAGTGATTATCGAGTTTGACAAGTCCTCGCGAAATCAGGACCTGGTCAAAGAGTTTTTTTCAACTCCAGGGACTGTTACGATTGAGAACACAAATGATGTCCGATTCCATTCCCCACTGCCATGAAGTTTCATTATGACGATTTGTCGATTCACGTTCTCTCTTGTCTGGCTATTTGTATTGGCAGGCTCAATTCAGGCTCAGCAACCGGTTGAGAGTGTTCAAGCTCAAACATTCGGCCCCTATCTGTATGAGGTGAAGCCGGATGCGGAAGCGTTTCAATCGTTCAATCCGAAGAAGGCTCCGCCGATTGGCGATCTGCTGTTTCGTGAAGGAGATCGACTGGCCATCTGTGGGGATTCGATTACCGAACAGAAGATGTACTCCCGGCTGATTGAAACGTATCTGACGGTTTGCGTTCCACAACTGAACGTGACGGTCAGACAGTATGGCTGGAGTGGTGAAAAAACGGATGGATTTCTGCGACGGATGGATAAAGACTGTCTCACCTTCCAGCCGACAATTGCCACCCTCGCTTATGGGATGAACGATTCTCGTTATCGTCCGTTTGATGTGACGAACGGTCAATGGTACAGCGATCATTACAGTGCGATCGTACGTAACTTCAAGCAGAACGATGTGCGCGTGGTTGTCGGCTCGCCGGGATGTGCGGGAAAAATTGCCAGTTGGGTCAAAAGTCGCTCAGGCACACTGGAACAGCACAACTTGAATTTATGTGCGCTGCGGGATATTGCTATCGACGTTGCTGAACGGGAAAACGTTCGCTTCGCTGATATTTTCTGGCCAATGTATCAGGCTCAGGTGTTCGCTCCCGGTCAGCATGAGGCGACTGATGAAAAGCCGTATCTAGTCGCAGGTCAGGATGGCATTCATCCTGGATGGGCCGGGCAGGTTATTATGGCTTGGGCGTTTTTGCGATCGTTGGGACTTGATGGAGAGATTGGAACAATCACGATTGATCCTGAACTCAGCAAAGCGACTGCCTCAACGGGTCATAATGTCGACGCCTTCGACGCTGGAAAATTAACAGTAACAAGCTCACGCTATCCCTTCTGTGCCCGTGGAGATCTGAATGATCATAATTCGATCCGATCAGGCATGACACTGGTTCCGTTTTCTGAAGAGCTGAATCGTTTTCTATTAATAGTCAAAGTCCCTGATAATACGAAGTGGCAGATCACCTGGGGGACTCAATCAAAGGTTTACACGGCAGAAGATTTACAGAAGGGAATCAATCTGGCCTGGGAGTTTTCCGAAAATCCATTCTGCGAGGCTTTTGATCGAGTGGATCGAGCCGTGGCGGAAAAGCAGGCTTTTGAGACGGTGCAGGTCAAGAAGATTTTTCATGGCTCTGAAGGAAAAGCTGATTTCGACGCTGCCGTCAAACGAACCGAAGCCATCCGTCAGCCACTGGCCGATGCGATCGCTAAAGCGATGAAACCGGTCACGCATACAATAGAGATTCGCGAAGTCACTATTGACCAATAATCTCAAGCTGTCTTCCTATTCATCATTCAGAATTCGCTCAACTTTACTGCTTTGATTTCCACCAGCCTCCACTTGTTGCTGGTTAGGTCCTTCGACGAGAATCCTGGTGTTGTCACCAATCATGAGATTATCTTTGATAACAATATTGAGTGTCTCTGGTCGTGAATCGACGCGAATTGCGGCGATTTGATGCTGATCCGTTTCAATGATGTTGTCAGCAATTAAATAGTGGGCCGTGGGAGTGTTGAGTTTATCTCCCTTGGCTTCGTTGATCGTGATATTGGCATTCCACAGCATATGACGTTCATCGCCATTGAATTTCCGTCCATTGAGCGAGAAAACATTTCCAGTCACTACACAGCGTAGCGAATCGGGAATCCACAGCCCTTCCCGGCCACTTCCCTCAATCGTGTTTCCAGTCAACGTACAGAATTGACACCCCCGTTCAATGGTAACGCCGCGGGATCCATTATCTCGAATGATGTTATTTGTGGCTAACACATGCTGGCAGGTCTCCAGAAAGTAACCTCCCATTTGAGCCCGGTAAATACGGTTGTCTGAGATCTGGCCGTAATTACAAAAGTAGAAATGGGTTCCATCGGATCGAGAATCTTCAAAGCGACAACCGCGGACAACAAAATTCTGGACATGATAAAATGCGATCAGTCCCTGATCTTCACGACTCGAACCCGGTTCAGGGCCACGCTTGACCGGAGGAGGTGCCTGATAGTCTCCATAATAATTAGAGCAGTTATCGATGATCGTATCGATTACCCAGATATCCGATGCAGGATGTTCGGCATCCCTGGCAAACAGTCCAATTCCATTACTGGAAAGATCACGCATCTCCATTTCACGGATCCGGATATTTTTGCATTGTCCTGAAAGATGAATTCCTCGGATATTCACTCCCTCAGGCCATGACTCATTTTGCCCAACAATTGTCCCACCCTGAATTTTCAAATCGTTGATGTCTGTACCATGAAAGAGTTGACCATCCTCAGTACAGTCTTTGCTGAATACAAAACGGGTCCCGTCCATCTGTAGAGTCAGATTGGAAGAGAGGCGTAACCCTTGGGGATCGTCAATCCGAAAAGTGATAGCCGGAAAGAAAACCACTCCACCAGTGGTTGAGCAGGAGTTGAGCGCCTGTTGAAGTTCGGACTGATAACACACAGAACCATCACTCACATAGCCCTCGGGCAGGAAGTTCGACACATCGACAGGAACATGGGTATGAGTGATATTTTCTGTTTGTCCATTAAGTATTGACAAAGGAAAGTAGCAGACAATTAATGTTATCACAAAAAAACGAGCGTCGTTTAATGTTGGCATTGATACTCCAATGAGGAAATTCTTAGTGGCAAACATCAGATCATTGAATGATAACAGAGGAGTATGCTGGTAGAAATCCAACAAGAGACCGACCTTTTCGGACACAGGTTCATGAGTTGAAATCTATCGCCGACGCCGTTGAGTTCGCTGCAGATCATCAACAAGCCTACTCATTAAGTGAATGATTCCAATTAAAGCTTCGGGTTGTGTGCCACTGGCTTCGCCAGTGCAAATCGAGAGTAACAATGAAGTTACGATAAACTGGCAAAACCAGTGCTATCCTATTTTCTAAAATTGGAACGATCCACAACTCATCAAGTGATGATTCAATTGATTCCTAAGTCGCTCCGACAGTTGCTGCCTCCAATCCTTCAACACAATAATTTCCACGATGTGACCGGATCAGTTCCCTGCTCCACATGTGGCATATTCATGATTGCTTATTGAATCTTCGGAGCCATGTTCAATATCTTCATAATTTGTAAGTCTTATTGATTCTGTACGAGTTGATTTGGTTGCGACCACTGAATGCGAGCCAGATGAACTGATCCAACTGCTTTGCGTCGCGGCATCCAGGAGCCAACTGTGACCCATGATTCGTGCGGGCTGGCGTTAGTGACGTGAAAGTTGCCCATCAGAGGAACTTCATCAGGTCGATTCACTCCATCGCCAATCAATGGATGCACAACCTGTTCCGTTTCACGTATGAGAACCATGCGCTGGGGATCGACTCGTGCCATCAACAATGGAGCACGCCAGCGTATGACATTTCGATTCACTTCCATTTTGCGAGTGTAGACCAGGAACACCCCCTCGGAGTGAGTCAGCCAGTGTTGTTGAGTTGTCGACATACTGAGAGGTTCACCATTGTCCCACATCCATGCCTTCTTGGGCTTCCAGTTCAGGCCATCCTCGCTGGTACTGACATACCCCCGATCGTCTTCCGCACGAATCGTTATGTAGAATTGCTTTTGAAACTGTGTCACTGAGGGCTCGAGCAAACCGCGACCATGATTATGTTCGAGTGGCGGGCCGACATCAAGAATCTGCAATCGTTCTCCATCGTACTCACAGCGCACACCTGCAACGGATCTATTCTTTGACTCGGCTCCAAAAGTGAAGGCCAGCAGAATATCACCATTCGGCAATACGATACGCTGTCCACAATTATTGGTGTAAATAAAGCTGCCACGTGGATCGTCCCATTCAAGTTTACGGGCTTCCGACCAGTTTCCACTGACATCACGGATACTATAAATTGGATACCGGGAGAGTTGGTCCTGTTTTGAAAATTTTTCACCCCTGTAAAAAACAGCATGCCCCAAAGCAAGCACGGATTGTGTTTGGGGATGATACTCTGGAACAACATCACATACGCCTTGACGCAAGCCTTTGTATTCAGGCACGGGACGCTGTCCCAAAGGAGAAACCAATTTGGGTTCCGACCAGGTCTGACCAAGATTATCAGAGGAAGTCCAATGGACGGGACCGAAATAATCAGATCCCGTGATACTCTGCATGGTCATTAATGCCATTGGAGCAGCGCTATCCTGTGGAACCATACAGGCTCGTGGATGAAACCATGTGGTACTCTTGCCGTCGGAGTTATCCCAAAGTGTACTTTGTTGAATGGATTTAATTAATCGGGATGTCTTGTCTGTGGACTCAGCCCACAATGGGGATGTAATCGCCAATCCTCCAGCAGCAAGAAAATGACGACGATTGAGTGCTTGCTCCAATTGCATTAAAACCCTCCGAAATTGGGATAACTAATATTCATTAATCTGACGATGAGTGGATCACTAATATTGCCCAGTTTGCTTCAGCTATTCAAGAAGCACACTGATAATGCGAGTGATTCAAATTGTATCCAAATGCATTTTCTGTATACCTCAATATTCCACGCCTACAATCTCCATTTCGTAATCGGAGGCCCCTGCTCTATTCGGGGTAAAATAATCGCCACATGAATTTCTGGTGCCAAGTGCAATAGGTTCATAATCTGTGATATTCGTGCCCGACTTATATGGCGCTAATCAGGAGTTCGACATAGTCGTTGATGTGTCCATCTTGGATCAGCTGCTCGCAGCGAATAAGATCACGCAATTGGAATCCAATCCCCACACGAATGCCGCGGTGCCAGTCAATCATTTTGTTTGACTTTACCAACTAACGCGGATTGTTCATGCTTTAAGTCAAACTGATTCGATTTCTACTCCCGGACAGATTGTCATAATAACTCCTGGACAGTGATGGAGCCTCTATTCGACGATACGAGATGAGGCCACACGACTCCCAGTTGTTGGTACTGAGCTTACGTGTCAATGACTTCCCGCTCGCTTTTCAACAAGAAAATACACCAGCCATGCAAACTCCACCTTCATCTCTTATCACTAACCAGCATCGCGAACTTTACCAGCGTGAAGGTTACTTTATTCTGGAAAATGTGATTTCGGACGAGCATCTGCAGATACTGCGGGACTCGTGTGATCAGCTGATTGAACTGATGCATCAGGAGATGGATCGACAGGGGACCGATCACATTCATATCAGTCATCGCGGCAAGCGATACCACATTGCCAAACAATACGACAAGACGCCTCGGCTGTCTGAGTACGTATTCAGCCCGCTGATGGCCGATGTTTGCCGAGCGACGATTGGTGAAACCGCGTACCTGTTTTATGACCAGTATGTTGCGAAGTGTGCCGAGCAGGGGATCAGCTTTTCATGGCACCAGGATGGCGGCTACCTCGGATTTCCACACACGCCCTATGTTACGGTTTGGGCAGCAGTCGACGACATGACGCTGGAGAATGGCACGGCCTACGTCATGCCTTATTCGACCATCGGAATCCGGTCTCTCGTCGAACATATTCGTGACCCGGAAACGGGTGACAAGGTTGGATACTTCGGGAAAGAACCCGGCATTCCCGCAATTGTGCCCGCCGGCAGCCTGGTCGTATTCAGCTCACTCACTTTCCACCGCAGTGGAGCGAATACCACCGACCGGATGCGTCGCGCTTATGTGACACAGTATTCATCGGAACCGATTTACAAACCAGGAACTCAGGAGCTGATGCACCTGGGTGTTCCGTTCCTTCAACAGTGATTATGACGATGCGAATCAGCAAGTCGTTTAACCCCGCAGACTTCAACCATCGCAATGAACGACCCATTGAGTTCAGCACAGCGGCTGGATAAACTAATAATGGATAAGCATTCAAAAATCAGTGATCTACTCTGGGTTGCCAATAGTCCATCTTTAATTCGAAATTCAGTGGACGATTCCCTGTCACTTCGAAACTTCTCGAATACAGATATCGATAATCTTGATCATTTTTTGAATCAAAGATTTACCCATAGAGTGGGAGGGTATTTTGAAAATCTGGTTCAATACTGGCAGGTCAATCTAAACGAATGCGAACTCCTGGCCCATCGGTGGAAAATTCTCCAGGAGTCCAGGACTCTTGGAGAGCTTGATTTTATCTTTCGAAAAACTGATCGTGTGACAGCGCACTGGGAAGTTGCTGTCAAATTCTATCTGTATATGCCACACATGAATGTGAATGGCAGCAATTGGATTGGCCCAGATTCCCGTGATACTTTCGAAAAGAAAATCAACAGGATTTATCAACATCAACTTGAGATGAGTCGCTTCTGGCCGGATCCGATCGATCAGCGAATTCCTTTTGTCAAAGGACGAATCTATTACCACCCTTTGGAAAAAAGGCCTTCAGTCCTCCCGCAAGAGATGAATCCACATCATTTGAAAGGACTTTGGCTTTACCACCATCAAGTTGAATGGCTGGAAAATAAAATGTGGAGATTTCAACTCCTGGAAAAACCATACTGGCTCTCCAATATTGAATACTGTAAAAAAACAGCCATGCCCGATCTTTCGGATTTCTCAGAAATCCACAAGAAGTTTAAAAACCATTTCTGGGAATCCGATCGTCCACTGCACCTTGCATTGTTAAAGGAATCGGAATCAGGTTGGCATGAAGTTGACAAACTTTTTATTGTCCCAAATCACTGGCCTACCATGATGCAACCGTGAAGTTGGGTTCGGAGCAATCAATGTTCGCTTGTTTTCTCCTATACCGCGTTCCCAATGAAAACCGGAGAAATTCAACAATTTCTAAGAACACTGGTTCGTGCCAGAGAGATATCGGAAAAC
>DOCI01000069.1:0-285 GCA_003503535.1 Planctomycetaceae bacterium
ATCAACCCGATTTAACCACGCCCATCACTTCGTTCTGGGGCGTGCCACCCCAACGAAACCCGAATCCCCAAACCCGAAACCCGTTTCATGGTTACTCGATTCCTATTCCTGACGGCTCTCATCATTGCGGTGATGTTGTGCGCGGTGGAAATCGAGCGGGAATATCGGGAATTGCAGACGATTCGTACGCGTCAGGTTTTTCAAAAGCAGATTTTACTTGAACAACAATCTCAACTTCGACTCGAACTCCAGCAAATCACTCAGCCTGATGAACAATGACCGATG
>DOCI01000069.1:302-1773 GCA_003503535.1 Planctomycetaceae bacterium
GTTGAACTTCCGGGGGCTTCCGCAAAAGCGGAGCGCCCCCGCCACCCCTGTTGATTCGAGCCGAGTATGGTGCGTCTTGACGCACCTTTCACGGTCTCCGAATTAGACGGGGGTTGTTTATACTCGTTCATGAACACTCATAGAAAGGTGCGTTTAAACGCACCTTACTGCTCTTAGCCTGATGAACAATGACCGATGAACCGGATCCTTCGATTTCGCTGCGAACCAGCCGACTGAAAATTCTTTCGGCTGGGGTGGTGCTTCTCTGGGGGCTGATTGTCGTTCATCTGATTGGCCTGCACTGGACCGAGTCTCAGCGGATGAAATCGCGAGTTGATCAGCAGCAGACTCTCGTCGAAACCATTCGCGCTCGCCCAGGCGATATTCTCGATCGTAACGGCCAACTATTGGCGACCAGCATCGATACCGAAAGTCTGTATGCTGTCCCGCGCCGGATTGAAAACTTCAAGACATTTGCAGAGACGATCGCGCCTCTCATCAATCGCGATCCTGAAGTACTCCGTCAGCAACTTGAAGTCCAGAAAGAAAAAGGCTTCTTCTGGCTGGAACGTCGGATTGATTCCCAGGTAGCCGATGAGATTCGAGCCTTGGATCTTTCCAAAGAAACATACGGCTTCGATCGCGAATTTCGGCGCTATTATCCCAACCAGGCCCTTGCCAGTCACATTCTCGGTATGCGCGACATCGATGGCGAAGGTCGCGGCGGGATGGAGCAGAAATATGACGAGTTGCTCCGCGGCAAAGATGGCAAACGAACTCTCGTTCGCGATGCCCGGAACCGGGCGATTCATCTTTACGAACATGAAAACGAACGTGTCGAGCACGGTCAGACAATACATCTCACTCTCGATATTCAGATACAACGACTCGTCGAAAAACAGTTAGACGAATTGATGATCGAATGGCAGCCCATCGGCTGCACGGCTGTCATTTGCGAGCCGAAATCGGGAGATATTCTCGCCATCGCTTCCCGACCAACTTACAACCCGGCTGATCCCACCACCTTCTCCGATGAAGCCTGGCTCAACCGAGCAGTCAACTGGAGTTACGAACCGGGTTCAACAATGAAGCCGCTAGTTGTCGCCTGGGCGTTGCAGCAGGATCTCGTATCCGTCAACTCCCGCTTTCATGGACATTGGGGCGAGTACCGCATGGGGCCGCGAGTGCTGCACGATTCTCATGCCTACGGTGAGATGTCACTGGCAGAAGTTCTGATCAAATCGAGCAACATCGGCATGGCTCAAATCGGCGAACGTCTGACAAATTCAGGTTTGCATCAAGCATTACAACAATTCGGTTTCGGCTATCGCACCGGCCTCGGCTTGCCGGGGGAACTGACCGGATTTGTCCGTCCGTTGAATCAATGGAATCACTACTCAACCGGCTCTATTCCGATGGGCCAGGAACTCACCGTCACTCCCCTGCAAATGCTGATGGCTCACGCCGCGCG
>DOCI01000069.1:1853-3968 GCA_003503535.1 Planctomycetaceae bacterium
GTCATTCGACTGCCACCGATAATTCAGCTCAACTCTCGATGCCCTTGATCGATCCCGTACTCGCCGACTGGGTGATCCGCGATCCGATGCGCCGCGTTCTCACCGAAGGAACCGGCCAACGCGTCGATGTCGATGGCCTCGACATCTTCGGTAAAACGGGAACCTCTCAGGTGTACGATCCTGAACTGGGTACGTACTCGCCAACAAAAACCGTCTGCTCATTTGTCTGCGGCATCCCGACACAAAATCCCGAGTTGATCGTCCTGGTCGCGGTCGATCAACCGACCCAGGGAACCAGCCACTACGGCTCCAACGTCGCCGCCCCTGCAGCCGTCAAAATACTGAAAAAGGCATATGGCCTGCGGCATGTCGATGTGGCTAAGCAACTCAAAATGATCCGATGAGATGTCGATGCATATCGTTTTTAAGAACCACGGATCGACAAGGATGAACACAGATTTCCATCGAAATTCTTAACCCGTCACATCAGCGAGGATCAGCGGAAAGATTTTAAATAATTACAATTTTATTCGCATTATAAAGATTGTAATATGCCATTATGAACACCGAATTTAATAAATATGGGAAAATGACATTAGGCCACTGGTTGTTTATCTACGGAACAAGCATTTTGCTAGCTCCGATTTGGATTCCTCTTGAAGTGATCAAAACAATTCAATTTCGATTACGATTGAGAAAGGTTTTGTGCGGAACCACTCAGGAAGCTTGGGGTCGGTGTGCTAACATTTGGGACGATAGGAATCATGTCTATGGTTCGACTGTTGGTCCAAACTTCACCAAACCCTTTTCGCATTCCCTTGCAGAATATTTTTTGGCTTATCACCCAGACTCGCGTGATTTCCTCATCACTCAACTCAAGTGTCAAAATCCTTGTCTTGCAGCTTATGCCTTCAAAGCTGCTATCCGCAGCCAACCTCCTTTACAGAAGTTTGAACTAGATTCAGACATCTTGAAACGAACAGACGAAATCATTGCGTTTCGCTTCGGTTGCTGTGGTGATTCGATTTCATTGAGTCAATATCTGGACGATTACTTTAAGTATTATCAGGATTCTTCCAGAAGCACCTATTAGTAGTGATGGGGAGATTGATCAAAGAGTTTGTCCGTTTAGAAACGAGAATCCAGGCCGACTATTCTTGGGGAAGTCCATTCATCTCATTTCGTCGATGTGTAATCGTACATATTGATAAAACGCTGGTGAAACATCACTCGGCATGCATCTACAAACAGATGTCAACACTTCATCAAATGGCTGCGAATGATGTGTCGCCAACGCTGCAGAAACAATGACTGGTGAGCGGCTCATTCCCATGCTGCATGTCACCAGAGTCTGGATATCATTTCGGATCAAGCTGGTCAGAGATCTTACGGCGATCTCAAGATTGAAAAAATCATTTTCGCCGCCATCGAGTAACGGAAGACGGATCACAGTCAGGTCACGAGGGTAATTGAAGATCGGTTCTTCGTAAGCCAACAGAAAAACTGCTCGAATATCCAGCTTCCGAATTTCCTGCAGATTTCGAACATCACCTGCATTACCGATCCACAGATTTGAGTCTGGTATGGATTTCATTTCTACCTCTCCCAAAACAAATCGCTTAATACTCCAACGTATTTTCAATCGTAGTCGTACTGACTTATGATTTCCCCATGAATAAATTTACAATACTCAGCAACACCCCGCATTAGCAATATCTCGACGATTATCGTGCGTTCCCATGCGAGGTCAGAAACCATTAGAATGGGTTTCACTGTATCAATCCTGCCAGATTCTTCCTACAATTCACTCCAATTTCGTTGTGAATGAGAGTGAAAATACCCTAATTTTTGACTGATACTGAGTCTGTATGTCTGCCCATAAACCTGCCTCAACTCCTGAAACGATTGATCTGAAAACTCCCTGGCTGGCTGCGCTGCTATCGTGGCTCATTCCGGGGGCTGGTCAGTTTTATCAGCGGCGTTATGTCAAAGCCTTTATTTTCAGCTTTTGTATCCTCGGCTCCTTCTTTTATGGCGTAGCCCTGGGTGAAGGGCGCCCCGTTTATTCCGCCTATTACGAGCAGCGGGAAGATCAGATTTTCCGCAAACGGAATT
>DOCI01000069.1:4092-4991 GCA_003503535.1 Planctomycetaceae bacterium
ATTATGGATATCTTTCCCAGGTCCTGCTCGGAATTTCGACGATGCCCGCTCTGATTCAATCCAAACGGTTTGAAGCCTCACAGAGTGATTCCAGCCTCGAAGGAACTCTGAATTCGCACTTTGAAGGCACAATCACAGGTGAGCCGGGACAGAGTTCGACAGTCTCCGGAACGATTCAATTGCAGAAACAGCCCGGCATGCTGGGCCCTGAGATTCGCGGAACCTTATCGGGAACTGTTGAAGAGACGAGAGAACCGTTTGAGGTGGAACTGGCAGAATTTGAGCCGGGGCAGGATCGATTGACTTTAGGGCCGCAGGTCTCAGCGAGTCCTCAGCGGAAGGTATTCATGCGCGTCGAGAATGTCACTGCTGGAAATCTCGCACCGGGGTCGCGTCTGCTCGGATATGCCGAACGTCCATTCCTGGACTGGTATCAGGTTCCCTTACAGGATGAAGAACTCCGCGATTTAAACGCCCGGCTCGGCAAACGCTGGGAACTGGCGATGGTCTTTACCTGGATCGCAGGCTTACTAAATATCCTGTGCATCTGGGATGCCTTCGAAGGCCCCGCTTACGGATTTCGTCCGCGCGTCGTTCAGGAAGACGAGCCGAAACCAGCCTCAACTTAAGTGGACCTCTTTTGAGATGATGTTCAACGATCACAATTCGCTGAAAGCACTACAGGCATGAGCATTCCCGTTTTATTCTATATCTTCCCGATGACAGCCGTCATTTCTCTGGTTTACAGCGCCAGTCGTTTCGAAGATACGTCCGCAATTCTCCGCAAAGCGGTCCGTCTGTTTGTACAAATCAC
This sequence comes from Planctomycetaceae bacterium, assembly GCA_003503535.1. GTDB lineage: Bacteria > Planctomycetota > Planctomycetia > Planctomycetales > Planctomycetaceae > Rubinisphaera. Next base: position 4,907 of record DOCI01000069.1, read on the forward strand.
CGTATTCCTGCTCGGTGTGCTGCTCCTGCTTTATATGCTGACTGTCAATTTGTAATTGCAAACGGTGTAGGTCAGGCACTGCCTG
>DOCI01000322.1:0-757 GCA_003503535.1 Planctomycetaceae bacterium
CTGAATCAGATCTTTCTTCAGTGCCGCTTTTCGCTCGTCGGTTTCGGGCATCAATGAAGCAAGTGCGGGTGTTAAATTTGACCCATATCGATAGTCACCGCGATCAGCAAATGGAATGTCACTGGAACTGACTCGTGGTAAATCGACCTGCTGGCCTGTGATCGGTTTCCCAAACAGAGAGCGTGATGTCCAGCTTCGTTGTTTGCCTGTGTACTCTCGGGTTTCTTTGGAGGAAGCGACCTGGAAAGTACGTTGAGGTTGAGACGATTCTTTCACCATCGACTCTTCGGATGAAAGCACCGGCATTGGTTCATCGATTTCATCGCGTTCATCGCGGAAGATGGAATCCTCAGCTGGTGCGAGGACTCGTTGATCGCCACTGGTTTCATCTTTAAGCAGGGAATCAGCAGAGCGAGCAAATGATTGCCGAGAATCGTCTGAAGTCAAGGTCACTGCAGGCTGATCGCGATCCCGTTGCATCTCTGGTAGAGGCTGTGTCTTTGTGGCAGGAGTCGACTTCGAAGAAGAACCACCTGTGATCCAGCGAAACAATCGTCTCAAGAGCATGATGGCCAACAGGACGCAAGCAGCAATGAAAATCCAGATCGCGATCTGATATAGAGTCGTGCCTGCAAATTCGGTCTGTTGTAAGTATTCTCGGATATTCATAATCGTCATCCAAATGGCTGAGCCGGTTTGTTACGAAATTCGCTTTGTATTGTTGTTCCTTCTCATTGGGGAGAAGGTGGCCGAAGGC
>DOCI01000322.1:824-8244 GCA_003503535.1 Planctomycetaceae bacterium
GGGGAGAAGGTGGCCGAAGGCCGGATGAGGGGATTTCTTCGACGTTCTCATTCAATAAGATGTCGATTTCCCCTCACCTACTCATTCTCCCAGAGAGAGAATAGATCAATGCCGTCTCTCCCTGAGGGAGAGAGAACTTGTTTTACTATGTGTTCTGAGTGTTTCCCAGAATTCTCCAGATCCAGATCGCTCCCACGATTTCCAGAAAGATTCCCATCATCGTGATGAAGAAGCCCCAATCAGAATTCATCAGTCTGCTCAGGTAATTTGGATCGCGGAAAATGAAGAATGCCAGAATCGCTGGTGGCAACAGGATCATCAAAATAGCCGTCGCCCGGCTACCTGCTGTAATCGCTCGCAAACGTCCCAGGAACATCGATCGATCGCGAAGTGTTTTCGAAAGTCGCTCCAGAACTCGAACCAGATCTCCCCCGGTCTGCTGGTGAACGCTCAATGCGGTCGCCAGAATTCTCAGGCCATTCACACCTGTTCGTTCCGGAAGTTCATACAAGGCTTCATTCATGGTCACGCCCATCTGCAATTTACGAACGCAGTGATCCATTTCATCGCCCAGCGGAGCAGGGGTATCTTCCGCCACTATTTCCAGACACTGATCCAGACTCCGTCCCGTACGGGCTGCTCGGGCCAGTTCATCAATCATCGGGGGCATCTGTCGTAAAATCATCGATTGTCGACGCGATCGCATCGCCATCAGGATTGCAATCGGAATCGCAAAACCAAGCAGTACTCCAATAGCCGTTGCAATTGGGTCTTCCAATACAACGAATATGAAAATGCCCATCGCAATAGAAAGCCAACCACATAACACAAGGGCGGCCATTGGAGAAATCGGTAAACCCGATTGAATCATCAGTCGATCAAACCACGTATTAATCCCGTTCAATCTGCCGGTGTCATCGGAAGTCGCAAATTGATCCTGCGGCTTGAGAATGTCAGCGAATTCGGGGCGCGACTTGATTTGACTCGGTTGTGAATATCCTGTAGCCATTGCGGCAACCTTTTCGATTCCTGTCGAAGATGTTCCACTCGTGAACGATTCACGAACGGTTGTCTCAGCAGTCATTGATAAGAACGAGGGTGGCTGGGGTCGAACGAAGTGAGCCCCCAGATCTCATTCAGAATTTTGTAGGACAGGCTTCCAGCCTGTCTTTATCATCTATTAAACTTCGATCGTCTGGTAATACTTGATTATGTCAAAATCAATCTGGGTGGCGGGGGCGCTCTGCTTCAGCGGAAGACCCCGAAAGTTTTACGATCCGGGGGCTTCTCTTCGAGAGCACCCCCGCCACCCTTGTTTTAATGACTTTCGTGTATAAATTGCTTTTAAATTTTGTCAGACTTTCTTAAACAGGCTGGAAGCCTGTCCTACGTCAATCGATCTCTATATTTTCATCAGGGCATGTGAGCGTGAGGACTATGGTCCGTAGCTTACGGCCCGAACCTATCGGCTTTTGCCGATAGTAATTCAGTTCTTTTCCTGAACAATATACTCACCACCTGCGATCAACTCACGTGCAGTGAACAGGTCCATCGATACATCGTGGCCCAGAGTCGTCATGCGACGAATACATTCCGGCTCATAACCCGTCGCATAGAACGCCCCTTCGGCTTTCCCATCTGAACTGATTCCGGTCATACGGTAGACGAATATGTCTTCCACATTGTATTCCCCTTCACGAGTTCCAGCCACTTCAGAGATACGCATCACTTTACGTTCGCCAGTGCTCAATCGAGAAACGTGTACCAGAATCTGGAGTGCAGAGGCGATGTATCGTCGGGCAACTGTCGGAGTCAAATCGGCACCGGACAACGCGATCATCAATTCCAGACGATCGAGTGCATCGCGGGTGTCGTTGGCATGAACGGTACTCATCGAACCGTCGTGACCCGTATTCATCGCCTGGAGCATTTCCAGCACTTCACTACCACGAGCTTCGCCGACGATGATCCGATCCGGACGCATACGCAACGAGTTTCGCAGCAGTTCGCGTTGAGAAATTCCCCCTTTGCCTTCCACGTTCGGCAGGCGGGTTTCCATACTGACAACATCGGTTTGTCGTAACTGAAGCTCGGCAGTTTCTTCGATGGTCAAAACTCGTTCGGTCATTGGAATGAACCGGCTAAGCTGGTTGAGCATCGTCGTTTTACCGGCACCGGTACCACCGCTGAGCAGAATATTCATTCGGCCTCTTACACAGGCGATCAGGAAGTCGGCCATCTCACGAGTGAGTGTTCGAGATCGAACCATGTCTTCAAATTCGACAGCTGTTTTACTGAATCGTCGAATGGAAAGCGTTGGTCCCTTGCTCGTAAGAGGCGGGATGACAGCGTGCAGACGAGAACCGTCTGGCAGTTTGGCATCGACCATCGGCGAAACTTCGTCGATACGTCGCCCCGCACGACCAACGAGTCGTTGAATCAGATGTAGCAGGTGATTGTTATCGGCAAAACGAACATCGGTTCGTTCCAGTTTTCCGCGTCGTTCCACGAACACCGTGTCGGCACCGTTAATCAGCACATCGCTGACTTCCGGATCGTTCATCAATGGTTCGAGGGGACCGAAGCCGTACATCTCGTCCATGATCTCGTTGACCATCTGTTCCCGTTCCGATTCGGGCAGATAGGCGGAGTGCATGTCACACAGATGTGCGGCCAGGGCTCGCAATTGTTTACGAAGTTCGTGTTCAGGAAGTTTGCCTGCTTTTGACAAATCCATCGCATCGATCATTTGACGATGCAGACGTGTTTTCAATTGTTGAAACGCACGTTTGGATTCTGCATTGGATTCGTAGTCGTAATCGGCTTCAGTCATAGTCGCCATGATCAATCTTCCTCAATAACGATTCTGTTTTGACGCACTCGTCAAATTAAATATTTTCTTATCGCTGGTAGGGCAGGCTGGTAACCTGTCCTGAATATCTCTTCAACCGATCCATTCACATTAAAGAGTGATTACCGGCTGACATAAATCTTATATACATATTTGTTGGGTTCGTTCGTTTTTGGTTCTATCATCATCCTGGCCAGGTTTGGTGGCAGATTCGGGTAGTCGGCCATCTCATTAAAGAATTGAGTCAGCACTGCAGACTTGGTCGTCAGTACGGTCGGTTGAACAATAACGGTAGCCGCTTCGCCTGATTCAGGAATTACCCTCAAAATTCGAATAGCGACAACACCTTCACAACTCAATGAGGTCCAGCCGGGAACGTCTATTGCAGTGGCCTGATTATACAATAGACACAACCTCTGTTGACCGATTTGAGATTCCATTGCGAACTGGATGGGTGTCGTAATATTGCCCAGTCCGGTTATTTGCATTTCTTCCTGAGCCTGTAACCGATTATTCCAGGGTTTCATGTCAAGTTGAGTCAATCCGTTGTTGATCTGCTGAATGATTTTCTGATCGTTCAGCTCATTATTGAAATCGAGCAACTGAACGTTGCCTTTAAGTGGATCCGATTTCAGCGGGACAGACCGGAGGGTGATCTCCGGGATTCCGTCGGACTGTTTTACGACTTCATGTGTGACTTCATTGTATGCGTATTCATCAGCTCCGTTTGCTGCTTCAATCATGTTGGCCCAGGTATCGGTTCGTTTGCCCAGAGGATCATTCGCCAGTATGGCCAGCGGGAGTGCGGGAATCGGTCGTGCCGGTGCCGCAACAAAATGATCGATATGATTATCGAAAGTGACTTCAACAATCATGGTCGCATCGGCATAAGCCCGTTTGGTCACGCCGGGATAAAACAGATTGATCGGGTTCCCTAAATCGCGAGAACGGCTGGCCCGCACTTCGACGACAGAAGGATTTTTGTTTGTGAGTAGAAAGACCGTTTCGGGGTCGATGCCATTGTCGACACGACGACCAAACACAATATCGGTGTCATCACCGGTAATTGTCAGAGAGACCGGCTGACCACCAACCAGATTGCTGGCAGCGACTTGGGCGGCTCGTTGTTTGGCCTGTTCGACAGCAGCATCGGCATCGAATCCAGGTTTGAGAAGTTCATCACCCAGATAGTCACCAGCCGCTGCCAGGGCAGTGGCTTCGGCGACATTCTGAAGTTCAATTTCGGCTGCGTCTATCCATAATTTGTTCATCACCAGAGCCGAGGCAGCGGCAACGACCAGCAACGAGAACGCAATCGCCGGCAACAGCGTACCGCGTCGCGTCGAATTGTTGTTCTGGTTGGAAGGTTGCGTTTTCACAATCGCCTCATTGTATTGATGATCAAATTTTGCTTGGGAACGGAATGACGGGCCGCAAGCATTTCTGGGAATCAAAAGTTTCTTCAGGCTTATCCAATTTTACCGGGTTCTAAAAATGAATCACGATAGAAATTCTGGAATTGCCATGTTTTCACGGGGATCGTCAGAACCGGAGTTCACCGGCTCTGACATATACGTGAGATTAGGCAGACGGGTTCAGACGTCCGTTGGAACGCAACTGAGAATTCACTGTATTTGGATTCTGTTGCGTTTCGGGATTGCTGGGCGTTGGTGGTGAAACCTGAGTTCCACGATAGCCGTTGTAGCCGCCTCGTCCCCGATATCCGTTTCCATATCCACCATTATTATTTCTCGGTGGTGCCCAGCCTGGGGTTTCAATCCAAGGAGTGGCTCGGTTGTAATCGTCATCCCAGTCACCGTCCCATTCATCACCATAACCGATGACCGAACGGGAACCTCTTCGCCAGATTTCTGTCAGGAAAGGTTTATCCTTTTCTGGTGGTTCTGGCAGTCCCAGGATTTCTTCGAAGTAAGCCCGATCGGCTTCCGCCACATCGACACCTCCAGAACCTGGTCCGTCGGGAGCATATGTCACGACAATCTCACCATGCTTCTGTGCTTCGAGCATGATGTTGGCCTGCATCGGTGTGACTTCGAATGTGATGGTATTTGCACCACGAGACAGGTCGGTTCGCTGAGTCATTCGATTGATGGCCAATACGCGGACACCCTTGAACATCGTCATCGTGAATCCACCACGGTAGCGTGCATCTCCCTGGTTATCGTTGATGGAAAGATGCACATCGACGTAGTCATCTGGTTTGATCAAGCCATCGACCAGGTCGGAACTGTTGCCCAATCCAATCGTCAGGGCTCGCATGCCTGGATTCATCTTTAGAGGAGGCCGTTCATCAGGTGCGTACAATTGATTGGTTTCAATTGCTTGAGCCTGCGGAATATCCTTCTTAGCGTATCGACCAATAATCGCGTCCTTGTTCAGGATTGTTTCGCGAGTCATTTTCGATTCGTCCAGACGACCGTTCACAATGTGATCGCTTGTAATGTAAGTTCCTGCAGGAATATCTGCAGAGGCCATGGGCACTGTTCGCACGGTGCTGACCGGTTCTGGTGCTTCGCCGCCCCAGAAAAAGGTCTTAACGATATAAAAGAAGACAAGCAGGCCGATGACGCCGAGCATCAGCAACGTAATTAAGGCTGGTGTTAGTACTCTCACGATCCCCTCTCCGATTCCAAAAAGGCTGTCTGATCATTGAAGTCAGACAATTGTTCCCCATTGTATTGCCGAATTCCGGCTGTTCCCAAGCTTATTTCGTCCATGCCGAATTGGCTTTCAGCTCCATCGCGAAAGCCTGAGTCATATTCAATTATTCTTTTTGCATCACCGTTTCAGCGATCAGATATTGATCACTCAAACTGAATCCTACTGGCCAAAGCAGGTCTGGCGAGGCCACACCCATTGGCACTTTGACGACAACCACACACGGATCGCCGGCATATTTTCCCATTTCTGCTTTTACAACCGCATTCCGAGCCATTTTCGGCCCCAGCGACTGCATCACAGATTCCTGAATAAATTCTTCCGTCGTTCCCGGATAAGTCGCCGCCCGGGCTCCCACCCGACTGGCCTCAACAACAGTTCCTCTTGCGAAAAACAGCATCGAGAACTCGAAAAGACCGAACAGGAGCAGCATCAGAATTGGCAGTGTTAATGCCAGTTCCATACTGCTGAAGCCTTTTCGGGTTGTTCGCTTACGATTTGATATCATGTCGATGATCCGAGTTGTCTTTTCAAATTAAAGTCCACGGGAGTGGTGGCCAGCCCACTGTGTAGGCCATGATCAACAATCCCCATGTGGCGAATGCGATAGGTAAAGCATAGGCCATAATTCGACGATCTTTTCGTTGTTGTATAGTTTCTGCACTCGGTTTCTCACCAGGCTTGGTTGGTTTACCTGTGGCGAGCAACTTTTTCTTCATCTGCTTTGGCCCAATCGTCAGGAAATTTGCAATCATGATGCAAATGGTGACCAGAATTATGATAAAGGTGCTGATGATTAGTATGTATAAGGACCATTTGAAGCCCATCCAGACGGAGAGAGCTCCAAATAGTTTTGTATCTCCTCCTCCAGCGGAACCAATCATCCACAGCAGGAAGAAGATTCCAAAACCCATTAAAAATCCCAGTCCGCCAGCAGCGAGTCCCGAAAACTGATCGAACACGCCCTGATAAATCCACCCCGCAAAAAACATGGGCAGAGTCAGCTTATTGGGAATCTTGTAGTATTTTTGATCCCAAAATGTGGTCATAACGGTGTAACCGATGACCGCCACTAAAAAAACAACAGGTTGTATCTGATCCATAGTGGCCTCGATGCCAGTTTGTGGAAGCAACTGAATCTTCAGGCTTCCCGAGTCAATCAATTGGCCCTGGTTGAATTTTGTGTCAACTTTTGTTGACGCGTGTTAAGTCAATTTCAACCGGGTTTACGCAGTCTGTGTTGCAATCATAACACACGTTTTCACTGCAAAATGTACATGTTGACATTTTCCTACAGATTCCGTGTTTGCATTCTGTCAACAAAACTTCGCAATCGTTTCAATCATTACCAGCGGTCTGATGCACAAAGTCTGCAGACCACGCACTGCCCTGACAAATACATTGCTGACTTGGCTCGCCTCTACATTTTATTCTCACCGAAACATCTCAAGAAAAACGTCACCGCCGTTGAAGGATCATTTCAAGTCGCGATAATGAAACTTTACTAGGATTTCATTCATTGCGGATCTCAATATGCTGAAAATTGCTACCAAATTCGCCCCCGACGAAGCCACCTTATCCTTAGCCTGGCGAGCCGGATTCCGCTATGGAGAGTTTTTTCTCACCCCGGAAATTCTGGCAAAAGTCAATGCGATCGTTAAAACGGCCCAAAACTATCCTATCGAATATGTCCCCCATTTCCCCAATAAAAAAGTGACTAAAAACACAGCTCAAGCCTGCGTCGATCTGTACAAAAGGCTCGATTGCAAAGCGATGGTCATTCATCAACCGATGCTCGATCAATGGGGAGCCAGCATTCAGGAATGGCATCCGGACATTTGCTTCGCGGTCGAGAACCACTATCTCACCGAAGAGCAGTTCTGGGAATGG
>DOCI01000322.1:8389-12987 GCA_003503535.1 Planctomycetaceae bacterium
AGTTCTGGGAATGGGCCGATAAAAATCCTGGACTCAACCTCGATATCGAACACCTCTGGAAATTCACGTTGCAGGATGCTCCTCTGCCTCAAGTGGTCGAGTTCTTCTCAAAATTTCTGGACCGCCATGCCGATAAACTCAACCACATCCACCTGCCCGGCTACATCCCTGGAGCCGACGAACATCGTCCGATGTACTGTTCACGCGAATTGATGTATGCCGTTTGGCCATTGCTGGAAAAGAAACAATACACGGGTTTGATTGTCAGCGAGATCAATAAACAGTATCAAACCTTCCAGGACTTACGCATGGACGCTCTGCTCTTCGAAGGCTGGCATTCGCAACAAAAATCAAAATAGACACCATTTTCAAGACATCTAAAAAGTAAACATCATGAACCACACGCTAAGTCATCAACAAATCGAACGCGCCCGCAAAGTCATTCCCGGTGGTGTCAACAGCCCTGCCCGTGCCTTCGGAGCCGTGGGCGGGGAACCGGTCGTTATTGATCGAGGTCAGGGAGCCTACCTTTACGACCTGGATGGCAATCAATACATCGATTACATCGGCTCCTGGGGGCCGCAAATTCTCGGACACCGACATCCGCAAGTGATGCAGGCCATCAGCGATGCCCTCGCCAAAGGAACCAGCTTCGGGGCTCCTTGTGCAGCTGAAACTGAAATGGCTGAGTTCCTCTGTGAAGCCGTTCCGTCCCTCGAAAAAGTCCGCATGGTGAACTCGGGAACCGAAGCAACCATGTCGGCAATTCGAGTCGCCCGTGGATTTACCGGAAGGGATCGCATCATCAAATTCTCCGGTTGTTATCATGGCCATGTCGATAGCCTGCTCGTTCAAGCTGGCAGTGGAGCCCTCACGCTGGGCACTCCGTCCAGCCCCGGCATCCCGAAAGGCTGTACTCAGGATACGCTTTCGCTCGAATACAATGACTGTCAGCAACTTGAAGAGACCTTTGAAAAATTCGGTTCCGACATTGCCTGTATCATTCTCGAACCTGTCGTCGGTAATATGGGAACCGTCATTCCTGATAAGGAATTTCTGCAGACCTGTCGGGACTTGTGTACAAAGCATGGAACCGTGCTGATTTTCGATGAAGTGATGACCGGCTTTCGCGTTGCGTTTGGATGTGCCCAGAGTCTGTTCGGCATCACACCCGATATGACCGCTCTCGGCAAGATCATCGGCGGGGGCATGCCGGTCGGTGCTTACGGCGGACGAGCAGATATTATGGCGAAAGTCTCTCCAGATGGCCCGGTTTATCAGGCGGGCACGCTTTCCGGAAATCCCGTCGCCATGGCAGCCGGCCTGTCAACTTTAAAATTACTTCGCGATGACAACCCGTATCCGCATCTCGAATTGATGGGTGAAAAACTGGCAGCTGGTTTGACCGCAGCGGCTCAAGCAGCAGGCATCCCGCATCAACTCGCCCGCGTCGGCAGTATGTTGACTCTCTTCTTTAATGATCACGAGGTCAAAAACTACAGCATCTCCAGCCAGAACGACACCTCGCGATTCGCCAAATACTTCCACGGCATGCTCAACCGCGGCATCTATTTGCCATGCAGTCAATACGAGGCGATGTTTATTTCCAACGCCCATACCGAGGAAGATCTGGAAAAAACAATTCAGGCGGCTCAAGAGGTTTTGAAAGAGATTGCGTGATAGGCGTATGATGCCTGGTGCGAAATCACTATGCGCAATTATTTGACCGTCATGATTTCTCTTTGTATCAGCAAGTTGCTGGGTGGCACGTCCCAGAACGAAGTGATGGGCGTGGAAAATGCGGACGACCACGCCTTTTGAGTTGCTAAGAGCGTGCCACCCATGTACCAATCATTTCGACCTCAATCTTATTCCAACTGTATATTGATTGCACACAGTCATTAAGAGCACTCGATCATTTTGAACATGTTTTGCAATTCGGCTTCGAGCATCTTTATAAAGCAAAGCCCCCAGAATGTTGGATTTTCTGAGGGCTCATGTTTTATATTCACACATCTGGCAACAGCAAAGAGTGCAGATGGCATTGAATCAATTCGTTCATTCGGATTCTCTTGCCTCGACTTCACCGAATCGAATGTGGCTGCGTTGGATCCAGGCATCGTCTTCTTTGACTGTCGTTGAAGAAACCGATTTCAGCTGCTTGAGGACGTCCCACATCGCCCGGGAAATTTCCGCCTCGTCAGAGTTGATTTCTTCCGATTTCAGTTGTTGCTCAATTCCCTGCTTCGCATAAGGTTCCATTAAATTCCATAACTTAGCCAGATCGACATGACTGAAGCAGGACATCGGCTGATCGATGTTTTCAATCGGGGAATCGATAGTGAGCTTGTTCGATTCCAGAACTTTCATCGCAAAGTTCTTATCACTCGTGATCGCAGCCAGATTGTCGCTCACGACACCAACCGGCAGGATCGGAATTTCATTTTGTCCCTCTGCGATCATCTTTTTCAGATCCTGATGATAGAGTGTTCCCCCTTCGACTTCATCAGCTGTCGGCTTGAGAATCACGACAGGATCAGTATCGTCGGGAGACATCACGCTCGCTTTAACGAGCAATTGATTGAGGGCTTTGCGATAACCATCGCAGGCCTCGACGAGTTTTTCACGATCAGAAATCCCCCAGATCACCCCCACCTGTGGCAAGTAAGGATAAGTTGGAAAATCTTCTTTGATCAGTTCGTTTGGCTCGTCCCGTAAATCGACTGCATCGATCACAAGAGCCACTTGACCATCGTTGAAAGCAGGCACGAACAGTTCGCGGGTGATCCGATCAAACTCGATGACATGCGGACGGATTTGATCCAGTATTGCGGCATAGATATACCGTTCGTTAGCACCTTCCGGATAGAAAGCCAGTACTCCTTTATTAATGTACCACCATGTTCGTGTGAGCCATTTTGAGCGGAACTCATACACTTCTGGACGATAGGCTTTGCGGCCAGCAACAACGAGAATCGGATGACCTCCGACATGGTCGAGAATTGTTAACGGTTGTGAGCCATCCCGCTCCGGATGTTCCGACCAGTTATAACTGACGCGATCCAAACCCTCAGGCGTCATCAGACTGTAGCCGAGATGAGCGCCCGGTTTTGCCTGAAATTGTTGCAGATCCCGACCGAATTCCACGACATCCTCAGCGGCCTGATCTGAAATGACTTTGGCAATGCCTTCAGACTCCTCGCTTTGACTGCGAATTTCCTGTGCCCAGTTTTCATATCCCTTGAGATTGCGTTCTTTATTCCAACCGACTTGAGCCATCGCTTCACTCAGGTAGGTGATGGAAGTCACTTTTTGGTCAGCCATTTCGAGCAACTTCGCCATGTGTGGATGATCAATCAGTCGTTTTTCTCCCGTGGGACGATTCAAGTGCTTAAGATCTCCTCCCAGCGAAAGCAATACGGAATGGTCCCTCACTCCAAATGCCATGATGAAAGAGCGTTTGCGGATTCCATCGAGAAAGAATTCGAGCAACGCTTCCTGATTGCGAGTCATTTGTGAGCGATCGATCAAATAAAACGGAATCCAACTGCCGGGGATTTTAATCGTCAAATATTCAACACCATCGACCATCTGCACCTGATAGGAATCCCGATAAGCCTGAACGGCTTCGTCATCAGAGTTTTCGAGCTGCTCTTCGAGACTCTCTTTAAGTTGTCCAAACAGTTTCTGTGCCCGCTGTTCGTCTTCGACCTGACATCCAAAGACAATGTTCGGCAATTGAATATTGAGATACTGTTGAATTGGCAGCGTTTTAAGTTTCTCCAGAAGCTTGGCGGCTTTTTCATCATCGGTTAAGTCGGAACTGGAGCCGGAAAATCGCTGCATCGTGTTTATGACAAACTGAAACGACTTTGGCATTGTTACCCAGCTGGAATCTCCATAAACAAAGACTTCATGAGATGCAGCATCTTTCAGAAAAGCCAACGCCTCCTCGCCATGTTCGGTCTTCTTTAAGCCCTTCAAAAAGTCATCGAAATTCTGAGTATCGACATCCACTTCAACTTCGACCGATTTCTCATCCCCTTCGACTTCAATCTCCAGAGCCTCATCAGCCTCGATTGTGACTTGCAACTTTTTCTTATCGCGTCGATTCCATTGATTCTGAAATGCTTCAAGGTGAATCAGTTTCTGAATCGCAGGATTCGATTTGATCGCCTCGTATTGTTCCCGATGCAAACGACTGACGGCAAGAAATGGTGTATCGATCGGCAACTGCCCGACAATCGAATCTTCACGCAGATCATCGGCCTGCACCTGCAAAGGAACTGCAGCAGAGAAGAAAAACAGAGCTATCAGCAGACAAAATTTTACAGGCATGCTGTTCGGTGAGGAGAGAGTCATCTTTATTCGTTCCTTGATTATTGACTGGTGAGGGTGTCCATCTAGTCAAACTTAACAAACCACATTCCGATGCACGAGTGTTAACAAAAAGATCATCGCTGAAATAAAAGCAGCAAAATTCTGCTTATTCATTATATCGCATTACAAATGAAAACCGGAGAAATTCAACAATTTGATAAGAACACTGGTTCGTGCCAGAGAGATAATGGAAAACAATCAAACCCGGGTGGCGGGGG
>DOCI01000227.1:0-141 GCA_003503535.1 Planctomycetaceae bacterium
ATCTGCTCAAGCCACCTTCCGCTGAAACGATTTGATCAATCCCTCGAGGACAGCAATGAACGATTCTTTGTGCTCAGCACAGCGTTTTGCGAGTTGGTCGAAGAATTGTAAAATCTTGCTTGGCCGTGTGGAAACCTGTTG
>DOCI01000227.1:359-804 GCA_003503535.1 Planctomycetaceae bacterium
TCTTTCATCGATATCAAAGGGTGCGAACATTTATCGTTGTACCACGTCTGAAAATCTCGGCCGATTACATTGAGTTGTTTCGGGCTAATGACAATGAACTTGTCGAGGCAGCGGCCATAATTCGTCCGAGGTGTAAACGGAGAGTGTAAGATTAAGTGCAAGACTCAGAGCCGACTGTCTATCTGAGAGTTGCAGGAATCAGGGTTGCCTTAACGCCATAACAATAGGAGTTCGGGCAGCCTGGATTGCCGGAATGATACCGGCCAAGACGCCTACGATGGCAGAAACCAGCATGCCTGCAACTGCCAGATGGATCGAAGGTCGAAAGGCTATCGTGACACCTTCTGCCCCAATTGCCAATCCGCCCCAGCTAAGGATCGCGAGAGCGACTGCTGTTCCCAGGATGCCTCCTGCCAGGCACAGGAGTAGACTTTCCGCAATGAAT
>DOCI01000227.1:982-9967 GCA_003503535.1 Planctomycetaceae bacterium
AGTACGAGACCGACGCAGGCGTAGCCGAGATAGTGGGCGAAACCGATCAGGTCGACCAAGTCAGAGAGCGTGCTCGTCTGAAATGCTCCTTTACGACGCGTGGTGGTGGCAACCGGTCCTGCACGGAGTGCTTCGTCAATTGAGGATGCGACTTCATCGGGATCTGCATTCCCGGTGAGATGGACTTCATGCTGGGTCACCAGTCCGGCCGAATCAAGACCGCGTGTGTACTGCAGAAACTCCAGTCCGGTATAAATCAGATTCTCTTCGGCTGGGACATGTGATGTGAAGATCCCAACCACCTGGACATCCAGATCGCCAATCGAGAACTGGTCGCCCGTCTTGAGATTTCTACGCATCGCCACGTTCTGTCCTACGATTGCTGCATCGCGGCGACTTTCGAATTCGCTCCAGCTACCTGAGGTCAACTTAAGTTTACGAGCAGTCTGCAACTGCTTTGGAGGAGCCCCGTTGAAGACCACAATATCGAGACTGGCCCGACAGTTGTTCGTCCATACCTGCACCGGCATCACATCTTTAACGCCGGGGATCTCAGCGATTCGTCGCGCATAATCCTCTGGCAAACGACTGCTCGTTGGACAGAATCGATTTTCCTGAAAGACAATCAATGTGCGTTGTGCGTCTTCATCAGAAGTAAGCCGCTCCAGTCCCTCTTGAACCGAACCGACAAAGCAGAACACAAACATCGCTACAGCTGCCCCGCTGACTGTCAGCATCGTGCGCGCTCGATGCCGCCAAATTCCTTTGAGAACGTAGGAAACGAGTCGAAACATTATTGACCTCCTGTCAGTTGAACATGTTGACTGGAACTGGTTCCGTTTGAATGACCGGAGTTGCTCTCCAGGATTTTTCCTTCATTGAGCACCATCTGACGGGAAGCAATCTGCGATGCTTCACTGTCGTGCGTTACCATCACGAGAGTGATATCGAGTTCCTGGTTTAGCCGTTGCAGCAGAACCTGAATCTGATCGCTCGTTTTTGTATCCAGGCTTCCGGTCGGTTCATCGGCGACTACGACCTTAGGATGAGCCACTATGGCACGGGCAATGCCAACCCGCTGTTCCTGTCCCCCGGACATCTGACGTGGATAATGATCGGCACGATCGCTGAGCCCAACCGCTTCCAGAGCGAGTTCGACCCTTCGCCGTCTTTCTGCAGAAGTCAACGGCAGCAACAGAGTCGGCAGTTCGACATTTTCGTAAGCTGTCAGGACCGGAATTAAATTGTGCGTCTGAAAGATGTAGCCGAGATTAGCCGCCCGCCAGTCGGCCAGTTTACTGCGGGAGAGCTTCGTCACCTCCACCCCATCGACAACAATCGTTCCCTGGTCCGGCTTGTCGATGCCGCTGATGAGATTCAGCAGCGTGCTTTTCCCTGTCCCGCTCGGTCCCATGAGCGAAACAAAATCGCCCTGTTCAATATCTAGATCGACGTCCTTCAACGGAGAGATGACTTCACCTCCTTTGCTAAACGACTTTGAGAGATTACGAATTTCAACAAGTGCCATCATGGATGTACCTTTATTTCTATGATCGCTCAGCGATCGGTCTATCAGTTTCCCAGAGAAGCTTCATCGACAACATCCACTGCAGCACCAGCCTTGAGACTCTGTTGTCCAGTAGCGATAACTTTAGAAGTTGGATCGAGTCCGCTGGTGACTTCCACAAGTTTTTCCGTACCTGCCTTGCCAAGCGTGATTTGTTGCAACTCTGCTGTCCTGTCGGCAGTCACGATCCAAACCGAGGTTCCCCCTTCCGACTTGACGATCAAGTCTCGCGGAATGAGCAGTCGCTCTGTTTCCTGTTTGTCTGCCTGTAGTGAATCCGGTGTCGCTGGTGCCAGAAAGGTCGCGGTGACGAGCATCTCGGGCCGAATGTTGGACGGAGGATCCTCGACCGCTACTTTCACCTCCAGTGTGTTTTTCTGAATGTTCGCACTAGAAGTCGGTAACAGAACCCGTCCCTTGATCGGATCTTTTGATGAAGCCGTTTGAATTTCGACTGGCTGTCCTGGCAGAACGAGCGGAACATCTTCCAGACGGACATCGGCCCGAACCTGTAATTTTGACGGGTCATACATCGTGACGACTGTGCTGGAACTTTGCCCCGACGACGATTCCATTCCCATCACGCGCGAACCGGGACTTGCCACGAGATTCAACACACGTCCCGCGACTGGACTGCGAACGGTTGTACGATCCAGATTCAGTTGTTCTTTTTCGACTGCAAGTTCGGCTTCGACCACACGCGTTTCCGCAAACTGCTGCTTGGCGCGGGTATCTTTGAGTTGCTGCGATTCTTCAATCAAAAGATCAAGTTGAGAACTCATCGCCGCGACTTTTCTCTCCAGTGAGGCGACTTCCTTTTCGAGATAGGGGCCCCGTTGTTTGAGTTCTGCCAGTTGTGCCCCGGCATCGGAATATTCTGAAAGCGCCTGCTGGATCAGCCGACCGGCGATTGCTTCCTCAGCCGCGTGCTTTCCTTCATAATTCTGCCGTGTATAAAGTAAGCGAGCTTCGGCGGATTTGATCAGATGGGGTAATTTCGCCAGATTCGTTTTGGCCTGCGCCAGCGATGATTCGGCGTCCGCCAGAGTCGCTTCCAAATGAACAGGATATTTCACTCGAAGCTCTGCTGCTTTGAAATCAGCTTCGGCGCTTTCAAGTTCCGCTTTCCTCAACTGCAGTGTATTTTGCGCCTGCCGCAGTGCGAGTTGGGCATCAATGTTGATCAATCGAGCAACTGGTTCTCCCTGTTCAACAGACTGCCCTTCCACCACGAGCAGTTCTTCAAGAACTCCCTCGGCTAGAGCAGCTACATTGATGGCTGTTGGTCGCGGTTCGACCCAGCCTGCGGCCTGAAACAATGGCGTCCCTTGCTGCTGTATTTCTGCTCGGCGAACCACCACGGGAACGACAGTGACTTTGTGCCTTGGCATCAGTTGCTCACTGACCGCAACGGACAACAAGGCAACAAATCCCAACAGAATACCGCCGGGAATCAAGTACCTCGTGAGGATTGGCTTGCGACGTACTTTGGGCTCTGCGGTCGATTTTCCAAGTCGATCGAGTGCAAGTTCACGCAGGTCGAGTTGAGGTCTTGTTGCTGATGTCATTTTCTGATTCCAATAAAATGGGCGGTTCCAAACCTTCTCGTTCAGTTACTCTTTCACATAAATCTTGTCCGCGAGTACGGATAAATTGCCGTCGTCATCACGCTGAGCTGTGCCATGAACTACCACCATGCTCAGTTCTTTCACCCCCAGCAGCTCTCGGGCATCCTGAGAGACCGGTTGGCCCTTCGTATTTACGACCTTCACCGTGGCGATGTTTTCCTTCACCTGATTCTGTTCGCAACAGTAATCCCAGGGAGTGGGGCAGCCTTCATCTTCCGAGCAGTAAGGCACTTTGGGATCGACGATTGTGAATGCCGCCAGTCCATCAATGAATGGTTTCGATGAACCGCCGATTCGTCCCACAAGGACAATATCTTGCTTGTCCTGGCTTGATTCCCGTGCCTCACCCACAGGCAGTGCCCCCTGCGGCTCTGTGTTGGCAAGATAAGTGCTGTCTGGTTTTCCAGACGATGCTGTTGAATTACCCGATTGCTCCGCACATCCGATGAGCAGTGTTGCCGAAAGTGTGGCGAAGCCGAACAGGCTGAAAAATTCCTTTTTCATGATCTTCCTTTCAATTCGTTGAAAATTATCCCCCTGCGGAGATTGTTAAAGACAGTGATTCAAATTGCTTTCAAACTTTCTGCAACCGGTAGTCGCAGAGCTTTGATGGCTGGAGGCAACGCCCCCAGAATTCCCAGCAGCAGTCCCACGCCGCAACCGACGAGCAGGCAAACGCCATCGACTCGTAGTGCAAATGCCCCCATCGTGAAGCGGACTGCGACTCCATTTATAAACAGGAGAGCTATTGTGGCAGCCAGAAGCGATCCCGCAGCTGCGAGTAACGCTCCTTCCTGCAGGATGCTCATCAGAATTGCTCGCCGACGATAACCGACGGCCTGTAACGTGGCGATCTCTCGAATCCGTCCGGCGATTGCACCATACATCATGTTCAAGCCGGCAAAGACCCCTGCTCCGGATACGAGTAGTACTACCAGCCAGGCGAGAATTCGCATCGGTTTGTAGTGCTGCTGCAATGAAGCGTAGTACTCGACTTCGCCGACCGCCTGCAATTCCAGATCAGTTCGTTCTTTGCAAAACAGAGTCACAGTTGCAGCAGAGGACTCTGGTGTCAGAGCCATCGCTACAACACTAATGTCCTGTCGTTTCAATGCTTGTTGAAAGTCGGGCAGTCGACACCAGATTTCAGACTCGTAAGCTGCCCCCCCCGCCGAGAAACGGCCACTGATCGTCCACGATTTCTTCTCAATCGTGATCTGCTGTCCGACTGCCAGATGCTCTGGTGGACAACCGAGCTTGGCGGCTACCAGTTTGCCAGCGATCACTTCGCCTGGACCAGGCCAGTTTCCCTCTGTAAGTCGAACGTTCCGCCGGACAAGTGGTGCCGTCTGGGTGACGCCCCGGATCAATCCAAGTCCCCCCTTCTGGTCATCGCCTGTCTGCACTCTTGTGCCGAGATAAAGTTCGGGCGAAATGTAATCGACGCCGAACCGTTGCTGAACGCCATCCAAACTGGCTTTAAGTAACGATGGGGTGCGTGCGGGGACTGCGGAGTTTTCGATATTTTCTTCTGCTCCCAGTGAATACACGAGAACGACTGAGGGATCTCCACTGACAGCCAGTGAGCGTTCCAGTCCACGAATGAAACCGACGACCACGAAGATCAGCAGAATCACAGTCGAGAGCGCCCCCAGCGTCAACAACGTCCTTGTAGGACGACGCATCAAATTACGAACGCCATATTCCCAAGGGAGTGATCGTTTACGAGACATTCAGGTACTTTCCTATTTCCCAGGTTTTGAGCTGAAAGTGCCTTCAGGACCGACCAGCTTAATTGGCGTCTTACCGATCTCATCCATTTCCACCCACAAATAACGAGCAGTGAAGGATTTTTCTTTAACCGGATAAAACGTGACGGTTTTCTCATCGACATTACAGTTAACGCGGCCAATCTTTTCATCGTCGTCAAAACGACGATGAACCTTCTTCACGCAGCCGCCGCACATCTCGTCGACATGCACAACTGTGGGACGTACAGGCTCACCAGCCAATACTAAATCAGGAGTAGTTAATATGAGTAGACCAGCAAACAAAGCAAGAAACGTGCAACTAAACGAGCGTATCATAAAACATTTCCTATCATGAGAGTCTAGGATCTACCAACGCGAATCATACTTGGACCATTGGATTGACATTCAAAACACACTGTTCTGATAGCGCGTGCATGAAGAGAGATCGACCACGAGATTTTCTTCAAATGGCCGCTATATAGGCTGTGTGATTGTCGATATACGACAGTGGGCGTAAGCGATGCCCAGAAAGCAAGATTAGATCAGCAGCGACTGGTGCTGAATACAGAGAGTCAATCCGCTCAAAGGAGAGCCGGGCGGAGACTCGTTCCAGTGTCCACGACAATCCTCCACTGCAGAGAGTTGTAGACTCAGAATGAGTTGCAGCGACGCGATAACGTCAATCATGCCTGCAACATCGAGATCGAAATTGTCAGCAGTAACGACCGCTCCATGACAGAGACAATTTGAGCATGAGTCATTATTTTCGGGTGATGAGGGGCTCTTATCAGAGCTTTCCGAAGTGCTTTTCTGAGAGCAGCAACAGCAGGTTTTCTGAATGTTCACTCCCTCATCATAACTGTGACTAGCGATCACAGACATGCAGCGATACGGGCAAACCAGAATCGCAAAAATCAGAAGTGGGAGCAAACAGACTTTCATATGCTCTATAATATATATACTCTGCTTCAATTGTCAATCGCAGTTCATCCAGTGCAGAGTCGAGAGGTGGCGCGGCGGGTTAGGTTGGGTCTATCTGTTGCCGACCCTTTCGGTTGTCGGTGCATCAGTATCCCAACCATACTCCGTTTCCATCTCCCGCTCGTCAAACCGGACGTGCGGATTTCCCGCATCCGGCTTTCGCAGGAAACATTCACGAATCGTCAGCCCACGGGATTTGGGGAGAGCGAGCCCGGAGACGAACCAGGCCCAACTCACCATGTAAGCGCGTGTGGACGACAAGGTCGCCCGGACGCCGCTACAAGTCTGATGCTTCTGCCCATACCTGATCCCTTCGCTTTGAAGTGGAGCACTCGCTGCAGTTTCTGAATCTCAATGGGAGTTACTAGGCTCACGCCAATCTCCTGATCCCGCACCACATGTCCTGCTCCGTTTCCTGCCAAAGCCCCTTTCCTCGGCTGGCATTACCCAGCGTCCTCAGTACTACGGGCCTCTCCGCCACCCTCTCTGACCGAACCTGTCCCTCGTGGGATGTCCGTTGACGGCCGTCACCCATCATCAAAGAGGGCTTCCCGTGTTGCTCCTGAAATCTTTGTCAACATGCCGTCGTTAATACACCTGCAAGAGCTCAGTGCCTTTCCATGGTGCACTCAATGAATGTGCTCTACACTGCAGAATACGATCTAAGGACAATACCGAAATGGCAAAGTTTTTCCACCCGCTTTTCGTAATGATCGCATCTGCAACCGATCGAGAGTTAGTCAAATATGTGGAATATCTGAAAGCCGAGAACCAAATTCTGCGGGCTCGCATCCCAGGGCAGATTCACACGACAGCAAACGAACGCCAGAAACTGATCAAACTGTGCAAGGGAATCGGGAGAGCGATCGAGGAATTGATCACGATTGTCACCCCGACAACTTTCTTTCGGTGGCTGCGGGACGAGAAGTGGAGTAAGTCAAAGATTAAGAATCCCAAAGGTGGTCAGCGGAAGCCATATTTGCTGAAGGATTTTGTGATCGAGAGCGCAAAAACAATTGGTTTCGACAGTGCTGAATATTCTTGAATACTGCATGTGTGTATATATCTAATGCACTCGGACCCCACACATTGCGGTGAAATCTCATTCGGTCAGCAATTTAAAATGATTCCATGAAAATCATACACGAAAAAACCTCTTAACATTGTAAATCTCAGTGTGCCGACCAAAAACAAACTTGTAAAACAATCGCATTTCGATTTTAAGCAACGTGAAAGTTCGCAGGCCTTTGTCTTCCCAGAAACAACTAGAAAATTCTCAATCGATAATCCCATAATCGAAATGTAAATGAAAACATATTATATCAATTTCACCCTGCTGATTAGCAGCCCATTGAATTTGTCTTAACAGGTCGTTTTGACTTGATACAAGATTTCGTTTTTGTGAATTCCAAATTGAGTTCGGAAATTTGTTTTCAGGTTGGTCTGAAGCCTGTCGAAAGTTTCTCTGCACACTGAGATCAGTTTCTGGAGTAGCTCAACTCGAAATATCGAGGTAAAACGCCGCCAGAGTCCCATCAAACCTCGTGGGGTGCCTGCTCCCAGTAGTTTTCTAAGGACCAGACTCAGGTTTCGCGCAGCCGCGTGGATGCTGTAGCGTTTGCGGATCTCTTCGAGTCCTCGCAGGTGACTTCGTCTCGCTCCGCCGGTTTCGCAGCAGTGAGCAAAACTGCGTTCCACTCGCTCGCTTCGTAATCGCTGTTTCTTCCGGCCACGACGACTGCGGGTCTCCAGGCGGTTCATGAGCCGCGACCAGTAATGAGGGGCTGATCGTGAGAGTTTTGTTGCGTTGGATTTCTCTGGGATGTGAGCTGTCAACTCCATCCACTGCAGTTGTGTCAGTACCTCCGCTTTGTAATACCCCTTGTCGGCCACGACATTCATAATCTCTGCATCCGTATCGGCCTCATCCAGATTGACTTGAGCCGAGACGACATTGCCAACCAGCGTTTGTGTGTCATGATCGGTGCCGTGATGCACTCCGGCTTGCAGGATCAGTTCGGTCTCCAAATCGATCACATGCTCGAGTTTATAACCCAAATGGGTCCGTCCATCCTTCATTTTGACAATGCGACTGTCCGGATCTGTCGGCGATTCCCAGTCGGTATTCGAGACTTTCTTCTCGCCGTCTTTGGATCGTTTGCGATCAAAGCGTCGAAGGTCTTCATCGGTCGGCTTGTCATCCTCTTCGATTTCACCCGTTTCAATCATCAATCGTTTGAGATATTCTTTCCAGTCTTCTCCGGTCTCCTTGCGGACAATGCTTTTCATGGCCGCGTTGGCTTCGATCATTGTGGAGTCGACGCCGATATCCAGGCCCGTCAACGAGAGTTCTTCGCTGGCGATCTTGAGTACAAACGTAAAGACTTGATTGTGCACACTGAGTGGCAACCGTTTGCGGATGCGAGTCAGCGAAGAATGGTCGGGTGTCGATTCTGTGATTTTGAAGCCGAGGAATTCTCGTAGCGAAAAACTGTCGGCACATCGCCACGCGATCCCGCGTTGAGAATCGAGCCCTTCAAAATAGCCGATCAGCAGCATCCGAAAGTAAACCCCCGGCGGCACACCCGGTCGTCCTGAGACAGCGGTGTAATACGGCGAGCAGAGTTCTTCGAGAAACGCATCGAAGTTATGCTCGGCCAGCAACCGGTTTAAGCGTTCGTAAAACACATGCCGAGGAGTTTTCGGCAACTCCTGAGTAGGAACAAACAGTTCCTGCTGCCGTTGAGATTTCCGTCGTCCCAGACTCATCGGAATAGACCTGCGAAGAAGAATGTAGAGAGAAATAAACGAAGCGGAAATCAAAACCACCAGTAGAACTGATGGTATGAGGAAGGCCCCTAAATGGGGGCCGTTGGGTTTATGGTTAATTTTCGTTGTCAAACAATCCCCGTTCCGGGTCACGCTCGTGCTTTGCTTGCTCTTGGATGTAACGACGAATCATCATTTCACCCAGACCAACCGTGCTCACTCAATATCCGCGAGACCAGAAACTACGTCCAAACAGCGTACCCTGCGTTTTCATCAGTTCTCGATGAAT
>DOCI01000283.1:0-12730 GCA_003503535.1 Planctomycetaceae bacterium
AAAAGTCTTAAACGGCTTGTGAAGGTCGAAACAGGTAAAATTCATCGTGATGCTTTTCTTTGGTAATAACGGGTACAAATTACGTTGACCACGCACCAGAGAACTTCACAATCGGCTTAGTCATCACATCTTTTTAACCTACGGTCTGCATTTAAGATCACGAGCAAAATACGGATATCATTTCGAATACGGCTCGGTCCATGGCAGATGAGATTAAATCACTAACTCCAGTAGACATGTTGGGCCGTTTTACTCAACATCCAGTCCTTGTCTTCGTCGGTCAGGAAATCAAGCCTGTCTTTGATCAGGGCAATGGATGCGGCATATGTATGGTTGTTTTCAACCTGAAATGGGCAGTCGCTGGCCCACATCAGTCGTTTTGCACCAAATGTATTGCGGAGTCGCTTGATCATCGGCCCCAGGTCCTCGTAAGGAGGCTGCTTTTTCCCGAGAGCATAGAAGGCCGAAGTTTTGACATATACGTTTTCCTGTTGAGCGAGTCGGCAAAGGTTGTCGAGATCTTTGGATCGAATCGTGCCATCAACACCAATTCGCCCGAAGTGATCAACGACCACTGTTGTCTTGGGAAACTTTCGGCAAAGCTTTTCAATGTTGGGGAGTGCATCAGGATTCGCCAGCAGACAGATTGCCTGTCCGTTTTCGGCTGCGGTTTTCCACATCGCAGCCATCGATTTTGAAGTGAGCCATTGCGAGGTCGCAGCGGCGTCCGCATACAGCCGGAAGCCTGTCGTACCCTGCTTCTGCAGTTTCTTCATCGTTTCAGAAGCGTCAGCTTTTTCATGATCGATAATGGCAACACCACGAAACGTGTCTGGATATTTGGCAATCGTATCCAGCATGTAGCTGTTGTCGAACTGATAGTAACTCATCTGTATCAGAACGATCTTATCGACTCCTGCAGGTTTGGTGTGAGTCATTAATTCTTCAGGAGTGAAGCTTTTCGGCTGCATGTCCTGTACGTCATAATCTGGCCCCAGAGGATATGCAGTGGTGTCTGGAGTCCAGACATGGACATGAGCATCTACAAATGACTGCTTGCTCCGGTCATCAGCCCAGCCCAGGGTTGCTTTTGTTGCCATCAGTGCGGCCAGTTGCAGGCAGCTGCGACGTGAAATGAGATTTGAGTATGAGCTCATTGTATATGTCCTTATAACGTAATTGAGAGGCCTGTTGGATTTTTACAAAACTGATAGTAAATTTCACAAGCCTGTCGAAGTTGTTCGATCTCAATCCATTCATCGGCTGTGTGGGCCTGAGCAATTGAGCCAGGGCCGAATACGACCGAGGGAACGCCCCCGGCTGCAAAAGTACTGGCATCGGTTCCGTACCAGGCACCTTGTTTTACTCTTGGTGTATCCACAATCCCGTTAATCGTATTCAACAGGCTTTCCGCGAGATTCTGGTTAAAATCATCTGCCAAAGAAGGAGAATCAATCCAGGGAGGAGTAAACGTGAAGTTGACCGTTGTCTCACTCCGTAGAAACTGCTCGATATCTTCGAGTAATTTTGCAGAACATTCACCAGGCAGAGATCGCCGATCGATTTCGATTTCGCACAGGTGAGGTACAATGTTCACGCTCGTCCCTCCGGTGATTTTTCCAATACTCAAACTCGACGAGCCACACAGAGGATGAGGTTCTGAATTTTCCTGAAGGGCTTCCGCATATTTCTCCAAAGCCGATATGATGTGGGCCATGTCGTAAATGGCACTGTGGCCATCCTGTGGTCGCGAACTGTGGCACGCCCGGCCGTGAGTCTGAATTTTCCAGCGGACGACTCCACGGTGAGCAACAATCACATTCAGATCGGTTGGCTCGGCAACTATGCAGAAATCTGGTCGAGATGACACAGGAGTTTGGGACTCTTGATCACAGGACCATTGCTGTGCGAGATGCCGAGCTCCTTTCGCAGTGTATTCTTCATCGCAGGTGCAGGACATGATGACATTCGCACCTGCAGTGGTTCCTTCCCGGACAAGTCTGGCAAATGTGGAGAGCATGGCCGCCATGCCTCCCTTAACATCACAGGCACCTCGCCCGTAGATCCTTCCATTCTCCACAAGTGGAGCGAACGGCTCAATAGTCATCCCGTCGACCGGCACCGTATCCTGATGAGCTTCGAGCATAATTGATGGTAAGGCCGAATCGATTTCGAGTCGGGCAATCACATTTGAGCGACCATCTGCGACGGGTTGAATTTCATAAGGTGTCCCCAACTGTCGGAAATATTCAACGAGCCATTTGGTCAATTCCTGCTCAAAGAATTGCGGTCCAGAGAGATCATTGCCCATAGGATTGACACTGGGAATGGCGATCAACTCCTGCAGCAAGCCCAGTGGATCATGTACAGTATTTGAAGTCATCGATGCATTCCGGTTGTCGCGTTCGACTTTCACACAACTATCCTCAATCAGTGACTTACGGCGAATTTACACGGCATTATTGTATTGGATCATTTTAATTTTGGTGTGCATAGGCATTGCCGTATGAATTCTTCACATTAAACGATGACATTGATTTTAGTAAGGGACTCAGCGAGTCCTACTGTCTTCATGCAGGAGGTGATGAGTTAACCGAACTGACATTCCATGGTTTTCGTCTCATTTCGGCTGGGAACGCAAGGGAATTGAGACGCTCAAACCTCAGCTGGAAACGGGCTATGTCTTGGGACGCAAAATCGAATATGATTCCAACAACTTTGAATTTTCATCTTCAGGTGAAATGTTTGGACAGGTGAAGCTTGATGTGTTAATTTTGGGAGAGATCCAGGGAAATTAACGTGGACAAATACGAACAGTGCTCGTATGGTTGCTTTGCGTTCATTTCCGCAGGTCTAGAGCATATTCAAAAATTCCCTGCAGCGTCCGGCAGGAGCAAACACAGCGTTTTCAGGGCATTTGAGGTCCAAGCGACTGCAGATACCATTTGAAAATGGTCTAAATCGCGATTAATAAAATGAGATGGATCAGTAACGACTCCAGGGAGGGGGGCTTACCGGTTAAGTTCCGGTATTGGCTTCCATTTGCGCTGAGTCTGATCTGTCTCTTTTCTGTGGGGTGCCAGTCCCTACAGCCGGCTTCCCTTGAGCCGCAGTTCAAGAATCCCCTGGCGAAATATGCCTCCTGGGGCTGGAGCGGATTTCGTACTCCATTTTCCAGTGAAAATTCCCGATTAATTACGCTGGACGATTATCAGCCCGGTAAAATCCCCGTCGTATTCATCCATGGTCTGCTGGCTACGCCTAACACCTGGACAGAAATGACAACCGCACTGCAGTCTGATCCGCAAATCGCAGATCGCTATCAGATTTGGGTATTTCAGTACAGCACAGGCATTTCCTATCTGCAATCTGCAAGTGAATTACGTAATGAATTGAAGGATATCGTGCAGAAACTGGATCCGAGCGGAAAAGATCCGGCTCTCCAGAACATGGTTCTAATCGGGCATTGCATGGGTGGTTTGCTCGTCAAGCAAATGATTTCGACCAGTGGAAACACCATGTGGGAAGCTCTTTCCGATCAGCCTTTTGAATTCGTTGAGGCCGATCCCGAGACGAAACAGCAGATTCGAAATGCGATGTTTTTTGAGCCTGTGCCGTTTGTCAGTCGAGCAGTATTTATCGCAACCCCGCACAGTGGCTCCGACTGGGTCAATCGACCAATTGGCAGCATAGGCCGCCAAATGATTGCCTTTCCCAAAAAGGTGCAGGGACAGTACCTGCAGCTGATCAGTAAGAATTCAGGTCTTTTGAAAAATCACTATTTGAATTCGATTCCCACCAGCCTGGATCATCTCGCACCGGGTGATCCGATTATGGTGGCATTGGAGCAACTGAAGATCTCGGACCGTGTGCCTTACCATTCGATCATCGGCATCAAACAATCCCGATTTGGAAGTGACACAGGCGATGGTGTTGTCGAAGAAGTCAGCGCCCACATCACAGGAGCAGTCTCTGAACTCCTGGTCCCGGCTACTCACACGACCATCCAAAAAAGCGAAGAGGCGACAAAGGAAGTGCGGAAAATTCTGAATCTGCATTTGAATTCACTGGAGTACAACTACTGACATTCCGATATCGTGCGAGTCAACTTGAGCGAATGGGTGATTTCCGAACGAATTCAAGACTAAGCCACTTCCATCATGGTAGCAGTTCCCACGAATATGCAGCGGGTGATGGACTGAAAGCATTGGGCTCAAAACACCAAAAAAGACGCTACCGTAATCTGCAAACGGCAGTAGACGATATATCGATTTGGTTTGCTGGGAATCAACCCTGTGGGCACCGTCAACTGCTGTGAACAATAAGGCTGCACAACTCCATAAAATCGACAAGCTTCCCATGATCCATGGTACGAGAAATACTCAAAGCTTATCGTGATTACATCGTGTTCAGGCCAGAGCGGATTTTCTCCATCAGTCGACTCAATTCTTTCAACTCAGTCTGAGTGAGTGTTCCACACAGTTGCTTGTGCAAAGCCATCAGAGGCTTGTCAATTCGTTTGAGCAGTTTTTTAGCATCTGGTGTGATATCGACATACACAACGCGACGATCTTCTTCGCAACGTCTGCGGCAGACAAGTCCCCGTTTTTCCAGGCGGTCGATGAGACCCGTGATTGCCGGGACCACCTGAATCATGCGTTCTCCAATTTCCAGAGAAGGCATTGGTTTACCTTCTCCTCGCAAGATTCTCAGCACATTGTATTGCGACGGAGTTAAATCGTACGTGCGAAAGAATCGCCCAAATCGATTCTGCATCTGATCATTCGTTCGCAGGATATTTAGATTCGCTTCCTGTTCGAGTGAATCGAACGGCAGCTTCTTTTTGATTTCTTGTTGTAAACCACCACTTGACATCTTGTCATTCCCTTTCTGTGATCTTAAACTACTTACATATAGTTTTTATGTCAACTATATTCACGTCATGAAGTTGAACAGATTGACAGCCTGCCCGATCCTTCCTTCCGCACAAACTGGTTACTATCAAGGGTTCTTGATGTCCAAATATTACTCGGTACACCTGCTTTTTGCGATGTCTATGCTTTTTTGTGGCCCTGGTTGCGATCAGTCGCGACAGGAACAGTCTCCTCCGCCTCCTCCAATGGTTACTGTTGCAACGCCAGTTAACAAGAAAATTGTCGAATGGGATGCTTACACCGGACGATTAGAAGCGATTGAATTCGTGGAAATTCGCTCTCGTGTCGGCGGCTATCTCCAGTCAATTCACTTTGACGAAGGGCAGGTTGTGAATAAGGGAGACCTGCTGTTTATCATTGACCCTCGTCCCTTTGTTGCCGAATTGAACGATGCCAATGCCTCGCTTCGCCAGGCCGAGTCTCAACTTCTGCAAGCGAAAGCACAAATGGAAGAGGCGAAGGCGGCGCAGCAGCAATCCAATGCTCAACTGACACTGGCAGAAACCCGAGTTGTCCGCGTTCGCGATCTTCGTCAACAGGAAGTTACGACTCAGGATGAACTTGATCAACGCGAGGCAGAGTATTTACAGGCTCAGGCCGATGGAGCATCCAGTCTGGCAGGAATCAGTTCGGCCAATGCAGCCATCGCAATCGCCAATGCAGCGATCGATTCCGCGAAAGCCAAAATTGAAACGGCTGCGCTCAATCTGCAATACACTAAAATCACTGCTCCGGTTACAGGACGTATCAGTCGAGAATATATCACAGAGGGAAATCTCATTACTGGAGGCACTGCCACTTCGTCATTATTAACGACCATTACTTCTGTCCAACCAATCTATTGTATGTTCGATGCCAACGAGCAGGAGGTTTTGAAATACACTCGACTCGCAATGGCGGGGCGTCGCGAAAGTTCTCGTGTAGCCAAAAATCCAGTCTTTCTGGGCCTCGTGGACGAATCCGATTATCCCCATGAAGGTCATATGGATTTCGTCGACAATCGTTTCGATACCGATACCGCCAGTATGCGTGCCCGATGTGTCTTTCCAAATAAAGATCAGGTTCTATTGCCCGGAATGTTTGCCCGAATTCGTATTCCAGGCAGTTCTCAATATGAAGCCATTCTCATTCCGGATTCCGCAATCGGAACCGACCAGAATTCTCAATACGTTTATGTTGTTGTCGATGATGTCATCGAACGACGAGTCGTCACTGTCGGACCAATTGTCGATGGACTACGTGTGGTTCGTGAAGGTTTAAATGGTGATGAGACTCTCGTCATTGAAGGCTTACTGCTGGCTCGTCCTGATGCGAAAGTTCAAACTCGGGAAGGCACAATCGTAGTTGTTGAGGATGGTCTCCCCGACAGTTACGAACCGCTCCCTCCTGAAAAATGGATTTCTCCCGAACCGGATCCATTGCCAGAAGAGGAGAAGGAGATCACCGGTTCAACTGAGCAGGGAGGTGGTCGATGAAGTTTCCACACTTCTTTATTGAGCGACCGATTTTTGCTTCAGTGCTGTCGTTTGTGATTGTCCTGATCGGCGGAATTACCTATTTCTCACTGCCGGTTTCTCAGTATCCCAATGTGGCTCCACCGACAATTGTCGTCCGAGCCAGTTATCCCGGCGCGACCCCCCAGGTAATCGCCGATACCGTCGCCACTCCTATCGAGCAGGAGATGAACGGCGTCGATGACATGCTTTATATGGAATCGTCATCCAGTGCAGACGGCACGATGCAGCTGACGGTCACATTCGAACTCGGCACCGACCTCGATGATGCACAGGTGCTGGTGCAAAACCGGGTCGCAGTCGCTGAGGCACGCTTGCCGGAACAGGTTCGACAAATTGGCGTGACGACTCGGAAGCAGATTCCAGACATGCTGATGGTCGTGCATTTGAATTCTCCCGATAACAGCCGCGATCAACTCTATATCAGTAACTATGCGTTCCTGCGAATTCGCGATGCCCTGATGCGGCTCGATGGCGTGGGAGATATTCGTATTGCCGGGGGTAATGAATATTCCATGCGCGTCTGGCTCGACATCGAGAAAATGACCCATGTTGACTTGACCGCTGGCGATATTCTCCAGGCAATTCGCGGGCAAAATGTTCAAGTGGCGGCTGGTGTGATTGGACAACCTCCCATCGATGAAGGCGGAGCCTTTCAGTTGAATGTCACGACGGAAGGCCGATTGAAGGAAGCCGATGAGTTTGGTCAAATTATCGTCAAGCGTGGTGAAGATGGTCGAGTCACGCGGTTGAAGGATGTCGCTCGGCTTGAACTTGGTGCCCAGGATTATTCCCGACTGAGTTATCTCGATGGAAAACCGGCAGTTGCCATCTTAATCTATCAGCGACCGGGCACCAATGCGGTGGACTCGGCTGATGTCGTTAAGCAAACGATGGCGGATTTAAGCACGGAATTTCCGCAAGGCATTGGCTACGAAATTGCTTACAACCCGACCGACTATGTAGAAGAGTCAATCAATGAAGTGTTTGAAACACTCTTCATTACAACAATACTTGTCGTGCTGACCGTCTTTGTTTTTCTCCATGGATGGCGTCCAACGATTATTCCCGTGATTGCGATTCCGATTTCGTTGATTGGTACGTTTGCCGCAATGCAGATGCTGGGCGTTACTCTCAATACGTTATCGCTGTTTGGACTTGTCCTCGCGATTGGGATTGTTGTCGATGATGCGATTGTGGTGGTTGAAAATGTCGAACGACTGATCGCCGAAGGGCTGAATCCGCGGGAGGCGACCCATCAGGCAATGGATGAAGTCGGTTCAGCATTGATCGCGACGACTCTTGTTTTGATTGCGGTCTTTGTGCCGACGGTCTTTATCCCGGGAATCAGTGGTCAGTTTTATCAGCAATTCGCACTCACTATTGCCATTTCGACCGTCTTCTCGACTTTCGTCTCATTAACGCTCAGTCCTGCCATGTGTGCCCTGCTACTGAGGCCCAAGAATGCAGAGAGAAATGCTTTGGGAAAAGTTGTCAACTTCATATTTGGCTGGTTCTTCCGAGGCTTCAATCGCTTTTTCGATGTCACAAGCAATATCTATGCGTCGATTATCTCCCGGCTGGTGAGATTCTCAGCGGTCTCTTTGATTCTCTATGTCGGACTCTTAGTTGCCACCTGGTACAGTTTTGGATTGGTGCCGAGTGGTTTTATTCCGCCTCAGGATCAGGGGTATGTGATTGTCAGTATTCAACTTCCAGATGGTGCCTCTCTCGCTCGAACCGACATCGTCACTCAAAAAGTGGCTGAGATTGGCGGCAAGATCGATGGCGTGGCTCATTCTGTTGGTATCGCTGGTCTGTCGGGTTCCACATTTACAATCAGCCCGAATGCCGCCGTGACATTTCTTCCGCTCGAAGATGCCAAAGAACGGGCCAAGCGCGGGCGAAATCTGGATACGATCATCGCCGATCTACGAAAAGAAACGGCCTCGATCAATGAAGCTCAAATCTATGTCATTGCTCCACCTCCTGTACGTGGTATCGGACGCGGTGGCGGATTTAAAATGTATGTTCAGGATAAGAGTGGAGCTGGCATCGATGCACTCAATCAGGTAACCCAGACAATGGTCGGCAAGGCCAATCAAGCGCCGGGGCTCGTGCAGGTTTTCTCCAATTATCGGGTGAGTGTGCCTCAGATCTTTGTCGATGTCGATCGCACCAAAGCGCAGATGCTGGATATTCCTGTCAGCAATGTCTTCGAGGCTCTCCAGGTTTATCTGGGGTCCCAGTATGTCAACGATTTCAATCTGCTGGGACGGACTTACCGTGTCACTGCTCAAGCAGAACCTGAATTTCGCGATGAGGCTACGGATATTCTCCGCTTGAGAACGCGCAGTACTCGAGGTGTCAGTGTGTCGCTCGGATCGGTTGTGGACATCAAAAGAACTGTCGGACCGGACCGCATCGTCAGATACAACCTCTATCCCGCTGCAGATATTAACGGAAGCACCGTTCCCGGATACAGTACGGGACAGTCGCTGGAATCCATGGAAAAACTTGCCGCTCTAAATCTTCCTCCGGGCTTTGGTTACGCCTGGACGGAAATTGCATTTCAGGAAAAACAGGCTGGCAACACGATTGTGTACCTGTTTCCACTGGCGGTTCTGTTTGTCTTTCTGGCACTTTCTGCTCAATATGAAAGCTGGTTGCTGCCACTTGCAATTATCCTGATCGTGCCTCTGTGTCTCTTGTTCGCTATTGTCGGAATCTGGATGCGGGGGATGGATAACAACATTCTGACGCAAATTGGATTCATTGTTCTGGTCGGCTTAGCCTGTAAAAATGCGATCCTGATTGTTGAGTTTGCCAAAGCCGAGGAAGATGCGGGCCAGGACCGCTTTCAGGCTGCGATCAATGCCTGTCGTCTGCGATTGCGTCCCATTTTGATGACCGCTTTCTCCTTCATTCTGGGTGTCATTCCTTTGCTGATTGCCACCGGAGCAGGCTTCGAAATGCGACGCGTACTCGGAACAGCCGTCTTCAGTGGGATGCTCGGAGTGACATTATTTGGACTCTTCCTGACTCCCGTATTCTATGTCGTCCTGCGTCGCTTTGCCGGGCAGCCAAATTTGGTGCTCGCGGAAAATGGAATGCCATCCCTCAACCATGATGATGTCGATCTTAGTTCCACTAAAGAGTCAGCCTATTCTGCTTCTCGCGAGCAAGAAGTAATTAAACCGATCTCAACTTCAGACAAAACGATTAGCCCGGCTGACTTTGAAAAATTATACGAGGGTCAACCAGCCTGGGACATCGATCAACCTCAGCCTGCATTTGTCGAAGTCGCGGATCAAATTACCGGTTCAGTTCTGGACTCAGGCTGCGGCACCGGAGAGAACGCACTGTACTTTGCAGAACGCGGCTGCGATGTCACTGGAGTTGACCTGCTTTCCACTCCAATCGAAAAAGCCAAAGAGAAGACTGCTGAACGCGGCCTTGAGGCAACGTTTGTACAACTGGATGCGCTCAAATTGTCTGAACTCAACCAGACATTCGACAATGTTCTCGACAGTGGTCTTTTCCATGTCTTTTCAGATGAAGACCGTCAACAATATGTCAACGAACTCTCCAGAGTCATGCATCCTGGAGCAAAATTGTATCTGCAATGTTTCAGCGACAATGAGCCGGCAGGACCTGGACCACGACGAATCAGCCCGGAAGATCTTCACAAGACTTTCGACAAGGACTGGGAAATCGAATCGATCACACCTTGCCACTATTTAGTTCGTGAGGATAACAATCGTCAGTATACATCCGGTGGACCCCATGCCTACTTCTGCGAAATTCGTAAGCGTTCAACTTAAGCAGTGACATTTCATTGGCTTTGGTGTCCGTGAGTATATTTCTATTGCGTTTCGAATAATTTCTGATTCCCCCATTCCTTCCCAGTTCGACTCTTCTGGATTGCTCAGATGGTTCTCGCTTCATGTGGGAGAGCCCGTTACTGAATTGCAGGTCGCTTCAATCTCACAAAAATATTCTCTTGCCAAAGTAGTGAAATCTCACAGAATCGAGTATTGTCATTCAATGCATTCTGGTTGAATAATAAATACTTCACATGGAACGCGTTGAAGGAATTTGAGTTGCAAACGCTGAGGCAGACCTACTCACTGAGCCGTTTTCTTCTCGGCAGTCTCTCTGGACTGTTCGTGATCGCTGTCCTTTCCTCAACAAATTGCTTGTATGCCGAGACTCTTTCTGAGGCTGAGGAACTGTTTCGCACAGGTCAGTATGCGGAGTGCGCAGAGATAGCTGACGCTGAAATTGAAATTGAAAGTGGATTTCACTCTCAGGAATGGCCGCTTTTGAAGATCCGCTGCGAAATGATCCTGGGTCGCTACGCCGAGGCTGCAGAAACGGTTAAGAAAGCCAGGGTGTCGCATTCAAACAGCATACGATTGTTATGGCTAGAACGAGATGTCCGTCGATTTAACGGGGACTCGGACGGAGCAAAAGAAATACTGGCGGAGATCTCAGCTAAGATCGAGCGATTGCGCTGGATGTATCGCGACCCGGATAGCGTACTCATCATTGGAAACTTCTTTCTGGAAATTGGAGTAGATGCCAAACAGGTTCGTCTGGAAGTCTTCAAGGTCATTCAGCAAGCCTCTCCGAAATTTGTAGAGTCTTATCTGGCAGGAGCCGAGTTAGCCCTGGCGAAAAATGACTACGCTCTGGCCGCAGAAGATTTTCAGAAGGCGCTGAAAATCGATGAAGATAATCCCCGCATTTTGTACGGCTTGGCTCAAGCTTTTGAGTCAAGTGATTCAGAACAGGCTCAGCAGTATTTGAGTCGAGCGATGGAAATCAATCCGCAGCATCTTCCCAGTCTGTTGTTCGTCGCAGAGAGGCACATTCAAGCCGAACGGTATGAGGAAGCAGAACTGGTCCTGGAAAGCATTCTGGAAATTAACCCGTCTCATCCCACTGCCTGGGCGCTGCGTGCGGTTCTAGCGCATCTGGAAAGTGATGTCATTAAAGAGACATTCTATCGGGAACAGGCTCTTAAACACTGGAGAGATAATCCAGAAATCGATTCTCTGATCGGACAGCATCTTTCCCAGAAGTATCGCTTTGCAGAAGGAGCAGTTGCTCAACGGCGGGCACTGAAATTCGATGCGGAATACCTTCCGGCAAAAATACAGTTGTCAAATGACCTGCTCAGACTGGGGAATGAGGAAGCGGGCTGGAAACTCGCTCAAGAAGTCTTTGAGAAGGATAATTACAACGTCGTCGCGTACAACCTCTCCACGTTGCAGGACCACATGGAAAAGTTCCGGACCCTGCAGAGTGATGGTTTCATCATCAGGATGGATGCTCAGGAAGCAGAGATTTATGGGCCACGCGTTTTGGAATTATTACAGCAAGCCAAACAGCTTCTGTGCAGTAAGTACAATGTTGAGTTGAAAGAAACCATCGCGGTCGAAATCTTCCCGCGACAGCAGGACTTTGCGATCCGTACGTTTGGATTGCCCGGCGGAGCAGGCTTTCTTGGAGTCTGCTTTGGCAATGTGATTACGATGAATTCGCCCGCATCCCAGGGAAACAGCCCTTCTAACTGGGAGGCGGTTTTGTGGCATGAATTCTGTCATGTGGTCACGTTGACGAAAACGAAAAACAGAATGCCTCGCTGGCTTAGCGAGGGGATTTCTGTCTATGAAGAGCGACAGAGAAATCCTGTCTGGGGGCAATCGATCACACCTGCTTATCGCGAAATGATTCTCGGAGAAGACCTCACTCCCGTGAGCGATCTCAGCGGTGCATTTCTTCGACCTCCCAGTGGTGAGCACCTGATGTTTGCCTATTACGAATCTTCGGTCGTGGTCGAGTATATTGTTGAAACATTTGGAATGGATGTGCTGGTGGCGATCCTCGATGATCTGGCAAAAGGTCTTCCGATTAACTATGCGATCACTCGGCACATGGGACCAGTCGAACAGGTTGATGAACGGTTTGCAGACTATATTCGAATTCGAGCCGAGGAATTTGGAGCGACTGCTGACTTCAGCCGCGACGAATTACCGAAGCGTGCCGACGCGTCAGCCTGGAAGATCTGGTTGGAGGAACATCCAAACAACTTTTGGGGACTGCAACAATTCACGCTCGCACTGATCCGTGAAAAAAAATGGGAAGAAGCAAGAACGCCAGTGAACAGACTACTCGAACTGGTTCCCGGATACGCGGGAGAGGGAAGTCCACTGTTACTGGATGCCCGGGTCTCCCGTGAACTTGGCGAAACCGATCGCGAAGTTGCGGTTTTAT
>DOCI01000283.1:12836-14146 GCA_003503535.1 Planctomycetaceae bacterium
GGTTTTAGTTCAGTTGGCGGAATCAAATTCGGATGCGGTCGATGTCTATCAACGTTTGTCAGAACATTACACAGAGCAGGAAGATTGGCCAGCAGTGATTGCAAACGTGAATCGAATTCTGTCCGTTAATCCGCTCCAGCCGGAACCTTATCGCATTCTTGCTGAGGCAGGTGAGCGTTCCGGCAATCATGCAGCCGCGATCCGCGGATTGAAAATTCTGACATTGATGGATCCCTTTGATCCCGCGGATGTGCATTTTCGAACTGCTCGTCTCTATGAAAAACAGGGCCAGCTCGAAGAGGCCCGCAAGCATGTCCTGTATGCACTGGAAGAAGCTCCCCGTTATCGGGAGGCTCACGAATTACTCCTCTCGGTCATCGAACAGCTCAGCCCGAAGACGTTGAAGACACAGGAGGCAACGGAATGAAAATCCTACGAAATCCTACACGCGGTTTGCTTTTCCTGTTCACCGTATTGTTTCTTGCCTCAGGTTTGTTTGCGCAACCCGACTTCTTTAATCAGAGGGGGGGATCTCGTAGTCCTTACGGAGGAAGAAGGAATTATTCACGTGGTCAGGTGACTGCAA
Organism: Planctomycetaceae bacterium; assembly: GCA_003503535.1. Classification (GTDB taxonomy): domain Bacteria; phylum Planctomycetota; class Planctomycetia; order Planctomycetales; family Planctomycetaceae; genus Rubinisphaera. The sequence goes on from DOCI01000283.1 coordinate 13,423, forward strand.
CTGGGGTCAATAACGATTGGGAAATCGATAAGCGATTCGAGCACGATGCCTTCCGTTTTGCACGGGTTCGATACACGTCCTGGGGCTATCGAGATAAATGGCTGACTGATTATCCCGAAAGCGATTTGAATTTCCCACATCGTCTACGAGAGTTGACCTCGATTGAAGTTCATCCTGAAACGGTCATCGTCGATTTGACAGATGAAAACCTGGGAGACTACCCCTTTTTGTATCTCGTCGAACCCGGGCAAATGACATTGTCTGATGAAGAAGTGACAGGTCTACGTCGTTATCTGCTCAACGGTGGATTCCTGATGGTCGACGATTTCTGGGGCGAAGACGAGTGGTATGGCTTTTATGAAAACATCAAGCGTGTCTTTCCGGATCGTGAACCCGAAGAATTGCCGCTTGAACACGACATTTTTCACCTCGTTTACGACCTGGCTGAGAAGCCACAAATCGTGAGTATCGGAGCTTGGCGGTCGGGGCGACTTACAGAACGTCCCGATGCCAGCGAACCGCATTATCGAGGACTCTTCGATGATCAGGGAAGAATGATGGCGATCATCTGTCACAACACTGACCTGGGCGATGGGTGGGAAGAGGAGGGAGTAGATCCCACCTACTTCAAAGATTACTCGGAACGTTTTGCCTATCCGCTGGGAATCAACATCGTCACTTATGCGCTTACACATTAATCCTAGACCATTTTCAAATGGTATTT
>DOCI01000283.1:14271-16386 GCA_003503535.1 Planctomycetaceae bacterium
GCTGCAGGTAATTTTTGAATCTGATATAGTGGTCTGTTCCAATTAAATATAAGGGTGGCACTGGCTTTCTCATCGTTTCAACCTGCATTATTTTTTACACTGGTCAATGGAAACTTATCACTGGTCATTCCAGTTCCGACCAGTCCACCAGTTGAATGTCCGGTCTGAAAATTTCTTTGAAACCAGTTCGCTGACTCGTTTTCACTCCCTTACCGGCTCGTGAAGTCACGCCATATTTGGCTTGACCGAAGGCGAGTTTATTGCCGTTGTCGTTAATAACGTGCAGCGTATCTCCCGGACGAGCCAGCAGGATCGCTCCAATCACTTCGTCGTCTTTTTCCAGCTTGATGCCCCGCACACCTCGGCCAGGCCCTGCCAACAATGGAACCTCCGTCAGTTCAAAGTGAATGACACGAGCCCCAGAAGTCGCCAGGAACATCGTCTGCTGATCGGTAATCAAGTCGACGAAAATGACGCGATCCTCTTTCGCCAGTCGACAATACTTTCGGCCAAGTTTCGTCGATGCCAATCGGAACGAGGAAAAGGATATCGACATCACCTGACCACGAGCAGTTGCGATCAACAGATACGGTTCCGGCGAATCTCCTTCGGGCGGATTGTCGGCTGGAGTGAAACGGGGATCGGTTGTCATGCCAGCGATGATCCTTGCTCCATCGCTCATTTTCACATACTTGCCGAGCGGCTCGCCGTATCCAGTGGAAGTGGGAATCTGATCAACCGGCAATGTATAAGCGGCTCCGTCATCTGAGAAGAAGACGATCGCATCCAGAGTACTGGCAGGCAGCACATTCAGGACTTCATCGCCCTCACGAATTCGCATCTTTTCGATGCTTTGAATGCGTCCCACACGTTTGATCCAGCCATCTTTCGTGATGACGACATTCGTGTTTTCTTTCACGATGTAGGCTTGAGGATCGAACTCGGAAATTTCTTCCGAGGAACCGATAGCAGTTCGTCGTTTGTTGCCGTATTTGTCGCCCAGTTCGCGAAGTTCATCGCTCACGATGCCCCACAGTTTTTTCTCGGAGGCGAGCAGAGCCTGGATGCGTTTTGCTTCTGCCCGTTTCTCTTTCAGTTCCTCCATGATCCGATCAATTTCCAGTTCGGAAATTCGATACAGAGCCATATCGAGAATCGCATCGACCTGGATTGCATCAATCGGGAAAACATCCATCAATCGCTTTGCCGCATCGGCTTTGCCTTGACTGCTGCGGATGATTTTCAAAGCTTTATCGAGCCCATTGAAAATGATCTCGAAGCCTTCGAGAATATGAATTCTCTTGAGCAGTTGAGCCAGCAAGTATTCGAGACGGCGGGTAATTGTCTTCAGACGAAACTTCAGGAAGTGGCTGAGCAATTCCTGCAGGTTGACCTGAGCCGGCTTGAGATTGTCGTGTTCATCGGGAACGAGGCAGGTCGCATTGAAGTTGAAGTTCTGCTCGAGAGAGGTGTGCTTATACAGATACGCCATCACGGTTTCGGCATCATCGGCACTCTTGAGTTCGAGCACGATTCGCATGCCGAGTTCTTCGCTGCTCTCATCGATTGCGGAAAGCAGTTGCGGCAACTTCTTGGTCTCGGCGACCGTCCCCAGATCGACCATCAAGGGACCAGTTTCGACGCCGTAGGGAATTGAAGCGATGACGATATTGTTTTTGACTCGTCCCGTCTGCAGCTTGTCCGGTCCCCACTCGGCTCGAACTTTTATCGAGCCCCGCCCGGTTTCATAAACGGTACGCAGTTCCCGACGATCGGTTACAATGCGACCACCAAGCGGAAAGTCTGGCCCTTTGACGTATTTCATCAATTGAGCAACGGTCGCCTCGGGATTGTCGATCAAATGCAGACAGGCTTTGACGACCTCTCCCAGATTATGCGGCGGAATATTCGTCGCCATCCCGACCGCAATGCCCTGCGTTCCGTTCACCAGCAGATTCGGAAACCGGGATGGGAGTACGACGGGCTCTTTGCGCGTCCCCTCGTAGTTGTCGCGCATGTCGACGGTGTCGAATTTCAATTCCGACATCAACTCGGCTGCAATTGCGGTCAACCTCGCTTCGGTATATCGAGCTGAAGCAGCCGGCAAGCCGATGG
>DOCI01000283.1:16474-19373 GCA_003503535.1 Planctomycetaceae bacterium
AGAAGCAGCCGGCAAGCCGATGATGGAGCCGAAATTTCCCTGGCCATCCACCAGCGGTTCCCGCAACGTGAAATCCTGAGCCAGTCTGACCAGAGCATCATAAACGGCCATATCGCCGTGCGGATGATAATTACCGATGGTATCACCGGTGATCTTTGCACATTTACGGGCTTTTACGTTGCTGGTCAGCCCTAAGTCATTGTACATGACGTACATAATACGGCGCTGCACCGGCTTAAGACCATCGCGAACATCCGGCAAGGCGCGAGACTGGATGACTGAATAGGCATAATTCAGATAGCGTCTACGGGTTTCGTCCGTAAGCGAGACGTACTGGATGCGATCAGTCTCATCCGGAATGAGAGCCGCTTCTCCGTTCGATTTTTTCGATTTCTTACGAGCCAATGATTTCTACTCCGTACTGTAAATCAGCCGTTTCTGTGAATGCTATTCTGATTGGTTTCGATCGCGTAGGATAGGCAGGGATCAAAACTCCGTCAAATGGGGTGAAGTTGAGATCGGTTAATTGGCTATATCCACTCCAGTTTTAGTCATTAAGTGATGTTGAATGGGGATCACCATTATTTTCAATCACGCCTCGCATTCAAGGAAGTCGTTAAGTGGAGACGCCAGAATTCATCGTCCGCTGGACCGCTCGGCTGGTCGTTTTTGCGTACGTTTTGCGACTTCTGTACGATTTGCAAATCTGGCCCTGGCCAAATATGCGCTCTGATCGAACGCACCGTATCATGCGAAATGTCTGGATCGCAGGAGCGGTCATCTATCTGATTCATGTCGCAGCCGCGTTCCAGTTCGTGCATCACTGGAGTCATGCAGCCGCCTATGAGCACACCGCTCAACAAACCGCCCGCATCACCGGCTGGCACTGGGGCCGCGGGGTTTGGATCAATTATCTCATCGCGCTGTGGTGGCCGCTGGATTTGGTTTGGACCTGCAGGAAAGGTATCGACAAACTTCCCCGCTGGTATGTCTGGATAATGCATGCCAGTTTGGGGTTTATTATCTTCAATGCGACGATTGTTTTTGGTCCGAAGTGGTGGATTGTATTAGGAGTTTTCCTGTCAGTTTATATTCTGTTTGTGAAGTTCAGAGTCAGTAGAGAGGGTTAAAGATTTACGCAGGAAAACAAGGGAGCGATTTCTCTCCTTCTCATTTGTGAGGGGTGTCCTTTCCTTCTCCTTAGGGAGAGGATACTTTTGCCGTGAGAAGAATTGCTTAAACCCGTTATTAAATAAATCGGGGTTGCAGAGGACACACTCGCTTACGCTTCGTGCTTTTTATTGTTGCTGAAATTCTATTGCTCTTTCACGACCCGATTCAATACCGTCCCCTGATCATCGATCGACTCGATGATCAACTTAGGTGGACTCTTCTTCGTTCCCGGTTCGACCTGCACAAACAGAAATCCGCCCGTTGGCTTTTTGTAATGATAGGGCTGCCTGATCAGCCCTTTTGGATCGGTGCTGTTTTTCTGGCCGGGAAAACTTCCCATGATTGAGTTTTCATCGTTGAGAGCACCACAGGAAAACTCTTCGACTCCTTGTGGATGAATGCTGTGATACTGCCAGTGGCGGTCGCCGCAGAAGTTGATCAGATTGATTTGATGCTCATTGAGCCAGTTGAAAAACTCCTCTGCCTCGGCTCGGAATCCGCCCAGATTTGTGTGGTTATCGGTTTTGCGGGCACTGTCGGGGCCGACCATAGGGGTTGGGGAAATGAGGATTTTCCAGGTGGCATCGCTTTCGAGCAGTGTCTTCTGGAGCCACGCTTTCTGCTCGGCTCCCCAGATTGTTTTTTCCGGTCCATCTTCTGCTTTATTGGGGGAACGATAATCGCGCCCTTCGACAAACCAGAGTTGCAAATGTTTATTGACGCGATGCGTACGGTATGTTGGTTTTTCTTTTTCGTCAGCAGGATGAATCGGCATCTGTTCGCGGAAGAGATCGATTCCCAGTTCGGGGAGTGGATCTTTATTGGGACGCATGTCGGCATCGTTATACCGAAAATCATGATCATCTTTCGACCAGTAAGCCGGGGTTTGTGAAAAGAATTGAATCAGACGGGGAAACCGAAACTGCTCATGCCATTTCTGACGCAACTCCGGCAAAGTCTTCGCGGGATTGTTGCCGGGATGGTCGTAATAAACGATGTCGCCGGTGCCGATGAAAAACTCAGGTTCCAGTTTTAACATCGTCTCGAAAACGGGATACCCGAGTTTGCGATCCTCTTCGGTTGCCGTGACGGGACCTCCGCCATTCGATTTCCCACTCATGAACGAGTGATAGTTCATGCAGCTTCCCATACAGAATTTCAGAGGAACAGCTGCCTCTGGTGCATTCAATGTCCGAAAACTGCATGGGGAACCTGTTACAAAATGCGATTTATCGGCTCCATAGAGCAGTCGATAATAGTACTGAGTACCCGGTTTGAGATCCGTCAATTCCGAGCGGACAATAAAATCGGACTTCGCTTCTGCTTTCAACCATTCGGTCTGCTGACTCTCCGTGAAGTCTTTGTCCATGCTCCACTCAAATTTTGCGAACCCAGCTTCTCCAGGAATATCTCCCTGCAGATCCAGATCAGGCCCCGGAAGTTCTGTCAATCGAGACTGGAGAAGGACGGAAGTTGCAGTGACTTCCCCTGCCATCTCTCCCTGAGCATGAAATATGTCTGCTGCATGGGAAACTTGCGAAAAACTGAAAGCGACAACCGCACAGCTTAAAACGATCCCGGGAAGGAATTGGAGGCGCATCTCAATTTCTCCTGATGAGAGATTTTATCCTGCTAAACTGATTACAAAATACCTGAGGGTGGCGGGGGCGCTCCGCTTGCCAAAGCCCCCGAACATTCAATCATCGGGGGCTTCTCTTCGAGAGCG
>DOCI01000283.1:19511-28969 GCA_003503535.1 Planctomycetaceae bacterium
GAGCGCCCCCGCCACCCGGGTTGAATTAGAGAACTGAATAAACTCAATTGCAATTACTCTTCTTCTGAAACATCCTCAGCGACTTTGACCTTTGGAGCTGTTTTTTTTCCCGATTTCGGCTTGATGACCGAAATAATTTCCTGCAGAGGGGTCGTAATGCGGCGGCGGTCCTCGTAGACGATGACGACCTGCTTACTGAGGATTTCCTGACCGATCACTTTCCCCTGCCCTTCGCGGGTCACAACTTCAGCTCCGATTTTCGGCAATTCCCGCTGAAACTCTTCGTAGGTATCGTATTCGTAACGCAGGCAGCATTTGAGACGGCCGCAACGTCCGGAAATTTTGTTGGGATCGAGCGTCGCTTTCTGAACTTTGGCCATCTTCATCGAGACGGGTGGCATTTCGCTCAAATGCGTATTACAACAGACCGGCTTTCCGCAATCGCCGTAATCGGCCAGCAAAGCCGCTTCATCACGGACGCCGATTTGACGCATTTCGATGCGCAGAGAGTATTCCTTGGCCAGAGCTTTGACGAGTTCCCGGAAATCAATTCGCTTTTCTGCCAGAAAATAGAAGACTGCACGTTCACCGCCGAAGAGATGTTCGACATCGACAAGTTGCATCTGGAGTTTGCGTTCCAGAATCATTTTCGTGCAGCCATCGAATTCGACCTGCTCGCGAATGCGGCAGCGGTCGAGCGTGTCGTAATCGTCAGCATTCGGAAATCGCTGAATCTTGCCTTCAGGCTCCGGACTCTGCAGAAAACTTTTCGCCCGCTCGGTCGCCGGCCCGAGAACCTCGCCCCATTCATTTCCACGCTTGGTACGTATAATGACATCGTTTCCCCGTTGTGGCTCTCCCTTGCCTTTCCAGGTGAAAACTCCGAGAAAACGCGTGGTACCATAGCGGACGATAAATTGATCGATCGGTTGATCGTCTGTCATTTTGAACTCAGTATTGAAATTTAAGCCCGATCAGGGCATTGCAGCTGGATATTGCCTATTGGCTATTATGAAATGCTGAAGAGGGATTTATTATTATTTTGAATTGATTAATAAATGGCCTCGGATCAGCATGTCTTTCGATTATGACTACTGACCGGCAGAGTTCCAAGTCGGACGCAGCAGCATTTCGAGATCGTGGCAAAACTGATCCAGACAGGCAGGTACACTGATTTTGCGGTCAATTTGCCGGGAGGCTTCAAAACAGCGGTCCATCGCATCGAGATAACAGTCGGAATGGACCTGATCCAGCTGCGAGATTCCCGCTTCTGTCGTCATTGACTGGTGAAAAAACTGCAGGCAAGTTTCAAAAATCAGCAGAGCCGCTTCCCGTTGAGAGTTGGTATCGGATCCCGCCTGACTGGTAACTTCATCGAAGACCATCGCCAGGTCAGCCGACATAATCTTTCGTCTACCAAGCAGTTGCGTCACTTTATGCAGTTCGTGCGATTCCCCCGCCTGCAGGCGTTCCATTGCAGTTCGTGCTTTAGAGACCGAACCATCCGCCCGGCGGATTGCTTCCTCAAGCAGTTTCGAATCCAGTTCGCCTTCATGCTCGACCATATTAATACGTGTCAGAATTTGATGCAGGTCTTCATCAGAGAGCCGGGTGAAATTCACCTGCTGGCAGCGGGAGCGAATGGTGGTGATGACCTGATCGGAATCGATGGCAATCAGAATCAGAATGGCCCCCGGCCCCGGTTCTTCCAATGTTTTCAGCAAAGCGTTCGCACTGGAAGCGTTCATTTTGTCGGCATCATCGATGACAGCAATCCGATATCCCCCCTGCATCGGCGATAGGGATAAATCGTGACACAGCCCTTCACGTCCCCGTTTTTCCGGCGAACCGACGAATACCTCAATCGGCAATTCCGATTTTCCTTCCGGCAATCCAACGCGAAATAAATCGGGATGAGAGTGGGAAATGACCTGACGGCAACTCGCACATTCGCCGCAAGCGGTCAATTCATCCCCCGGTCGATTCTGACACAGAAGTGCCTGAGCCAGATGAACCGCAAAAGTTCGCTTGCCAATCCCGACTGCTCCCGTAAACAAATAGGCATGCCCCAGTCTCTGACGGCTCGTCGCACGACGAAACATCTCAAACTGAAGCTCCTGGCCAATCACGTTTTGCAGGTCGGTTGTCATACAATGATTCTGTGTCACCAACACGATGGATTTGTTTTTCAGCGATCACCACGCCCATCACTTCGTTCTGAGCGTGCCACCCTTAACAAGCATGAAGTCTAACTCATTTCATTCTCACTTGCGAACTTTGGCGATGGTGTTGGCGAGTCGTTCGATGCCTTCCTTCAATTTCGGTTGGGGCTGAACTCCATAGCTGAGTCGCATGGTTTGGTTGGCATCGGGATGACTTGGATCACTGTAAAACAATTCGCCGGGCACGAACATCACATGATGTTTCTCTGCAGCTTCGCGGAACAGTCGCTGTGAAAAGCGGGTGTCACAGGCTTGATCATCCAGTTTGAGCCAGACATACAATCCCCCGCCCGGCTGTTGTGCGTGAGCGAGATTAGAAGTGAGAATCGAGTCTGACACGGCATTCCACATGACCTTCGATTTTTCTCGATACGATTCTCTCAACTTCTGCACATGCTGATCGTATTGTCCGGAAGACAATAATTCCGACACAATAAACTGTGAGAAATGAGGGGAGCCGAAGTCGTGGATTGATTTGAGATCGGTCACCGGTTTCACCAGAGCTTTGGGAAGCAGACCGAAACCCGTTCGCAAACCGGGGGAAAGTGATTTCGAAAATGTTTGCGTGTAGATGACGCGTTCTTTGGATTGATCGAGACTGTAAATCGATTGCGGCGGCGGCTCCTCAAACCAGAGTTCCCGATACGCGGCATCTTCCAGCAGATACAAATACTGTTTAGCAGACCAGCGTTCGAGAATCTCCAAAACCTCCTGCCGACGACCCAATGGCATCGTGATGCCGCGGGGGTTGTCGAAATAACTGACCAGATACAGCATCTTCACGAGCGGCAACTTTCCGACTTGCTCCAATCGCTCCAAGGTTTCCTGCAGTGAAGCGGGGATGATCCCCTGATCATCGCAATCGACGGAGACGAGCTCGACGCCGATCCCTTCGAGTGTACTCAAGTAGACGAAATAACTCGGAGCAGTCACGATGCAGATGTCACCCGGGTTGAGAACCGCCTGACTGACCAGATCCAGAAACTGCTGCGAGCCCGTCGTGATCAGCAGCTGATCAATCGAACCGGCTTCACTTTCCTGCGACACACCATCCAGCCTGGCGAGATGTTTCAATAACAGCCGCCGCAATTCGAGAGAACCCGGCGTTGTGCCGTATTGCAGCGAGGCACGTGCCTGAGCAGGATCTGTCAGGATTTTCTGAGTCGCCTGCAAAACCAGATCTGCTGGAAACGTATCGTAATCGACCAGCCCGGCTGCCAGCGAAAGACAGTTGGGATAATCGACGCCTTGTTGCATCAAATATCCAATTTGCTGCCGACCAGCCCACTGTCCACGATTGCTGCTGGGAAATGCCATGTGACTCACCTTGATAAATATTCGTTCGATCGAGTTATATCTTAGTTGGAAATGTTCTTAACCCGAAGCGTCAGTTCTGAAATTTTACTCGCTCCCAAGGAGGACCTTGGGAACAAGAAACTACGCGTGCCCCTCGCTGATGCTTCGGGTTAAGATGGATCAGACAATAAAATCGCAATCAGGTTCAGTGATAAGCACGAGGCCGCCGCTAGTAAATCAATATTAGAATTGGGAAATTCCACCTTCACCACGCCCATCACTTGGTTCTGGGACGTGCCACCCACTTCTTAAAACAGTGATATACAGGAGCAAAGTAAGGTAACTTACGTTCCTTGTGCGCCAAAGCGACTGCCCCCGGTCGAGCGGAACGCTCGCTAGTTGCGGCGGATGGCGTCCATGGGGCTCATGCGGGCGGCCCAGATGGCGGGATAGAGGCCGCTAAAAACGCCGAGCAGGCAACTGAACAGGAGAGAAGAGATGAGGAGTTGCGGACTGGCGTAAAGTTCGAATTTGGCGGGGAAGGAGGCATTGACGAGGAGCGTGAGTCCCCAGCCGATAAAGCAACCGAGTAGACCGCCGGTGAGACCCAGCATGAAACTTTCCCAGGCAATAAGTTTGACGAGATCGAGTCTGCTCCAGCCGTTGGCTCGCAGGATTCCAAATTCGCTCATCCGTTCGGAAACGGACATGAGCATCGTATTGACGACGCTGACTACGGCGATGATGATGCCCAGACTGGTGAGCAATCCGAGAGCGATATCGAGATCTTCAGCAAACTTTTCGAAGCGGCCGGCCCAGTCGGTTGCCAGACGAACTTCCATCGGATCGTCAGCGACTTTTGTTTCGGAGAGTTTTCGTTCTGATGATTCATTAGGATTCGTTTTTGGCTGAACCGCTGGTGGAGAGGCTGGTTTTGAACCTTGCTTGAAGAATCGGTCAATCGATTTGACGAGTTCACTCAGAGGGTTTTGGCCGGGACTGCTCATCAACATTGAGCCTTGCCAGGCGGAAGGGCCGCGTCCTCGGAAGTGATCCTGAATGCGGTCGATCAACTCATCATCAGTAATGTCGTCTGTCTTTTCGATATAGAAACTGGAAACAGTTTCCTCGTTGAAGCGAGTCATTTTGCGGAATGTGTTATCGTCGATAATGATAGCGACATCGAGCAGGATAGAGCCGGTTTGGTAGATGCCGACAATCGTAAGTTCGTTGCCGTTGACCTCAACGGAATCGCCCACCTTCTTGTTGTATTGCTCGGCTATCGGCAAGCTGACAACGCAATTGAAGGAGTTAAGATCTTCCTGATTCAAATAGCGACCTTGCACAATATCATCGCGATAAATGCCAGTTTCGATTTGATCGCGACGGATGATATCCGACCCACATAGCAGTCGCGGTGGCGAGACAACAACCTGACCATCAATCACATTCGCGCGTGCCCAGCATTCCGGACTGACCGCTCGGACACCGGGAATCGATTCGAGTTCTTCCACCCACGACTTGGGCAAAGCGGAAAAAAGCGGGATCGGGGCGCCCCGTTGCATGGCCACAAAACCGGGTGCACGATCGAGCGTATTCCCAACGGCCTGATCGAGTCCTTCGGCAATCGAAAACAGACCGACCATGCCCATGATGGCAACTGTCATACCGATCACCGCTAAACTGGTGCGAACCGGTTTACTGAGAACATTCTGAAGAGCGAACTGAAACATGGGAGTGAGATTTCACACGGCTCTGCCGTGAATTGTGATGAACCGCCAAGACGCCAAGTGGTATTAGAGCACAAGAGTTAATGGAGTATGATTAAATATTGGAAGTCACCATAACCAAGTCCCCTCTCCTCAGGGGAGAAGGAAAGATTGCCGCTCCGCAAGTTGAAGGACGAAGTTCTCATCTCTTACAAAGTAACCGTTCAGCATGCCTGCCCTGTTGCGCGATGCAAGCATGACACCCGTTTATTGTTTAACAGGGGATTATAGCACTTACTTCTTAATTGCCCACAAGTGGCCGAAGGAGCGGAGGTACATTACGCCGTTGGAGACGACCGGCGAGGATGACATGTCTTCACCCAGATTGTTCTCGGCAACAATTTCAAATTCCCTGCCGGTTTTGAAAACTGTGATGCGGCCATCGCGAGCGGTCAGGTAGATGTGTCCATCCACCAGGATTGGCGAAGCGCGGTGTCGCTGGCGATGCGTTTTCTGGAGCGGATAAACTTCTTCTCCAGAGCGAGATTCGACGCAGAACACATTGCCATCCTGACGGCAAATGTAAGTGAGGCCATCATGCACGAGTGGCGAAGGGACATCGGTCGTTTTGTCTGCTCGCCACAATTCGAATTTCTCATTGTGAGTGACATTCCCTTTGGAATTGGCATCGACACAGACAACAGGCCCATTCTTGGCTGTCGGGCAAACAACGACTCCGTCGCCAAAAGAAGGCGAAGCGACAAATCGCAAGTAGCGATTGTAGTTCTCTTCCGGATTCATATCACCGACACGCCAGATTTCCGATCCATCTTCGAGGCGATGAGCAGTCGTATAATCGCCGCCGTGGACGATCAGATATTTCTGGTGATCATCCTGATACAGAATCGGTGAGGCATACGAATGCGTATTTTCGTAAGTTGCTTCGCTGGGACGGTCGACGGCATAATTAGCTTTGCCGGTTCGCTTATCGATGCGAATGATTTTTGCGTAGCCGGTTTCTCCAGAGCTCATGGAGCCGTGGAGGATGGCCATGTAAAGATAGTCACCCTCGACAACGGGAGTGGAGGTCATACCGAACTGGATGTCGAACTTGCCGTAACGATCCTGAACATTGAAACTCCAGATTTCGTTACCGTCAAAATCGAAGCAAGCCAGATCCCCCGTTCCCATGAAAGACCAGACATGTTCGCCATCGGTCACGGGAGAAGGAGACGCGGCATTGCCTTCGTCTCCCCGAGCAGTTTGATCGCTTTCTGCAATCTGACGACTCCAGAGTTCTTTGCCGCTCGTATTAAAGCACATCAGCATCAATGGCTGAGGTTGTTCCTTGGGAGCTTTGACACCATCTTCATTCACGAAATATTCGACGACAGGGGAGGTCAGAAAAATACGATCTCCCCAAACGACCGGTGTCGCACCGGCTGGTCCCGGCAGGGCAACTTTCCAGGCGACGTTTTTGTTGTCTTCCCCTGCGAATTCGGTCGGAATCCCTTTTTCCGTGGAGATTCCATTCTGAGTCGGACCTCTCCAACTTGGCCAGTTTTCGGCCTGAAGTGGGGAACTCAATGTCAGGGCAACACAAAAAGAGATTGTGCAGATTAAAGATGCATTTTTTCCGCAATGCATGCTGTCATACTCCTCGGCAGGGATTTCAGGCTGGGACGAAAGGCGACTCACACGTTTCGTCATATCAAGAAATCACTATGACAGCTGGGCAATAGATTATCAATTCCCGCGTGGAAATTCTGTCGAAATCAGGCGAGCCACATCCCTGAGCAACGCGAAGGGCGTGGTTATGAACGATCGCCACGCCCTTCACTTCGTTCTGGAACGTGCCACCCTCGGCTCAGAAGTAAATTTCTTTGAAATTCATAGTCGGAAGTGGAAGGTCTGGCGGAGATAGCGCCAGATCCAGCCGCCGACGGAACGCTTGTCGACGATAAACATCGCTCGTCCGCTCAAGCCGGTTCGCATCAGGTCGGTTTGCTCGTTCAGTTTGACGGTTGCCTGATAGGCCAGTTCCGTCAATTGTTCCCGGCCTTCGTTGTCGGTGACGGTTGCCAGATCGCCTCCGCTTTTGTTGGAGAGTTGGCGGGGAGCAAAATCGCTTTGGCGATCGGCAATGCTGGTGATTGAGCCCTCAAAAATCAGATCAGGCAGATGGTAGCAACGCAGTTTAACCGGGGTGCCAAGGTCGAGTTCGTTGCGGTCATCCTGAGAAACCAGCAGCACGGCCTGCATCTCTTTGCTGGGAGCGATGCTCAACACATGCGTGGCTGGTTCGAGATAAGCCTGAAGATTCCGCTCCTCGAAAATCGTTCCGTACCAGGTGCGAAGCTCAGGCTTCGCAGTTGGGCTCAACCTCGGTTCAGGTTTCGACTCGGCTGCAATGACTTTGCCGGAAATGGGAGCGCGGATTGTTAAATGTTGAATCTGATCGTTGATCTGATTGAGTTGATCGGTCAAAGAGGAGATTCGCTCATCTGACATGCGGAGTTCGTCGGGATCGTTCAAAGCGACGGCTGTTTTTCGCATGGCTTGCGAAGTTTCGAGTTCGGTCTGTATTTTGCGTTGTTGATCGTCCAGTTCTTCATTCTTCAGCAAAACCAGAACATCACCGGCTTCGACTTCTGTTCCGGGCTGGACTTTCACTTCCTGAAGTTCGCCGGGGGAAATCGAATAAACGTGTTGCACCTGATACGGTTCGAGTGTGAAGCTGGAATGGATCCACCACGGGACCGGGATCATCATCAGACAGGCAATCAGGCCTGCGAAAACCAATGTGGAAAACGCAATTTTGAGTTTACTCATCGGTTCATTCCTCTGCATCGACAATATTTGGTAAAGCGATTTTCCCAAACCATAAATCATTGTTCCAAGTGACATCGCGGTCAGGCTCACCGCCAGATTCTGCAAGCCGTACGGTTTCATCCAGGTATAAAGAAACAGAGCAATGCTCAACACGAGCACCCATTTATAAATCCAGGAGGCGACCGCATACAGGATGAACCAGTGACGATTTCGATCGGGAGCAAACGGATCGTCCGGCATGTGAATGCCCAGGCAGTACCAGGCAAACGCTTTCATTAACGCTTTGTCGGCTTTCTGCTTGAGATTGGGAATCTCCAGATAATCGCTCAGCATGTAGTAACCGTCGAAACGGATGAGCGGGTTCAGGTTGAAGATAACCGTCGAAACTGTCGTCACAAAGAACAGGTTCAGGCAGAGATAATTGAACATCCCCGGCTGCGAAAACCACCAGCCGAAGACGGCCAGCGAGGAGAGAAAGACTTCAATATAAGCCCCGGCTCCACCAATCCAGATGCGATGCCATTTGTTTTTCATCATCCAGCTGTCGGAGACATCACAATAAAGGGTCGGACTGAAGACGAGCAGCATCATGCCGATTTTGTGGCACTCACCCCCAAAATGCTTACAGGTCAAACCATGGCCAAATTCGTGAATGACTTTGGCTCCGGCGATCACCAAATACATATAGAGTAAATTCGGCCAGCCGAAGAATTGCTGAAACTCGGGAAGCTTACTTTGGAATTCTTCAAACTGAACGCCCACCAATAACAGTGCGGCTGTCGCCAATGTGACAACCATCATGACTGCCCAGGTGGAGTACATCCACTTGAAGAAGGGGTAGATCGCATTGAGCGTCCACTCGGGATCCCAGCCCGGTAACTTCAGAAACAGAAAGTTCTGCATCGTTTGCAGAATTTCTTTGCGGGTGTTTTTCTTGTGCAGATCGAGTAACGGCCGCCCCTGCCCGAGTCGCGTCGTGAAGAGCAGATTTTTCTCGTGCAGATCGGCCAACAGGTTCTGGACATCGGAGAGTTTGACGGGAACCGAAGGATTTTCCCGCTGCAAATCCTCGTGTATCTTTTCGAGCGTATTCGGCTCCCGCATCGAATCGAGCACCTGATGCTGTTCGCGAGTCAGGCGGTAATAGCGTAGCGCAACCGGGTCTTTGACAATCCAGTAGCCCGTTCCCTGATAGCCAATCCGTTCGATACGAAGATCGGGCCGCGTTCGTAGCGGCAATTCCCTGTCCCCAACGGCTCGAAAATCGGCTTGAGTGATGGACATGGGACAGATTTCAGGGAGTTATGTAATTATTGAGGATGTTAGTCAACTTACAATACCCACTCTTTTTAGTCGATGAAAGTGTGGCGAGCCGAGTCAGGCACTGCCTGACCTACAG
>DOCI01000283.1:29187-30339 GCA_003503535.1 Planctomycetaceae bacterium
TGAGCCGTTTCATTTTTGTCTCGGCATTCGGCTCGGTCGGATCGGGAACTTCTGGAGCGACACCCCAAATCACTTCGCTCCCCTTTTTTGTAATCAGTCGATAGGCAACCTGATGTAACTCTTCAACAGTTTGCGCTTGATCGGCAGCTCGTCCATCGACGCGGATTTTTTCAAACTGATAACGATCCCACAACGAACCATTCTCACTTTCAGCCAGAAACATCTCCGCTAACCGAGTCGCTCCCCAAACCGATAAATCTCCCCAGTGATTGCCAGCAGTCCCACGGGGAACAGATTCAATCCCTTCGATAATTGGATAGCCGTCTAACTGCTTGACGGAAAAATCCATTGATGGCAACAGGATGCCATCGCGATCGACGGGATAAAACCCCTGCTGTAACTGCACAAGTGCGACTGGCTGGCGGTATTCCAGTTCCAGATCGATTAGATTTGGATATTGCAATCGAACCTGAATCACCTTGCGAACCCAGGGAGATTCTTCAAATGCGTGGCCGATGCGTTCTGCCAGATCAGGTTCGAGTATGGAAAATGTTTGCCCCAGCCCAGCTCGCTGCCAGGTTCGTTCGAGCAGATCAGCAGGCAGATAATCAGGAGCTTCCTTGAGTTGAATCGTACGGCGGTCGACCTGATATTCGGGCAGCGTGGTGAAGTCTGTTCCGGATTTGCTCAACAGATTTCCCAAAAACGGCGCAGCGCACAGAATGATCAACCCGACAATCACGCGCGGATCATACAACCAGCTTCTCCAGCGGCGGAAAAATCCGCGCGGTGCGTCTGTCTCTGTTGTTTTCTTTGCTGCCATGGAATTCACTTAATTTCAACTCGGGGTGGCGGGGGCGCTCCGCTCTTGCGGAAGACCCCGGAAGAGCGGGGATTCGGGAGCTTCTCTTCGAGAGCGCCCCCGCCACCCTCGCTGTTAATTATCTGTTTGCGCTCCTTGTATAATTCATCGACTTCTGAGGATTTCCCATAAAGTGGAAACTCGCTCACGAAAACAACGAAACTCAAAAGCCGAATGCGATAGCGGATATGACTGTTGTGCGACTGACGATTGGGGAAATAGCATTTCAATCGGTTGTGAGGCTGGTAACGTATATAGGAATATGGCAACCCCACCAGGCGACCCGAGTT
>DOCI01000283.1:30456-30894 GCA_003503535.1 Planctomycetaceae bacterium
ATGACTCGGGTGGGTTCGGTTCACTCTCGGTGCAGACACATAATGATTGTGACAAAATCCGAGCCATAATCGGCTCGGTTCGCCTTTTTCAACTCAATTTCAGGAACGTTTCCCGTCTGGGATTGCGGGGGATCGTTTACAAGCGATGATGGGATGCGTAAACTCAATAGACCTGCATATCTACATCAACTGATCTCGTATTGCCGATTAAAGTCGCTGGTAAACAAGTCCAGTTGGTGTCAGCCTCATGAATGACACCTCGATTCCAAACCATACGCAAAGGAATAGGTTATGAAGTTAACACACCTGACAGGACTCACCCTGTGCCTGGTGTTCGCGACAACGCTGAACGCTGGCGACTGGGCCCATTGGCGTGGCCCGGAAATGAACGGGATTTCCCGCGAAACCAATTTGCCGAGCAGTTTCGATCTCGAAACC
>DOCI01000283.1:30969-37156 GCA_003503535.1 Planctomycetaceae bacterium
TCTGGGAATCGGAAATTGGGGGACGCTCGACACCGATCGTGATCAACGGTCGCGTCTATTTAAACTGCCGAACCAATGACGATGTGACCGATCCCGTTGAAAAAGTTCACGCTCGTGAACAGGTTGTCTGCTGGGATGCCGAGACGGGCGAAGTTCTCTGGAAAGATGTGTTCAACGTTTTCCAGACAGACATTCCTGCCCCTCGCGTCGGCTGGGCTTCCATGGTCGGCGATCCTGAAACCGGAAATGTTTATGTGCATTCGGTCAGCGGAATTTTCAAGTGCTACAATCCCGATGGAAAAGTCCTCTGGCAGTATTCACTGTTTGAAGAATTCGGAAAGATCTCCGGCTACGGCGGACGAACTCAAACCCCCATTATCGATGAAGATCGCGTTATCGTCAGTTTTCTTTGTCTGAACTGGGGAAAAACAGCTGCTCCTCCACCGAAACAAAGTTTTTATGCATTCGATAAAAAAACCGGTGCTCTGCAATGGGTTTCTGCTCCTGGTGGGGCTCCACTCGATACAAACTACTCCTGTCCAATTGTGACCGTGATTGATGGCCAGCGGATGCTGATCGCCGGAAACGCTGACGGCGGGATCTACGGAATCAATGCTCGAACTGGTGAACCGATCTGGGGAGCCAAACTCTCTAAGCGTGGTTTGAATTCTTCACCGGTTGCAGACGGCAATCTCGTCTATATCTCCAACGGGGAAGACAACATCGATACGATTGAATTTGGTCGTGTGCAATGTTTCGATGCTTCAAAGACTGGCGACATTACAGAGTCAGGTTCCGTCTGGCGTGTCGATGACATCAAAGCTGGATACGCCAGTCTGCTCGTGAAAGATGGCATTCTTTACGTCGTAACAGATACCGGAAAGCTGACCGCCTTCGATTCCAGGAACGGCAACATCCTCTGGGAATACTCAATTGGAACTGTCGGAAAAGGGTCTCCCGTCTGGGCCGATGGCAAGCTGTATGTCATGGAAGTGAATGGAAACATTCATATCCTCAAGCCGAGTCGCGAAAAGTGCGAGAAGCTATTTCATACTCAGTTACTCGCCACCAAAGGGAGTGGATACGACGAAATTTATGGATCACCTGCGATCGCCAATGGGAAAATTTATTTCTGTACTCGCGATCGATTGATCTGTGTGGGCAAGAAAGATCATGAAGTCACTTCTGATCCCGTTCCTGAGTTAGCCGCCGAAGATAGCGGCAGTGAAGAAGTCGCAACTCTGCGATTGATTCCTTACGAAGCACGCGTAACGGGCAGCGGTTCGATCGATTACGAACTGCGAGCCTATAACAAAAACGGTGTCTTCCTGAAGACGCTCGATTTTGAATTGACTCCAGACGAGAAACTGACCGCAGCCAAGGCTCAGGGAAGTAAATTGGTTCTGGAAGGAGCTGACAAGGAGCAGTCTGGACTTGTCACTGCTAAAGCCGGCGATTTAACCACGACCGCTCGCGTCCGCTATTTCCCCGAGGGGAACTGGAAATGGGATTTCGAAGGTTACACCGAAAAACAAGTTCCTGCGACTTGGGTGAATTCTTTCCTGAAGTTGAAGCCGTTTGAAGTGGATGGTCAGACTGCGATGATCAACTCTACTGATAAAGGTCGTCCTTCTGTTTACATGTGGCTGGGTCCACCAGAAATGACCGGGTATACGATGCAGGCGGATGTCCTGATGAAGGAATCCCGTCGTCAGTTGCCAGGTATTGGTCTGACTGTTCAGCGATACAACTTCATCCTGAAAGGCAACTATGGCAAAATTGCCATTCAAAGCTGGGCACCTCACCTGCGGATGGCCAAGGAAGAAAAATTCCGGTCGGATCCGGACGTCTGGTACACGATGAAATGCAAAGTCGAAATCAAGGACGGCGAGGCTCACGTGCTGGGTAAGGTCTGGGAACGCGATAAAGAGGAACCAGCCGAGTGGACTATTGAAGCGGTCGATCCTCATCCGAATGAAAATGGCAGCCCGGGGATTTACATCTATTCGATGGCTGACTCGATGATCGACAATGTTTCTGTGACTCAAGAATAATCACTCAAGAATACTCAACTCATAAAATACGACCGGCTCTCCCCTTTCATCAAATGCAAGGGGGCCGAACCTTACTCAAAAGGAAGATACTCATGATTCAATGGTCTTGGAAAACCATTTCCTACCGACTTGCACTGGGGCTTATGTTTGCCTCACTGACAGTCTGGAGCAGCGGCTGCCAGGAAAAGCCGAAACCTGTTGCGAGCGATCCCGATAAAGGCATGGAAGACCATGATCACGATCATGATCATGAAGAAGGAGACCATGACCATGATGGTGATCACGACCACGGCGACCACGAACACGAAGAGGAAATGAAGCCCGCAACGGCGTCTCCTGCTCCTGAAACAACAACAGAAACTCCAGCACCTCCTGAGAAAAGTACTGCCAAGCCGGAAATGAAAACTCCTCCGGTCGCTGCACCTGAAACTCCGGAAGCAAATGCCAAACCAGCAGGCACTACAACCGAAGCTAAACCTTCTGCTGCTGCCACTGCACCAAAAATGGAACTGGCAAAAGCTGATGCAAAACCTGCAGAAACCAAACCTGCAGACGCAAAGCCAGCAGCCGCAAACGGAACAGTTGCTGGCGACTGGCCGATGTGGGGTGGTGATCCAACCCGTAACATGGTAAATAAAACGACGGGTGTTTCACTCGACTTTGAGCCAGCTCTTGAAGTTGAAGATGGTAAAAATCTGATCTTCACCGCTCGACTCGGTTCCCAGACCTACGGCAATCCTGTCGTAGCCAATGGCAAGGTTCTTGTCGGGACCAATAACGGCGGGGAATATCGTCCTCAGCACGAAGGTGATCGGGGAGTCGTACTTTGTTTCGATGACAAGACAGGAGAGTTCCTCTGGCAGCTGACTCGCGAAAAACTTCCTCAGGGACGTGTCAACGACTGGCCAGAGCAGGGGATCTGTTCAACTCCTATTGTTGAAGACAACAAAGTTTATCTGGCGACCAACCGCTGCGAAGTGATGTGTCTTGATCTGGATGGCTTTCTTGATGATGAGAACGATGGTGTCTACACCGAAGAAGTCGATCATGAAAAACAGGATGCCGACATTATCTGGTCTCTCGACATGATTGAGGAACTCGGAGTCTTTCCTCACAACCTGGCAACCAGTTCTCCAGTGATTCATGGCGACTACCTGTTCCTCGTCACCTCCAATGGTGTCGATGAAGCTCATCTGGAAATTCCTTCTCCACGAGCTCCAAGCTTCCTGTGTATCAATAAGAACACTGGCGAAGTTGTCTGGGAATCGAATGAGCCATTCGATCAGATTCTGCACGGTCAATGGTCTTCACCAGCGATTGGCGAAGTCAATGGCGTGACTCAGGTTTATATGCCTGGTGGAGATGGCTGGTTGTATGCCTTCGATATCACTTCAGGTGAAATCATCTGGAAGTTCGATTTGAATCCGAAAGATTCCAAATGGGAACTGGGCGGACGCGGAACCCGCAACGCTTTGATCTCAACTCCCGTTTTCCTTGATAACAGTGTTGTTCTCTCTGTCGGACAGGACCCGGAACACGGCGAAGGGGTCGGACACATTTACCGGATTGATGCGACCAAAAAAGGAGATGTCTCTCCGGTCACACCAGAAAATGCACCGAATCCCAATTCCGGACAAATCTGGCATTTTGGTGGTGTCGATGAAGATGGTTCGATCACAGGCCGAAAGGGAGATTTGATCTATCGCAGAACAATTTCAACGGTCGCCATTCATGATGGTCTCGTCTACGCACCAGACTTGAGTGGCTTCCTGCACTGCCTCGATTTCAAAACAGGCGAGCAGTACTGGGAATACGATGCCTTCGCAGCGATCTGGGGTTCACCCATGGTTGTCGATGGTAAGGTTTTCCTGGGCGATGAAGATGGCGATCTCGTCGTTCTTAAAGAAGGCAAGGAAGAAGAAGTTCTCGCTGAGATCCTTTTCGACTCTTCGATCTACAGTACCCCGACAATTGCGAACGGCAAAATTTATGTAGCCGATCGTTCTCGACTGTACTGTTTTAAAATTAACTAAAGATGACTGAATTTTAGACAGCTGCCCGGTTCTGCCTGGCAGCTGTTTTTTTGCTCACACAGACAACAAGGAAACCAGATATGTCGATGCGAATTTTATCCCTCATGTTGATTGGTATGAGCCTGGGAGTGATATCCAGTTCCACTCAAGCAGAGGAAAAGAAACTCTCCGTGCTGCTGGTCGATGGTCAGAACAATCATAACTGGGCTGTCACTTCGCCCATTATCGTAGACATTCTGGAGTCGACGAATCGGTTCAAAGTCGAACGGGCAACTTCTCCCGCTAAGGGTGAGGATCTCTCGGGCTTTCGGCCCAACTTTTCCGCGTACGATGTCGTTGTTTCCAACTACAACGGAGAATTGTGGCCGGAACAAACCCGCAAAGAGTTTGTCGATTACGTCATGAATGGCGGCGGTTTTGTTTCCGTCCACGCGGCTAACAATGCCTTTTCCCAATGGCCAGAATACAATCTAATGATTGGCGTTGGCGGCTGGGGTGGAAGGAATGAGAATTCAGGCCCTTATATTCGTTTTCGCGATGATAAAATGATTCTTGATGAATCCCCGGGAAGAGGCGGCAGCCACGGTTCCCGACACGAATTTGTCGTGACGACATTCGATGAAGATCATCCGATCATGAAAGGCCTGCCTTCTGCCTGGATGCACTCTGAAGACGAACTTTACGATCGCCTTCGCGGCCCTGCCCGTAATCTGCATGTGCTCGCGACGGCCTATTCCGATCCCGAAACGCGTGGCTCCGGGGAAATTGAACCGATGCTGATGGTTCTCGAACACAAAAAAGGACGCGTCTTCCATACGGTATTGGGACACGATCCAACGGCCATGAGTTGCATCGGATTCCAGACAACGCTGCAACGCGGCACCGAATGGGCGGCAACCGGCAAAGTCACTTTGACGGAGGTTCCCAAAAACTTCCCGACTGCAACCGAATGTAAAACCCGCACCTTCGAATAATGGCAAATCAACAGGCAAACCAGGAACGATCGCAGCCTCCGTTTTCGCATGTGATGATCATGGCGATCCTCACGACGGTGAATCTGATGTTCGCGTTTCGTTTCTGGAGTCTGCTGCTGTTTCGAAGAGCCGATGATGGCTGGCCCTGTATTCCCTTTCTCGGCCTGCTGATCGGGCTTTCAATTGTCCTGTATCTGCTCTATCTGACACTGAAAAATCGCCCAGCTTTCCCAATAAGTGCTGTGATCATCCTGCTCTGCCTGATGAACGTCTTTATGGCAATCATCTCATTCTGTGTACTTATGACAGTCGGGATTAACGGAGCAAATTTACCGGTCCCCGATTATTCTTTGCCTCAGGAATCTCGCTGAATCCTGGCATTTATGCATGAATAATCATAACACGAAGCGTCAGCGCGGGAACGGCTTGCAAAAAACAATTGAGTTAAGCATACCTCTTCAATATCTTTGTGCCATCACACGTAAAGTAAGCCAGGTCTTGAGAGCAAGTCGCAGTTTCTATGGCCAATTCACGACGTCAATACTCAGTAGAATTTAAGCAGGAAGCGGTCAATTTGGTCACCTTGCAGTCCCACCCCCAATCGATGCGTAAGCCCTGTGCTGAAAGCCCTCCCGGATTGACACGCTTTCAGCCGACTGATAGCTTACCCGAAAAGCCAGCGGGGCTGTGGGAGGAACTTTGAATGCGGAATGAGTACGTTAGTTAAAGACTTATTCAAACGTCACAAAAGCAAGCTTAAGAGTGTTTAATAGATCGCTGATCAGAGCAGGAGACTGTGGAGTGAAGGTAAGGGAATACAATGTACTCAGTGTTCTTCAAAAGATCCTTCGATGCTGTAATCGCCAGTCTGCTAATGATAATTCTTTAATCCGCCATTGGAATTTTCTAAGCACTCGTGCGGCTGAATTTCGGAGCTCCCGTCTTTTTTCTACAATAACGCACAGGAAAAGTTGGCAAAAGCTTTCACAGGGTAAAGTTTTGCAATATGAATTCGACTGTCGATGCCTCTGCAAAGCCTTTCTTGGATGAACTTCGGCTGACTAGAGCATTTTCAAAAATAAACTGCAGCGTAAGGCAGGAGCAAACTCAGTGTTTTAAGCCATTT
>DOCI01000283.1:37283-41306 GCA_003503535.1 Planctomycetaceae bacterium
GAAACCATTTGAAAATGGGCTAAGTTCGGCAATTTCGTACGCAAAGCCTCGCAGTATGAATTGTCGGAATTGATCAATGTGATCTGCGGTCTAATGAGCTTCGTCGGTCTGCGTCCCGTTATGTTTTCCATTTCATTCAACAAGGTCTGGGACGATGCTCACAAATCTTAAAAATAAAATTGAATCGCAGAATAGCATTATTGGAGTCATCGGACTGGGCTACGTCGGCTTACCATTAATCAGTGCTTTTTTTGACAAAGGCTTTCAGGTCATTGGATTTGATGTTGATTCCAAAAAAGTAGAAACCCTCAATGCTGGCAAAAGCTATATTAAACACATCAGCAATGAGGAAGTCGAGAAGTGGCGAAACTCTGGAAAGTTTGAGGCCGCTACTGATTCGGCTCGTCTGGCAGAAGCAGACGTCTTGCTCATATGCGTTCCGACTCCATTGAACGACAGTCGGGATCCCGATTTAACTTATGTTGAAAAAACAACCGAGTCAATTGCCAGAACATTGCGAAAGGGGCAGTTGATCATATTGGAAAGCACGACTTATCCAACGACGACCCGAGACGTCATGCTACCAATTCTGGAAACCTCAGGCTTAAAAGTGGGTGAGGACTTTTACCTGGCTTACAGTCCAGAACGCGAAGATCCTGGCAACCCCGACTTCACAGCCGCTGGTATTCCAAAAGTGGTCGGCGGATACGATCCACAGAGTCTTGAACTGGCAGTGGCGCTCTATTCTCAATCGATTGTCAAAGTGATTCCCGTCTCAAGTTGTGAAGTTGCTGAAGCCTGCAAAATTCTTGAGAACACTTACCGGGCTGTGAACATCGCTCTGGTGAATGAACTCAAAATGTTATTTGACCGCATGGGAATAGATATCTGGGAGGTCATCGATGCTGCTAAAACCAAACCGTTTGGATTTCAGGCATTTTATCCTGGTCCGGGACTGGGAGGTCACTGCATTCCGATTGATCCATTCTATTTGACATGGCTGGCACGTAAACAGGGGCTGGCAACGCGGTTTATTGAACTGGCAGGAGAAGTCAACTCACGAATGCCCGAATATGTAATTACGCGGCTGGCTGAGTTTCTTAACGAACAGGGCAAGCCGATCAAGAACAGCAAAATCCTGCTGCTCGGCGTTGCTTACAAAAAAGATGTCGACGACCCGCGGGAGAGTCCTTCATTCGTTCTGATGGAAGAACTCCTGAAACGCGGAGCGGACCTTTCTTATAATGACCCTCATGTGCCTCAACTTCCGAAAATGAGACACCATGACCTGCCTGAAATGTCAAGTTGCGAATTAACCGAGAAATTACTGTCAGAGCAGGATTGTGTCCTCATTGCAACTGACCATAGCGCATACGACTGTAACTTTATTACCAGTCATTCTAAGTTTATTCTTGACACTCGCAATTTTACAAAACATGCAACTATGAATACTGGCATCATCCGTAAGGCTTAGTATGCCGCATTGCATTTAGACCATTTTCAAATGGTATCTGCAGTCGCATGGACATACACGCTGTGTTTGTTCCTGCTGAACGCTGCAGCTTAATTTTGAATTGCTCCAGAAGATCAATTCAATCCGACAAGTGATACAGTCAAATGCACTGTGTCAATCTTGCCATCGAGAACAATATCGACCTCGAAGATAAATGTTAAATCCTGATTGGAAGCAGGAGCCAGGAAGCTTGTTTTGAATTCGTCTGTATTTTCAAGTGCGACGTTCGGCCCTGAAACCTGTCTCCAGCGATAAATGGCGTTATTGATTTTTGTCACCTTCAAATCAACACGTTCCATAGGACGATAAAATTCAGGAACTCGATCGATCTCGATATTGCTCCAGCTGATTTCATGGGGAGGCTGATTACGAGGAGTTGGAGAATTCGGTCCATAATTAGTCAGGAGGAGCGTCTTAATGAAGGCGGTCCCATGACGGAATTGGCTGGACTGATTACCAACTCCGGAAATTGTTCCCGAGTATTCCGTCATTTCACCGGGTACAGCTACCTTATTCAGTACATTGTAATTATAGATATTACCTGACGTATTATTGGTAAACGCGGTTCCCGCAGAAACAGTTCCTCCGGCCCAGGCGTTTCTCAATGTGATGGTGTTGTTGACAAAATCAACCTGCCCGGCATCCCAGGCACCGTTAGCTTTGTCAAAAATCACGTTTCGAGTATAGGTATAATCATCATAAATGAAATTTGAGGAATTGGAGTAACCATACCAGGCAAGTGTGCGAGTAACACCAGGCCCACCGTTGTTCCATCCAGAAACTGAATCAAGATGAATTACGGTATCGCCATTCTTCAATTCCTGGGTCAGTCGAGCCTGTGAGCTACCAGCAAATTGAGTCACATGCCAGGGAGAAATAAGTAACTGGTCAATGTCATAACTGGCAAAACCAAAATATTGCTGATTGATGGGATTTGCAGGATCGTTTGAGAACGCTGTTCCAGAAATTACATAATCATCGTTAAGGTCGACTGCAATAAATTCATCCCCAAAGACAACGGAACGATTTGTGGTGAAGAACGTTTCCGAACCATTAAACGTGGTATAATCAAGAGCGGAATCGGTGGTCGATGAGGATTGGAATGTGTTGGCCAGGATTGTGACAGAAATTGTATTGGTCGTCATTACTGCACCCTGTTGAATGGTGACCTCAAAATCCAACACGATGTCTACAGCGGTAACGGGAGCAACAAAGTTCGCGAAAGATTGATCGTCGTTATTGATTTGTACCTGTGGGCCACCTGTTTGAGTCCACTGATAAGTTGCATTCGGATCCTGAATGGCTTTCAATTCCACGGTTTCGCCTGCCAGGTACTCTTCCACAGTGCGATCGATTTGAACATTGCTCCAATTGATCTGATTCACGGCACCGTTTTGATAATTCGTGAGCATCAATGACTGAATGAAAACTGTTCCATGTCGGAATTGGTATGCCTTATTTCCAAATCCAGAGATCGAAGCTGAGAATTGTTGAGGGACATTGGAGATAGATTGTTTGTTAAGGACATTGTAATTGTAAGTTGCTGCCGAGGTATTATTTGTAAAGGCAGTGTTTACAGCGACGTTAGGTCCTTCCCAAGGCGTGCGTAAGGTAATGGAATTATTGGTATAATTCACTTGCCCAGCATCCCAGGCACCATTTGCCTTGTCAAAAATCACATTTCGCGTATAGGTGTAATCATCATAAATTTCTCCAGCTGAGTTGGCATATCCATACCAGGCCAGCGCACGAGTGCTACCTGGGCCTCCGTTATTCCATCCAGAGACATCGTCGAGATAGATAACCGTGTCGCCGGTCTTCAACTGCCTGGCCAGTCTTGCCTGACTGCTTCCTGCAAACTGAGTGACATACCAGGGATCGATTCTCAGCATATCGGCATCGTAGCTGGCAAAACCGAAATACTGGAAATTATTGGGATTATAAAGCCCGCCCATTCCGTCACCGGAAAATGCGTTGCCGGAAATCGTGTAACTGGCATTCGGGTCAATCATCACCAAATCATCACCAAATACGGTACGACGGCTCGTAGTTGAGAAGCTATACATCCCATTGAAGGTTGTATAATCCAAACCAGAGTCGACAAACTCATCAACAACCTCAATCTGCTGCTGATCGATATCCTGAATGAATTGACCGAATGCCGTCGTGGAAGTATCGATTGTCAATGAAATCGGACCGAGTTGAGCATCGGCAGTATACATTAAGCCGTCAAGAGCAGCATTAATCGCTGGAGCTGTCCCCATTATTTGAATCATGTTGGAATTATTCCCAGATGAGGATATCAAACCAGCGGTCGTCGCTAGCGTGAGAATTCCTCGTGGAACCGTCAAATTCACGGTGTATTCCGTAAAGTCACTGGGAGAATCCAGCTCGATTGCGTTTCCGTTGGCATTGGAAAATTCGATCGTGCTATTTTCGAGCATTGCGATCACACCACCGGGAATGACGTTATCGACAGCATCATTAATTGTGATGAACTGAGTTTTGGT
>DOCI01000283.1:41419-46301 GCA_003503535.1 Planctomycetaceae bacterium
ATGGTATCCGTCAGGGAAGTGTTGTCGGTCACCTGGACGCTTACTTCGTAGACGTTGTCGCCATCCGAATCGAGTGGGGTTTCAAAATCGGGAGTGACTATAAAGCTGAGCACTCCAGTACTTGTGACGCTGAATAATGCGTCGTCAGCCCCACTTCCTGAGATCGAATAAACCAGAGTGTTGTCTGGTTGATCGGGATCGGTCGCCTGCATTTGTCCAACATCTATCACATGTTCAAATCGACCAAAGAAGAATTGCGTTAGGGTGGGAGGCGTTTGAGGGGCGTCCGATTCCAAAGCACCAATGTCGATACGAGCATTCACGATTCGATCAAAGCCTGTTCCACGCTGATCCGTGTCTGGTGGCCCCATAAAGTTAGGATCACCTGCGTCAACAGCCGCAGAGCCTGCGATCAACTCGTGAGTGAGTGTCGGTCCACCATTGTTGACAAGATTTGTGTTGAGGATGGTGTTAATGTCGCGTGTTCCCGAGCCATTCACACCAACAATGTTCCCGTTGACACCGTCCATCAAACCACCTGCAGAGCCGGAATCTCCAATGAGGTTGAAACTGGAGGAGGCGATAATATCTCCAGTGGTGACATCATCAGCAGTATTTCCTATTCCTACAAAATTACCCGCAACGATCGTGTTATTGAGATCAATTTCTCCATTAACTCCAAACGATCCAATACCACCGCCTGTTCCAGAAAAGAAGCCTTCATCAGCATCCGCCCGGTTACCGGTAAAGGTACTGTGTGCAATAGAGATTGTCTTGTCAAAATTGAACAGACCTCCGCCCCCAGTATTTGCACTGTTGTTGGAAAAGGTACTTTGAAGTATTACGCCAGTCAGAAGACTTGAACGAAATACGTACATCCCACCACCACTACTAGCTGAGGAATTACTTGAGATCGTGCTTCGATCAATATTGAATTCTCCAGTTGTTGAGATCCCACCTCCATTTTGTCCTGCAGTATTATTGGAAATGGTTGACTCTGTCAGAATAATCTCTCCGCCACTTGTCGCTGCAATTCCCCCACCGCTCGAACTGGCCGTGTTGTTGCGAACTCCAGAGCCAGTCAACGAGAGCATTGCATTGTCAGTAACCAGTATCCCTCCACCACTTGAAGATGAACCTCCTGTAATCGTAAGAGCTTCGATATTGATCGAGGCTCCATTTAACAAGTGGAAGACTCGATCGATACCATCTGCGTCAATAATGGTCTGACCGATACCATTTCCTGTAATCGTAATGTCTTCAGTGATATCCAGATCGCCAGTCAGTCCGGCATCATCATTGAGACCAGTCAGAGAGAGGACGATCGGTGTTCCATTCAAGCCAGGCGCAAAGGTGATTGTATTCGCATTGGGATTTGAGTTCGCTGCCAGAATTGCTTCCCGCAGCGACACTCCATTTCCGGTATTCGGATCGAGGGTGCCATCATTTTCATCGGTCGCGGTTGTGACCATAATCGTCGCAGGAATCTCGATATCATTGTCGGTAATTGCAACTGTAATATCAGGAATCGCGAAAGCATTGTAGTCGGCATCGGTGCTGGTTACCGTATGCATAATCGTGCCATTGTGTGCACCTTCATTGAGATAATCATCAACAGCTGCGACTGTCACTTGCTGAGCGATATTCCAATCACCAGAAGTAAAGACTAGAGTCGTTGGAGTGAGATCCAGTTGCGTGCCCCCGGCAATCGTGATTGTAACATCATCGGTCGGCTGTGAATCTAAGACAACTGTATAAGTATCTGTGGCTCCGCCTTCAGTCACATCAGTTGAATCCCCTGATTCTACAATCGTAATCCCGGGTTGATCAGTCTCATCCATCAACTCAACGCTGGCATTGGCCAGTGTCCAGGCACCTCGACCAAGCGTACCCGCGACGAGGATGTCATCAGTCGCATTATATTCGAGTTCATAAACGAGAGCGTTGGGAAGATTATCGCCAACCTCTGTCCAGGTTCCAAGCGCGGAAACCATCGAGGAAAAGACTCCCAGATTTCCTCCCACGACCAAAACACCTGAGACATACTCGATTGTCTGGATCGCATTTCCTGCAATAGACATCAGATTGCCTGTGATGTCCGTCCAGGTCACTCCTGCATCAACAGACTGGTAGACCTGATTCGAGTCAATCGCGAAGACATTGGACCAGTCCTCTGTATTCATGATGACATCTAGAATATCGCTACTGTCATTCGTGTTCGGATCCCGAAATGCAACTGCCCCTCCCATTGTTGTACGGACTGCTACGTCGTCGCTAACTCCGGCATAGAAAACATCTGCATTGGCGACTCCATTCTGAAACCCGCCGTAATCGACTGCATTTTGTAAGAATCCGGCAAAGGCAGTTGCTCCGACCTGAGCAATTGTGTTTCCCTGGTTTAAGGATTCATAAAGACCATTGGCGCCATGAATGATCATTCTTCTTGGATCAATGCGATTCAACTCGACAGGAGTACTGAATTGAGGAATCAATGCTGAACCACTTGTCACAGTCAAAGCCGGAAAAGCAGTGCTAACGAGAGTATTCGCGGCACTCCAGGTCGTTCGACGAAACCCGCCTAAGTTTTGAAAGCTACTGTAGCGAATGGACTGGTTCGAACCTGCCAATGTGACATTATCCACCGCAACATCACCTCCGTCACCTCCAGAAAGGAAGTCCCAGACCTTATCTCCAGCGGTCACCTGAAATTGAGTTCCGTTATCCTGAGCACCAGCAATGATCGTATTGGTAAGACTGTCATAAGCTACATCATGAAACTCGGCGACTCCCAATGAACCAGCCAGAGAGAACCAGTCTCCCGTATTATCCCGCGGACTGGTGCGACGGAAGATACCGCCATCATCGACTTCAATCAGATTGCCATTGGCGTCAAAAACCATTTCTCGAGAATCCGCATGCGGAGCCGTGCCATTCGCCGTTCCACCACTAGGGTCAAATGCCACTTGATCATGCGTCAAATGATCCCACTGTGGTGAGGGGATCTGACTCGGGTCACGGGCGATACTGGCATCGCCACGGAAAATTGCCCCGCCGTATGTGTTGTCTCCAATAATATTGTTGATTTCCTGGCGATCCCCACCAACATAGATGATGTTTTCGTTCGTGGGGTCCACACGAATAGAAAAGTGAATACGTCCCTGGGCTCCAGTTTCTTCAATATCTTTGGCGCTCGGGCTAGGTCCTGTAACTCGCGTCCAGGTTCCTCCACCTGTGTACGCTCCATTTCCTTGACTTGTTTCCAGAGAAAATGTGTTGGCATCTATTCTGTTGACTCTGAAAAATCCATTCGCTGCTGTATTTCCCGTAACACCATTAACGACAACAAAGTTTCCGGTGTTGAGTCCATGTCCTGCAGAGGTGATCACAATTGGAGATGTATTGCTGGCATTCGTTAGAGCAGTTGCACTTCCCAGAGGGAGGACAGGAATATCCATGCGAGTCCAAGTCGGATTTCCACTGGTTCCTGTATTTGTGTGAAAAATACCACGAGGTTGTCCACTGACCAGGACGGCGACATACAGACGCCCGGTCGTTGGGTGAACGGAAATTTCAATATTATTGGAAGCGGCCAGCAAATCATCCATCTCTGCATCGATCGCCTGGCCGGTAATTTTTGTCCAGGTCACACCGAAGTCATCAGAACGATAGATACCACCAGGTCCCCCAACACCTTCTGCAGCTGCATAAAGTCGTTGGCCAGTTGGATCGCTTTCATCCACCACAAGATCGGTGAAGTTATCATTTGGTGAATTGAAATCTGCAGCATCAATCGCTACGAATGTTGCTCCGTTATCTTCACTACGGAAAATTCCCCCTGAGTTAACAGAAGAGGTCACCACAATCGTGTTCCCGCGCGCAGCAATTCCTGAAATATTTTCACCAAAGGTCAGCAATCCTGCACTGGGAAGTTCTATCCAGGTTGCTCCACCATCGACTGTTTTATAAACAGGACCTCTAATCCCGCCACGCCCAGCAAAACTGCTATACTGTGCAGTACCCGCGACCAGGGTGTCGAATGAGGGATCTGAAAGATCAAAAGCCATGGCTCCGATTGAGAGCGAGCCAAGAAAATCGGTTTGAGGAGTCCAGGTGGGATTCACAGAAGTGGCGTCTGTTGTTTTCCAAATTCCACCATTGACTGCGCCAATGTAAAGAATATCTGCATCAGTCGGATGAGCAAGGACAGTGTGAATTGCTCCGGTAATTTGTCGATTTGGTTGCGTGCCAGTTTCTAACTGACCATTTTGCGTTGGAGCAGGTCCCTGATCAGTCCAGACAGCGGCCAACAATATTCGCTGTTCACAGACTTCAACACTGCTGTATCCCAGAGATCTCCGCTGGCGACGGTTCGAATTCAATTGATGACCACGCAGGAAATGCTTAGAAACTAAACCTTGTAACCACAAATGAAATTGCATGATAGCGAGCCCATATCAATAAATTGATAGTGAAATTAAGGGGATACAATATTTATTACTGAGTAGAATATGATTGATTCCAAGGCCTTCACCACGCTATTTCTGCCACAAATGTGTCGCTGAAAAACGATGTGACGGGTGAGCACATTCCATTCTCTTTATTTAACAGAATACAGAGAAACGAATTGTGACCATAAACTAAAGATGAGGGAGATTCAAATTCTTATCATGTGAAAAACTGAGGAAATTAGGAAATATGCAACGGGCTGTACATTTCGTGCAGTAATTCGCTGCTATTCCTGCCATTATCAATGGGTTCCACATGTCCAACAATCAAGAAAAGCCTTAAAGAAGGCGATTTCGTCCTCAAAATGTTATATAAACAGATAGAATTCATCACATAAATCAATTAATTTACTGTCACGGATAAAAGTCAGTTTCAA
>DOCI01000283.1:46389-49466 GCA_003503535.1 Planctomycetaceae bacterium
ACACGGATAAAAGTCAGTTTCAAAACATTATGAGAACTGAGAACAGGCAAGGTAGCAGTCCTTCAGTCTCCTTTAAGCAAGTTTTCCACAGAACTGACGAGTCCTTGCGACACTGACCAGATTTAGCTCAGTTTTGCAAAACTCCAGTTACGACTTCACTCCCTTAGAGAACTTTACGTGAAATGGGCAATTCCTCCTGTGGCTGCACCACTCAGAGAACTCTGCGAGAATCTCTGAGGTCCCCGCTTTGAGTACCTTGATACCCCAATTATACACATTCGTACCCTGCTTGACTCAATATCGTCTGATACTGAATCCCAACGTCGAAAGCAGCACTTTTGAAAATGGACCCATTTCTGCTGATGGAATCCCTGATGATGTCTGGCATTGTGGCGTCTCAGCTTAATCATAAAACTCCCACCATTTTATGCCGTTGGGCAACTCTTTCAGGCCGCTGAATTCCAGGTGTAGAATCCGACGATGCTGGGCGGTGTCGGGATGTGAGCGACCGCTGGAATGGACGACGAGTGGCCGAATCGCGAGTACGTCGCCCGCTTTACAGGTCAATTGTTCTTCCCGGAAACCGGCCACGCGAAAATCTTTGCCTGTGTGATGTGAGCCCGGCAAAACTTCCAGAGGACCGTTTTCGGCGGTCATGTCATCGAGGTGAATCCGCAGTGTCAACATGGACTGCAGCACCTCCAGCGGTGGTTCAGAATGAGGCACTCCAATTCGTAGTCGCGGCCGGGAATAGCGGTCCGACTTCACGCTTTCCTGCTGGACAGCAATGAGTAAATCTTTGTGCCACGGCAAGGCCCAGGTTTGCATGGGCGGTTTGTCGAAGAATAAACCACGGACGAGGCCGTATTCTTTTCCGAGTGTCCGTTCGAGCAAATTCAATAAGGGCTGTTTCTTCCAGAGGTTTCTTGCAGCCGGATATATCGAAAGCACATTGCGAACCGCATACACGTCTCCATTTCGGTGCCGAACGGAATCGGATGGTGACGCGAATGCTGAAGCAATCTGCTTGCGAATCTGTGCGAATTCTTCTTCACAGAAGACATTGCCGAGGATCGCATAGCCATCCCGTTCAATCTGTTGAACGTGCTCAATGATACTGGCAATTGGAGTCATCGTCTTACCGGCCTCGTTGATCCCACCAGCCGCCGTTGGGCTTGAAGTCCGGCTTGAGATAATTGGCATGTTCCTGCTCGCGCCGAGGCATCCCCTTTTCTTCGAGATTTTCTAAGGATCGTGCGTGTGCCTGCTCATTGTATTTCTGATTTCGGCTGGGGAAGTCTGCACCCACTTCCTTCTGCCAGTTGTTCAGAGAGGCCGAAAGCTCCTCGACTCGGTCGGGATACCGCTCTGAAATATCGGACTGTTCTCCGATATCATTGGAAATGTTGTAGAGTTCATTACGGCCATCCTCAAAGTAATGAATCAGCTTCCAGTCACCATCGACAACCATCGCTGAGGGCTCGCCTCCCTGATTTCCGTAGTGCGGATAATGCCAGAACAGTTCGCGATCTTCGACAGACTTACCCTTTAATACAGGCACGAGACTAATACCATCAACATGCTGATCTGGCTTGAGTGGAATGCCTGCGATATCGAGAATGGTCGGATAGAAATCCATGCCGATTGCAGGGACTTCCGTTTTTTGACCAGTCGTGACGCCGGGCCAGTAAATGTAAAACGGTTGTCGGGTTCCCCCTTCCCATTGTCGACCTTTACCGCCGCGATAGGGCAGGCAACTGGTTGCATACCCATCTCCGGAAGAGACGCCTCCGTTATCGGAAGTGAAGATGACAACAGTCTCCTCTTCCAGTCCATTTTTCTTTAACGATTCCAGCACAAGCCCAACCGCATCATCGAGCGCAGCCATCATGCCGGCATAGACGGGATGATCCTGGACCTGTCGAACTTCCTGCGTTCGATCGAGAATAAACCGAGGCTCGGTCCGATTCGTTAGACCCATCTTCTCGGCTTTGGCCTGAAATTTCTCCCAGCGATTCTGACTGCATTGAATCGGTCCATGCACAGAATAGAACGACAGCATAGCAAAGAAAGGCTCGTCGGATTGGGCGTTGTCCT
The DNA here is from genome assembly GCA_003503535.1 of Planctomycetaceae bacterium. Lineage (GTDB taxonomy): Bacteria > Planctomycetota > Planctomycetia > Planctomycetales > Planctomycetaceae > Rubinisphaera. The sequence continues at coordinate 48,487 of DOCI01000283.1, forward strand.
CAATGAACTTCGCAGTTTCCTTTCCGAGACGAATCGGTAATTCGGCTCCCGGTTCATCGTTGCTCAGCTTGGGATTATTATAGGGCGAATGATATCCCCCCGGCGGCGTGCCAAAGTGATATCCTCCTTTGTTCACGTCATAACCCTGTTCAGAAGGGGTATGTCCATCACCACCGAGATGCCACTTGCCTGCAAAAAATGTGTGATAACCTTGTTCCTTCAGTGCCTCAGCGATTGTTGTTTCCGAGAGTGGCAATTCCGGTTTGTATTCAGCCGGCAATAACTTGGTATTCCGCCCCCATTTATCAGGCTGATTGTTGCGTCTGACTGCAATGTAATCGGTAATGTGCAGACGGGCGGGCGTCTTTCCGGTTTGAATGGCGGCCCGGGAAGGACTGCAAACCTGACAGGCCGAGTAGCCTCGATCAAATCGCATACTTTTTTGAGCCAGCGAATCGATATTCGGTGTTTCGTAGAACTCCGAGCCTTCAATTCCCAGATCCTGCTTGCCCAGATCATCCACCAGAATGAAGACAAAATTCGGCGACTTGGCCTCGGCTAGTGAGGAGATACTTAAAAGGGCACTGAAGAAACTGCAAAGCAAAATGGATTTCATAGTTCACGCTCGTATTGAGATCTGAGTTGATGCTGATGAATCAGCAGGTTCCGATCTAAACAACGTAACGAATCGGGAATCAATCGTCGAGTCGAGTGGTGATATCCAAATGACAAGCCCGTTGCTCTACTGGGTGGCACGTCCCAGAACGGAGTGATGGGCGTGGCGATTTCCCCATAGACCACGCCCTTCGCTTTACTCAGACCAGTAGACCAGTAGGGTGTGTCCTGACGCACCGGAGTGGAGTGTCGATTTAACATATTTGTGATGATTCAGCTGAGATGGTTTCGTGTATGGAGAGAAACTCTATAAGGAAGCCATGTCAGCTGCATGGTGCGTCGGGACGCATCTATGAAGCCAATTT
>DOCI01000094.1:0-9283 GCA_003503535.1 Planctomycetaceae bacterium
CACTTCGTTCTGGGCGTGCCACCTGTCATCGCTCAAATGATTAGCGGATTCGGAAATTTTATTCATTTTGCGATCGGAAACTCGCCAAGCGAATGCGTGGACGTTAAGCTACATTCGTCCAGTTTCGGGCAATCTGCGTTCGCCAGAGTTAATCGAAATAAAAATTACCGCTCGTCAATCAGCTAATAAATCGGGAGTCTTCCGAATGAAAACGAAGCAAAATCGCTGGGTCTTTCGTACTGTATCCATGGGGCTGATCGCCATCGTCTTTGCGGTGAGCTGGAATGTGGCCAGTGGGCTTGTCTGGCAGGATGCAACTGCCGAGCAGATGATGCCCCAAAGTACGTTTCTGTATGCAGAATTCGAAGGTGTCACCGAGAATGCCGAGGCTTACAAAGAAACCGCAGAGTATGCAGCTTTTGTCGACTCCGGCCTGGCTGACTTATTTCAGAAGGTCGTCGATTTCGCGATTGCTCGAGATAACACTGGCAAAGCCGAAGGCGCAAAAGCTGCTGTTGAAGACCTGATCAATCACGGCTTTATCCTCTCTGCTTCTCTGGCAGAAGAACAGGATCAGTTAATTCCTTCCGTTCGATTTATTTTCAACGAAGGTGGTTCCTGGACGTCGGATGCAGTGAATCTGCTGCAGGAAATGCTGGCCGAGAAAGACATTGAAGTCGAAATGCAGAAGGTCGGTCGACGTCAGATTGCCAGCTTCATCATTCCCGAGTCTCCCGGCATTCAAGTTGGGATGTGGAAAGAAGGCGAGAGCATGGTTGTTGTGGTCGGCCCCGATGTGGTGAACTCGACCATGGCCTGCATTACCGGAGACGCCCCTAATATCAGCCAGAATGAACGTCTGCAGGCTGTGCTGAAAGCAGAAACAGATTTCGAGCAGACAGGTCTTTCCTGGCTCGACTGGCAGGCTCTGCAAAACAAGTATGGCGACATCACGTTACCGATTCCACAACAGTTGACGATCGCCGAAGTTTTGGAAATTGCGGGGTTGGATAAGCTCGATTCGGTCATCAACCGGGGTGGGTATCGTGGGGAATCTCAATGGACGGAAACTTCAATTGTCGGTCTCGGTCAGCAGGAGGGGCCAATGCTCACCCTGAAAGACTTGCCGCCGCTGCCTTCAAAACCGAACTGGTTCAACGTCTTTCAATGCAACCCGGCTGCCCTGCACGATCAGTTGGTCAGTCTGGCGAAAAACAATGCGGGATTGATGGGACCGGATGGTGAAGAGCAGGTCAATCAAATTATTGAATCTCTACAACAGATGCTGGGCTTCGATCCCAAAGCCGACCTGCTCGATCATCTTGGAAACGTCGCCTGTATCTATGACGATGCCAACGGCGGTGTCTTCGGCACAGGGATTACGTTTTGTGTCAAACTCAAAAATCCTGAGGGAATCGAATCCTTTATCGATGCTCAAATGGCTCGACTCGAAAAGGCCGAAGAGAATGGAGAGTATCTCGAACTTCCTGTTTATCCTTATCGAATCGAGCAGGATGGAAAAGATTTGATTGTCTTTGATATTACCGGAGAAGGAGATCAAACCTTTCAGTATGGAGCCGTTCGCGTTGTAGAAGACTGGCTGGTCGTCGGTATCATGCCACAGTCGATTAAGTCGTTTCAACTACGCGTTGAAGGCAAACTTCCTGCCTGGGAACCGGATGCCGAATATCAGGCTGCTCTGGCAGAATTGCCTAAAGAATTTACTTCACTGACAGCAGTCAACACCCGCGACACGTATCAGCTGATGCTCAACTGGGGAATGATGTTTCTGCCAGTTCTGCAACAATCAGTCATGGACAATGTACTCGAAGGGGATGAAGAAATGCCCTTCTATGTTGAGGACTTCCCTCCTGCAGAAGCGATCACTGCTCCGATGTTTCCAAATCTGGCGGTTTCAGTTGCCGATGAAAACGGAATCAAATTTTACTCCCGCAGTTCGACCGTCGGGATTCCGATGATGGGTGGAAACAGTGGGATGAGTTCGGTGAGTGTGGCAGCCGTTGGCGTTGCCCTGTTACTACCGGCTGTACAACAGGCTCGCGCTGCCGCCCGAGGAGCGCAATCCAAAAACAACATGAAGCAAATCGGTCTGGCGATGCACAACTATGCCGATACCTATGGCCATTTCCCAAGTGGAACGATGGAAAATGCCGAGCTCAAGCCGGATGAACGCCTCAGCTGGGCCGCTTCGATTCTGCCCTTCATTGAAGAAGGTTTTGTGTACGAGCAGTTACAGAAGGATCAGGCATGGAATGCGGGTGAGAATGAAGTGACAGCCACATTCATGATCAGCACTTATATGGATCCTGCACAGAATCAGAACTTCGAAGAGTTTGCCCCAATCCATTACGCAGGTATTGCCGGCACAGGCAAGAATGCCGCGACACTGAAAATTGGACAACCAGGCTGCGGAATCTTTGGCTACGATCGTGAAACCCGTTTCCGCGATATTACCGATGGCACCAGTAATACCATGATGGTCACTCAGGTCAATGACGACATCGGTCCCTGGGCACAAGGCGGCAAAAGCACAATCCGCAGTCTGACCCAACAGCCTTATGTCAATGGCCCAGATGGAATTGGCGGTCCATTTCAGAATGATGTCGTTTTTGTGCTGATGGCAGATGGATCAGTTCGAGCTGTCTCCGCAAATATCGATCCGAAGACTTTTGAAAATCTGGCAGAGATGGCCGATGGAAATGTGGTTGGTGAGTTTTAGGAACTGACAGGGTGTCGGGGGCGCTCCGCGTTAGCGGAAGCCCCCCTACGCATTCTCGAGGGCTCTCTTCGAGATCGCCCCAGCTACCCTTGTTTCTTTATTATCGACTTGCTGCCAGCAATGCGTTGTTGTCTGCCTGATTTCTCACCGTTTCCAACTGAGTCGCCACAGCTATCCACGGGAGTTGATGCGGCAGCATCTGTTTCTGGGCAGAGAGTGCAGCAGCCACGCCAGCTGCTTCTCCCATCGCGACTGCATTACCAGTTACGCGATAACTGGCATGAGCAAAGAAGTCGCCACTGATGCAGCGGCCAGCCATCAATAAGCCATCGACCTCAGCGGCTATCAATGCTCGTAATGGAATGTCGAACGGTTTGGCTTTGACTCCCTTGGAGCCGTAAGCTGCCTTGCGATTCTGTTCCTGCGTAGCGGCGTGCACATCGACAGAGAAGTGTGATCGGCAGATCGCATCGTCATGGCGGATCCCTGCAATGACATCGTTGACCGAGACTTCATAACGTCCCTGAATCCGTCGGCCATCCCGCACGCCAATCTGCTCGGCTGTGGCGACGAGTCGAATGTTTTCCCACATTCCGCCCGTCTTTTTGAGGGCTTGGGTGATGTGATACAGTTCTCGACGGGCATTCACAGTTGCCCGGGTGACCTGAGCCGCATCGAAGGGTTCGACGCCATATTCATGATTAATCATGACGGCTGCGACGCCATGTCCGAAATTCCAGAGAGTCGGTTTGGCGTAACTTGGTTCGACACCAGCCCGCAGCATTTCTTCGCGGAGTCGATCCTTATTGGCACTGGTTTGAGCGGTATCATATTCGGCCAGCGCGGCTGCATCGGCAGCGATAATTCCCATAAGTGACATCGGCTGGCAGGGACAGGTCTTATCCTCACCGAATTGCCACTGGCAACCAGCCAGAGCACCGACATCGCCATCGCCGGTAGTGTCGATGAACACAGGAGCAGCCCAGGCTTCGCGACCCGATTTGGATTCCGTCACGATCGCCCGGACTCGATTATTACTGTCTTTCTCGACGGCCACGACCCGTGAATGATACACGTAGTCGATCTTCAATTCATCGAATAATGTTTCGAGCAGATACTTCATCCCTTCGACATCGTACACGTAATGCGAATCATCGGATTTACGGTAGTCGGTCATTTTCGCGCCGAGTGCATCCAGTTTGGCAGTGATCTCCGCATTCAAACCGGGCTTAGCCGCATCGATCACGAAGCTGAGCATCCCGCTCGTCCAGACACCTCCCAGACAGCCATGACATTCAAAGAGACGAACTTTGGCTCCACTACGAGCGGCGGAAATCGCGGCTGCAATCCCGGCTGGACCTCCACCGCAGACAATTACATCGCAGTCGCTGACCAGTGGTATGGAACGGGCGGCTTCCCGGAGTTCAGTGCCATCATTCTGGTCGGCTGCCCAGGCAGAATTCATTTTCCAGGGAGCCAGTGCCAATGTCGCAGCTGAGGTTCCCAGTAAAGCCCGGCGTGTCATCGGTCCAACCATCGAATTTGCTCCCCCGTGATTTCCTGTTCAAGAATAATATCTGAATTCCACTATATGACTCCGTCTCTCGGGAATCAATCCGGTTTACCCGGCTTTTGATTGTTTGGGGATCACTTGGGGAGAACTATCCCGGTCGATTTCCTCACCATAGAATTCCAGCCAGACTAAATAAGCCAAAGCGACAATCACGATCAAAATACTCACGTTTTGAGAGGGAGTCAGTCCGGTATCGAGCACTGTGAATTCATCGCCTCGAACGAATTCAATAAGGAATCGATTGATCGGATAAAAGATGGCCCCGACAGCGAGCACTTCACCAATTCTACGGCGATATCGAAAGACAACTGCAGTCACAAACGCAAGCAGAAAACCGCCGATTGAGCTGTAAATTTGCGAAGGATGCAATGGGAAACTGCCAAGGGATTCGGGGCTGAGAAACCCAAGATTGACCAGCGCCATGTGTGGCACAGAACCGGGCGGAAATGTGATCGCCCAGGGCAAGTCGCAGCGGTCGCCATAACAACATCCGTTTAGCAGGCAGCCAATGCGACCAAAGCCGAGTCCTAAGAAGACGGATGGAATAACCACATCGGCCAGATTGATCGGACGAATCTTTCGTAGCGAACAGAATACAAAATAAGTAATTGTCGCCAGAATCATGCCTCCGTAAAATACGAGGCCACCATCGGTCAGGTTGACACATCGAAACAGAAAGTCTGGAATTCCACTCACATTCTCAAAGACCTGATCTCGTTTTTGAACGAGATAAAAAATACGCGAGCCCGCGACTCCAGAAACGAGAATGCACATCGCAACATCCCAGATCAGTTCGCGCGAATATCCAACCTTGACGGCTCGCGTTCCTGCCCAGGCGGCCCCTGTAACAAACGCGATCAGCAGCATCATGCCGTAACCAAACACGGGAAAGATGCGGATCGGTACAAATAGAATCGCCAAAGTGCCAACGACGACCAATTGAATGGCGAGCATCATTAATGTGGACTTGAGTGTAACTGGTTTTGCCTTCTCACCCTCAGGCTGTTTGATTCCGAATTTCCAGAACCATAACGCATAGCAGCAAAAGACAAACAGCAGGAGAATGCCCGCACCAATCTGCAGCAGAGGATGCGCTTGGGTTCCATTCGGCAGAATGGAAAACGGATGATCGAGTGTCACATAAAACAGTATCTGCCGCATTGGATATTCTCTCTAAGCTAACGAATTCAATATCCGTTGATGATAAAATTATTGAACCGCCAAGACGCCAAGGTCTTAAGAGGTAAGTTTAGAGTCTCGTTATGAATTCTCTTTTTTAGCCGCCAGAAATACGACAAATATCAAAAAACCAATTCAGCAGTTCTTATTAACTTAGAACCGCGGATGAACGCAGATAGACACGGATGTAAAAAATCTGCGTCTATCTGCGTTCATCTGCGGTTAATTTCAAAATTTTTTATTGAAGTATCTTCTTGTGCATCTTGGCGTCCTGGCGGTTTAATTATTTTTAATTTATGATCTGAGTGACAATTCCATGTTGTCAATCAGTCGTGTCGTTCCCACCCGAGCCGCGATAATTGCTACCATCGTATCCTGCTTCTCAGAAACTTCCTCCAGAGTGGTTGGATCGACAATAGTCGCGTAATCGAGCTCCAGTCCGCCGGTTTCGTTCAGTTCCTGTCTCAATGTTTTCCGCAATTGCTTCAGGGACCATTCCACATCAGGGTATCGCTCTTTTGCTCTCAGGAGTGATTGAGAGATATGAACTGCAATTTCCCGTTCCTGTTCGGAAAGGTAGACATTTCTGCTCGATAACGCGAGCCCGGATTCTTCCCGGATGGTGGGACAGGTGACAATTTTCACAGGAATATCGAGGTCGCGACACATCGCTCGGATAATGCTTTGCTGCTGATAATCCTTGGCTCCGAAAAAAGCCAGATCGGGCTGAACAACATTAAACAGCTTTGTCACAACAGTTGCCACGCCATCAAAATGTCCCGGCCTGCTTGCCCCCTCCCAGCAGTCTGCCAATGAGCCAACGGTCACCGAAATCTGTGAATCTTTACCATACATTTCTTCAGCAGAAGGGTTAAAAACCAGCGAAGCTCCGGCTTCTTCGCACAGTTTCAGATCCCATTCGAGCGGACGGGGATATTTGCTCAAATCTTCATGCGGTGCAAATTGTGTTGGATTCACAAAAATCGTCACCACGACAAAATCGGATTGCTCGACAGCCGCTTCAATCAAACTCAAATGCCCCTCATGCAGCGCTCCCATCGTCGGCACGCAGCCAATTGTTTTTCCGGATTGACGCACTTCCCGGAGAATTTGTCGAACTTCAGAAATTGTGGTGACGTTTTGCATGTCAGCTTAAATACTTCATGAAAGTAAATTGAGAGGGAAACGAACCGAGAGAGTCTGTAAATACCCGTTGATGTACTCAGCAAATCGATGTGATTAAATTTGAACCGCAGATGGACGCAGATAAACGCAGATATTTTGCATCCGCGTTTATCTGCGTCCATCTGCGGTTCTTTAATTATATTACCGTGAAATCGAGTTATTACCGTGTAGGTCAGGCGGTGCCTAACCTACAATTGAATATTGTTAAAATGATATTTGGATCGTGGGAACACCCGAGTCATGACTGACTCGGCTCGCCTCTCGTATTAACTAGACACAGTTCAGATTTTTCTTGATCAGGCTCCGAAACTTGATCAGGCATTTCTTCTTGCGAATCCTTCATGAAATACGAAAGCAATGCTGGCAGAAAAATCAGGTCCGCAAAGAGAGCAGAGCCAATCGTTAACGCTCCCATCGCGGCGAAGATGCGTTGATCGCGCATGTCGCTCAAGAGGACTGTCGTGAAGCCGACGAGTAGAACGATCGTGGTCATGATCAGAGCGGTTCCGGTTTCTGTAAACGCGTGGGCAATCGCAGCATTTTGAGGCTTTCGACGGCTTTCTTCGCGATAGCGTGTCAGAAAATGAATTGTGTCGTCGACCGCTATCCCCAGGCAAACCGTAAACGCACACACGCTGGCGATTTCCAGAGACTGTCCATAAATCACAAGAAATGTGCCAGTGACCGCCAGCGGAAACAGATTTGGAACAATCGAAATCAAACCGATTCTCAATGAACGATACGCAACCGCCAGCACCAGAAAGATTATGAATGTCGCGCTGCCGAGACTGGCGGCCAGATCGATCACAATCTGATACAGATTTTCCCATCGCCAGACAGCTGAGCCGGTCAGGTCAAAATTGAAATGAGGATGCTCGGCTTGAATTGTTTCGAGTCCGGCTTCAATCCGTTCAAAGACGGGTCCATATCTGGCGATTCCCAAATCCTGCACGCGGAAGTTGACTTCCGCACGTTGCCTTTCTGGTTCATAGAAGGCCCGTTTCAAGCTGGCTGGCAATAATTGCAATAGCGGCATGCGGTCCTGAGGTTCGCCGGAACCGGGCAGGACATCGATGAAATTGCGAATCGATATCGGACTCCCAATCAAAGGCTCAGCATCGAGCAGATCATCAACCTGCATGATGACGATCAGCACTTCTGCCGAATCGGACTCGATTTGATCAACCCAGTTGATTCTCACAGAAGACATTTCCAGTCCACCAAACGCCTCGTCCATATGCTTGATTGCGAGCACCGCTTCGGAATGTTGCGGCAACGCATTGGCACGACGTTCATCGGGCCGCAATGTCAGAGAAATCGCAGAGAACAGAATTGTGTAGGCAATCGCCGCCCAGGCAAAACCTTTGGAGCGATGCAGGATAAACGTGATCAAACCACTGATGCGATTGAGATTTCGGTCGATCAAACCTTTCTCGTGTCCCTTATGAATGTTCCGCCCTAATCGAGTTGAGCAGAGCAGAGGGATTGTCAGAACGACCGACAAGAAGGTGAGCAGCACACCGATCACACAACAGATACCGAACTCTCGGACAATTTCATGATGAGCGAGCGACAACGACCCAAAGCCGATCGCGGTTGTAATCGAGGTGAGCGCACAGGCGAGCCCCACGCGACAGATTCCCGTTCGAGCCGCATCGCGGACATCACGCCCCTGACTTCGCAACTTGCGAATTTCGACCATCAGGTGCACACCATCGGTCAAGCCGACCAGGCTCAGGAGTACTGGCAGGATGATGTCGTTAAACGGATTGTCCTGAAAATCGAAGTAGTGCAGAATGCCGAGCGTCCAGAAGACACCGATTGCCGGAGCGAGCGAAACAATCAACACGGCTCGGAAACCGCGAAACAGAATCATCGCCATTGCCAGAATGGTGCCATAGCCGATCATCTGATATTTGAATCGGTTCTTCTCCTGCGATTCCATAAACGTGAGATAACTGGGAACCTTCCCCGTCACCATATATTCGAAATCGATGTCCTGATATTTTGAAGCCGCTTCTGCTGCGGTCAGTTTGAGATTTTCCGTGCAGTCGGCATCATCCGTGATGAACAGCCAGTCGAACTTGATGAGCAGCAAGATTGTTTCGCCATCACGCGAGAGGAGTTGGCCACCAATCAGGGGATGATTGACGGCTGCTTCGCGAGCTTCATCAAATTGCCGTTGCGACGCCCGGGCTTTCGGAAAGAGGGATTCGCGAAAACCAAACAGATTCAACACGGGCGCCCGGTCCATCCACAAGATGTCGCGAACATAAGGCAACGCATCGAGTGCTGAAACCACATCCCGAATCGCAGCTGCTCCTTCCGGAGTGAAAAACTGCTTCGATTTCACAACCAGAATGACATCGGAATCGGTCAGGCTGACGGCATCGACATCTGGAATTTGAGGTTGAGGTTTCGGCTTGGGAGCCTCGATTACTTCCTCAGTTTTTGACTTTTCAGTTTTAGGCTGAGAGGGAGCAGGCTCGGGAACTGATTCCATCTCTGCTCGCGGTTTGAGCAGAGAGGTGACCCGGTCGGGATCGTAATAGCCGAGCAGAGCGGCTCCACTGAGCAGCAGAATCAGCAGTGTGACAAGCAGCGGC
>DOCI01000094.1:9414-11695 GCA_003503535.1 Planctomycetaceae bacterium
TCGCAGTCATGCGACGGGTGGGTTCGAGTTATTTGCGACTCTGCTTTTTTCAGACATTCATTCCACAGGAATCATGACAACACCCGTGCGACTAACGATTCAAAGTTATGTGGCTTGCTCAAATTTTGAAAGACGATCATTTTGGTTCCGGCGAGCAGATCAATCCAGCCGTGCTGGGCCATCAATGGCACGGCTCGCCTGGTCGACAGGAAAAATTACTTTTCAAATCGATCCCGACGAATCGGCGAGTTCTTTCACTTCCTCTTTATCGAGTCGCCCATCGTCATCGCGATCTAACTTTTTAAAGGCGAAGCGTCGCATTGATAATGGAAGTTCTTCCCGTTTGATCTCTCCGTCTTCATTTTGATCGAAGCGTTTGAAGAAGTCGACGACGAATGCGTCCACTCGTTTCTGACGTTCGGGGTCTTCTGCCTGCTCCTGCTTCGGTTTTGCTTTTTGGGTTTCGCCAGAATCTTTCAGTGGATAGGCGACTTCAAAAAAGGCAATCGCCATTTCTTCGGAGCTTTGATCTCCCCAGGTCACATAATCTTCCGGATTCGGATTGAAAGGATTCGCTTCCGAATTATCGAAAGTTGAAACGAACGAGAGTTTTTCGATGCTGGCAAGCGGATGCGGCGTTGCCAGTTCGTAGACGTGCTGCCAGTTGAAATCGTAGGCGGGGACATCGAGCAGGAGTTCTTCACTGTCGTTGACTTTGGCAGTCACTTGAAATGACTTGCCGCGATAATGCATATGCGGCGTAATCGCCAGCAGTTCGCCGCGGTCAGGGATTTTTGTGATATCCCCTTTCACCGCATAGTCGGCTGCATGAGGAGGAATTTCAAAATCGTGATTGATGGCAACCAGTGTCGAGACTTCGTGTGTGACATCTTTCTCATCAATCAGCAACAAGCCCATTTTCGTCAGATCTTCCTGAGCGATGCCGTTGGGCGTGTAGTGCATCTGAAAGACAAACTGCGAGCCAGCTGGAACTTTGCGGGCGTAACCTTCCGGCATGTGCACCGAGCGTTGTCCGGGAACATAACCTGCTATCCAGCCGAGGCCACGATAATCTTTTCCATCGGGTGGACGAACAAAGACAATACAGTGATGCACAACCGCACGATTTCCCGGCACGATTTGCGTACCAGTAACCCATTTGTCTTCTGTAAATTTGGGATCGACCACAAAGTATTGATATTCGACGATCCCCTCTTCAGGCACGGCAAAAGGCTTGCGATGCATATCGAAAACGAGATCCGGCTCCCGCTTGAATTGCCAGCCCTGCACATAAGAAGTCGGCTTGGGTAAATCCTCGGCGTTTCCGTAAGGCATGCCGCCGTGGACCCATGTTTTCAGTGCGTTGATTTCTTCTGCACTCATCCGTCGGGCGTTGGTGAAAACGCCGACTTTCGGATTGGCGTGCCAGGGCGGCATTCGGCCTTCATCAATCACTTCGAGCAACATCTCGCCCCAGCCGACAACTTCGTCGTACTGTGTGAGTGCAAAGGGGCCAATTTCTCCCTGCCGATGACATTCCACACAATGGGTTTGCAGAATCGGTGCGATTTCTTTGGTGTAAGTGATGTCGGTTGTGATTTCCTCAGGGAAGACTTTGCCGATCAAACAGCCGACCGCTTTGGTTTCTGACGTGGAAACCTCTTTGCCGGCAATAAGTTCTTCGAGAGCAATTTTCAGATCCGAGCGAGTCGGCTCCGGCTTGACGATGCCGGGCAGATATTGATCATCAATCCGTCCCTGATAGCGAACCTTACCAGCTTGATCGAGCACGATCACTTCCGGAGTCCGCTCGGCTGCCATGCGATCCGCGAGTTTGTTTTCGTAATCTTTGACGCACGGGAATGTGAGTTTGTGTGCTTCAGCATAGGTCGCGAATTCTTCGAGAGAATCGTGCATGTTGCTGTTGATGGCGTAAAAGCGGACATCCTTAGCGTATTTCTGAGAGAGCGTTTCCAGTCGAGGCCCGTAGAGCCGAGCGAGCGGACATTCCGTGCCCAGAAAACAGAGCACAGTGATTTTTTCGGAAGCTCCAACCGGGACTTCGACAGTTTTACCCTTGATATCGGGAAGTTTGACTGCGGTAGCGGTTTCAATAGAAGTAGTCTCAGACTCCGCCTGAGCCCAATCGGAGGAAAATGTCAGTAGAGTCACGATTAACAAAGTTAAGACGATCCGCATTTGAGTTTTCATCTCCTGTGAAATTATAAGCCTGAAAGACCTGAATCGAATTATTCACGATGGGGTGGCGGGGGCGCTCCGC
>DOCI01000094.1:11816-13691 GCA_003503535.1 Planctomycetaceae bacterium
TTCTACGATTCGGGGGCTTCTCTTCGAGAGCGCCCCCGCCGCCCGTCTTCTTCATTTTCTTACCACTCGAACGATTCCTGTTCCGATTCTTTGGGGTCCGGTTCATCAGGTTGTGTTTTTCGGGCTTCGTAAACAATCACGAGAAACGCGAGGTAATCGTAAAAGGCATGCGTGGCGATGGGAGCCAGCAGGTTCCGTTCCCCGGTAATGTCGAATGCGAATCCAAAATAAAACCCGGCTGCCGTCGCGAAAATTGTGTACACCCAAGTGACGGCATGCATCAGTCCGAAGGCCAGGCTGCTGATCACCAGTCCCCAGTAGTACCCCGCAAAAGACTCGATCCACGTCATTAAAAACCCGCGAAACAGAATTTCTTCCCCAATTCCTGCCAGCAACGCCAGCAAGGCCAGTTCCAGATGGTTGCAGCCTGCCAGAAAACGGCCCATGGCATCGAGAACCGTCTGTTGAACCTTCTGCACGGAACTGATGGGCAACTGTTCAATCGCCATGAAAATCACGAACAGAGGCAGAGCCGCGAGTAAGCCGTAAATCAATGGCTTCCATAAGAATATGACATATTCTGTCGGCTGAACCGAACAAACCCAGCCCAGAATAAGTGCGACCACGAGTAGGGAAAACTCGAAAATTCCAGCGTTCGTCAGAAATTCTTCGCGGTTGTTAAATTTCAAAAATGAATCCTCAGACTTCTATTAATATCCCGCTTTTTGTTGGTAGGGCGAAATCGATCATCCGTTTCTGTGTTTCATAATATGCCGATTCCTCCGATCTGGGTAGTGCTCTGGCCTGTTCGACTGGAAATGCTGTTGAGTAAGGAATTTGGATTAGATACCGAATCCTTCCAGAAAAGGCTTTTGAGTCTGTCTTGGATCGGTTATATTTCATATGTTGTCCTGTTACTGAAAACGTACTGAACAACCTGCTTCGACGACAATAAATGTCCGTCGGCAGTCCCACCTGCTTCGCTTACCTGTACGGAACGTCCTGTTTATGACTCAGTCCTTACGCTTAATTTTCGGATTTATTCTCGGCTCTCAACTTCTCAGTTCCAGTCTGTTACAAGCTGAGCAAAGTGAAGTCGAGTTCTTTGAGAAGAAAATCCGTCCCGTGCTCGTTAAGCATTGTTACGAATGCCATTCGGTCGAAGCGAGTGCCGTTAAAGGGGGCTTGCTGCTGGACAGTCGGGAAGGCTTGCTGGCCGGTGGAGATTCCGGCCCCTCGCTTGTGCCGGGCAAATCGGCGGAAAGTACGCTGATTGAATCGCTCAAATACGAAAGCTACGAAATGCCTCCGTCTGGCAAATTGCCAGAGCATGTGATTCGCGATTTCGAACAGTGGATCGATACGGGTGCGATTGATCCTCGGGCTCCCACACAAAAACAGACTCAGGCAGGCATCGACTGGGAGGCGGCTCGTCAATTCTGGGCCTATCAGCCTCTGCCGGAAAGTACTCCTGCAGGACTCTCGACAACCAAGTTGATTGATCATTCCCTGCAGCAGGAACTCGATAAAGTTGGAGCCACGTCGAATCCCATTGCCAGTCCTGAACAGAGAATTCGCAGGCTCTATTACGATTTGACGGGCCTTCCTCCCTCACCCCGGCAAATTATGGACTTCGTGAATGATCCCTCTGCTGTCCGCTGGGAGAACACTGTTGAAGAATTACTGGCTTCCAAACAATTCGGTGAACACTGGGGCCGTCACTGGCTCGATGTTGTCCGATATGCCGATTCCAATGGCAACGACTTTAATGCCACTTATCATAATGCGTGGCGGTATCGCAACTATGTGATTGAGGCATTCAATAACGACAAACCATTCGATCAGTTTTTACGCGAACAGATCGCTGGCGACCTG
>DOCI01000094.1:13732-13899 GCA_003503535.1 Planctomycetaceae bacterium
AGGAGCAATACAATCATCTGGTCGCGACCGGCTTTCTGATGGTCGGCCCGAAAATGCTGAGTGAACGGGATAAGGAAAAGCTCGAATTCGATATCGTCGATGAGCAGATCGATTCCATCGGCAAAGCCTTCCTCGGGCTCTCGCTCGGCTGTGCCCGTTGTCACGAT
>DOCI01000094.1:14107-16033 GCA_003503535.1 Planctomycetaceae bacterium
GGCTGTGCCCGTTGTCACGATCACAAATTCGATCCCATCCCAACAGCCGACTACTACGCCTTAGCAGGCATCTTCCGCAGCACTCAGGTGCTCGATGGGGAAAGTCAGAAGTATGTTTCCGACTGGGTGCGTCGAGAATTGCCGACTACGAAAGAGCATCGTGAACAACTCGCATTTTATAACGAAGAAACGAAAACACTGACGGCTGCCATCAAGACTGAGGAAAAAGCGGTCAGTAAGGCCGAGCAAACTCTGAAAGAATTTCAGGAAGGTCAGGATGCCTATACGATTGATAATCTCAAGGCGAAACTGACAGGCAACTGGACTTCTTCCACTTACAGCAAGGACTTCATCGGTTCCGATTACATTCACGACAACAAAGAAAAATCGCCAGTTAAACAAGCCCTGTTTTCAATGACGATCGGCAAGACCGGAAAGTATCACGTTCGTTTCGGCTACAAAGGAAACTCCGGACGGGATGAAAAAGTTCCTGTCACGATTCAACATGGTGAGCAGGAACAGACGTTCTTTATCGACCAGACAAAACCGGCTCCGATTCGAGGTCAGTTCATTGAATTGGGAGAATTTGAGTATGCCGCAGGGGATGTCGTTGAGGTGATGATCAGCAACGAAGGCACCACAGGATACGTGATTGTCGATGCGGTTCAGTTCCTGCTGCATCGGGAAAGTGTTGATGAAACACTGGATGCCGACCGTCTTGCTGAGCTTGAGAAAGCTGTCAACGCGGCAAAGAGTGCTCTCAAATCTTCTCAGGATAAACTCGCTGAGTTGAAGAAAAAAGCTCCCCAACCGTTGCCTCTCGCATTTGCTGTCAAGGACCGCGAAGAATGCAGCGACTGTGAAATTATGATCCGCGGTGATCATCTGAATAAAGGCGAAGTCGTTTCCCGGGGCACCCTGCAGATCATCAGCGGCGAACAGGCTAGCCTGAAGAATCCGACGGGCAGTGGGCGGTTGGAGTTCGCCAACTGGATTACATCGGATGCCGCTCCGCTGGCGAGTCGGGTGTATGTTAATCGACTGTGGCTGTATCTGTTCGGCGAAGGGATTGTCCGTTCCGTCGACAACTTCGGTGCCCTCGGCATCCCGCCAAGTCACCCGGAACTTCTCGATGCTCTGGCATTACGGTTTCAGGAATCCAACTGGTCCACCAAGGATATGATCCGGGCCATTGTTCTGACCGAAGCCTATCAGCGATCCACGGAAAATAGCGAAGAGTCATACAAACTCGATCCGGAAAACCGCTTGTTGTGGCGGTCTCATCGACGACCACTCACAGCCGAGGAAATTCAGGATACCTTCCTTGTCTATCGCGATTCCCTCGACAAAACACAGGCCGAATCGACGGTTTCTCAATTTGGTACGCTGGTCGTGAATAACAGCAGTAACAGTCAAAGCAAAACCGAACAGGGAGTGACCGCACTCAAACGGACGATCTATCAGCCTGTCCTCAGGAGTCAGCTTTCGGAACTGGCTTATCTCTTCGATTTTGCCAATCCGGAAATGGTCGTTGGGAAACGTCCCCCGACGAACGTTCCTGCCCAGGCCCTGTTTTTAATGAACAACGATCTCCCCCGTGAGACGGCGAGCGCTCTCGTTTCTCAAATGTTCGAAGAACATGGAACAGGTTCATTTACCATCCTGAACGATTTGTATCTGAAAATATTCGGACGCCTGCCCGACAAGGCAGACGATCAACTCGCCAAGAAATATCTGCAAACCCGACTCGAAGATAATGCCGACCCCGAAGAGATCAAAGCTGCCTGGACCGATTATGTTCAAGCGATGCTGGCCTCGACAGAATTTCGATATCTCGATTGAAGTACTCATAGACACGGGTGGCGGGGGCGCTCTCGAAGAGAAGCCCCCGAAAGATTAACGTCCGGGGGCTTCCGCTCAAGCGGA
>DOCI01000094.1:16228-18265 GCA_003503535.1 Planctomycetaceae bacterium
CCGCCACTCCAACCGGACATTAAATAAAAGATCTGCAAACGGCCAAAAATTATGAATACAGAATCACTTCCCAACTGCGGATGCGAACGTCCTTCCCGTCGTCAGATTTTGCAATCGGCGACGTGTGGGTTCGGTGGTCTGGCGATGCTGGATTTACTGGCCCGCAATGCACAGGCTGCTCCGGCTCTGGAAAAAATGCACCATGCTCCCAAAGCCAAGCGGGTCATTTTCCTCTTCATGCATGGCGGTCCCAGTCAGGTCGATACGTTCGACTACAAACCTCAATTGCAGAAAGACGACGGGAAATCTCTCCCGTTCGAAGCGGCTAAGAATATTGATGCCGTCTCCAAGCTGATGAAGTCACCCTGGAAGTTTTCGCGGCACGGCGAAAGTGGTTTGTGGGCCTCTGAGTTATTCCCGGAAGTTGCGAAGCAAATTGATGACCTGTGCATCATCAAATCGATGCACTCCAAAGGACAATCCCACGGCCAGGCCGTTTCCATGCTACACACTGGATCCGACAGTCTAATCCGCCCCAGCGTCGGCTCGTGGATCTCTTACGGACTAGGCAATGAAAACGAAAACCTGCCTGCCTTCATGGCGATCTCTCCTCCCACCGCACATGGCGGCCCGCGAAATTATGGATCAGCTTTCCTCCCCGCCAAACATCAGGCAACGACATTGGGGCGAGCTGGGTCTCTTGGTTCAGGGCGAATTAACAATACACAAAATAAACTGATGGATGCCCAGGAGCAGCGTCAGCATCTCGATTTGATTCAGCAATTGAATCAGAATCATCTCAAATCAGTCGGTCAGGGGCCAGATATTGAAGGCGCAATCGAAGCATTCGAGTTGGCGTATCGCATGCAAACGATTGCTCCCGGTGTGCTCGATATCGATCACGAAACGCCCGACACTTACAAACGGTATGGCATTGATGAAAAGGTGACGGAGAACTTCGGCAAGCAATGTCTGATGGCTCGCCGTCTGGCGGAATCGGGTGTCCGCTACATTCAGATCTCGACGGGCAATGTCTGGGATCAGCATGGTAACCTCAAATCCGGTCATGAAAAGAACGCTCTCAATGTCGACAAACCGATTGCAGGGTTGATTCAGGATCTCAAACTCCGTGGCCTGCTCGACGAAACCCTGGTTGTATGGGGTGGTGAGTTCGGTCGCACACCGATTGTGCAAGGGAAGAACGGTCGCGATCACAATCCTCAGGGCTTCTGTATGTGGATGGCTGGTGGCGGAGTCAAAGGGGGCATCGCCTACGGAGAATCCGACGATTACGGCTACTACGCCGCTCGCGACCGCGTGCACATGCACGATTTACACGCCACGATTTTACATTTAATGGGCATCGATCACGAGCGACTCACCTATCGCTATGCTGGACGAGATTTCCGTTTGACCGATGTTCATGGAAGGGTTGTTCATGAGATTATCGCTTAATGATCTTCTGGCATTTCGGACTGTTGCGTTGTTGTTCATGACGATGGCGACTATGTTGCTGGCTTGTGACTGTGCCGCATATGCCCAAGCCAAATCCGCCAAGCAGAAGAAGTCAAAAATGAGCCCACTGGAAATCAGCTGTCAGGATGTCAAAACGATGCTCGATGATGAGGAACAGAAATTTCTGTTTCTTGATTGCCGCGAGCAGGATGAATTCGATCATGTCAAAATTGAAGGCGCAGTCCTGCTGCCGATGAGCGAAATCACCGAACGGGTGAGTGAAATCGAAGAGCATAAAAACAAACCGATCATCATCCACTGCCATCACGGTGGCCGCAGCCTGCGTGTGACCAACTGGCTGATCCAGCAAGGGTTCACCAACGTCAAAAGCATGGCAGGCGGCATTGATGAGTGGTCAGAAACGATTGACTCTTCAAAGCCCCGTTATTGATGGTGTGCGGATCGATCTCACAGGCGACCCGTGCCAGTAATGGCACGGGTATTGTCGCAATAATTATGGGAATTTCTTCAATAAGCTTCGTCAGTGAAGCGATCAACGCACCCGAGTCATGACTGACTCGG
>DOCI01000245.1:0-1445 GCA_003503535.1 Planctomycetaceae bacterium
GACGCGTCGGGTTATGATTTATTCGAATTTGCAAAACTTCAGATTACTGTTTTTCATAAAGACTCTGGCAAAAACTGAGGGAAGCAATTCAGTCGCCCGAACATGAGGCTTTGCATGTGGATCGCCAATAGGGATCACATTTTCAGCTGCCAGAAAGCCACTGCGTACCGCTCCTTCCATTGTGGCTGGCCAGCCAGTGCTCGTCCAATCGCCTGCAATCTGCAGATTTGAAAATTCCGTTTGCTGAAGAGGTCGAAGTTTATCGATCTCCGGTAAGACAGAAAAGACAGCCCGATGTTCCGTGATGGCACGGGCATGCAGTAATTGAGCCGTTCTTGTTTCCGGCCAAATCTCTTTGAGCTCCTGGTGAACTTCCTCAATCAACTCCTGTTGAGTCCTCTGAGAGACTCCAGTCCGTTGACGGGTCGACCGGGAATTACTGATTACGATCTGATAGGCGTACTTATCTGGTTTTCCATACTTTTGTTCGGAATTCAGGATTGCCGTTCGATTGAACATCCATTGACTGGTCCGGTCGATTAGGACCGCATGCCGTAACGCTGTGATTGGTCGATCAAACCAGAAATGCAAACTGGAAATGGGAGCCGATTCAATTTGTGAAATGCTTTGATACGGTTCGGTATTGGCCAATTGATCCGGCAACAGAGACATCACGCGGTCAAAAGATACCGCAAGAATCACATGATCCGCTGAGACCGTTTCACCATTCGTCAATGTCACTCCTGTGATCTGAGAATCGACTTCACCGTTCAGTTCCAACTGTTTCACACCGGCCTGCAACCGGAGTTTGACACCCTGCGATTCCAGCCAGGATTTAATGACTCCATCGTAAAACTGCCCGAGTGGGATATTGAGCAACTGAACTTTCCAGCCTTCGCGATGACTCAAAAAGCCCTCGACAAATACTTGACGTGCATAATGGTAGGAAATTCGAGAGAGATCTTCACTTAAAGCGCTGACGAGCACGGGATTCCAGAAACGATTAATCGCTTGGCTTGTCTGCCTCGATTGATTCAGAAAGTCGATCAGAGAATCACCCGGCCAGGTCGGGTTTCGCATGAATGACCACATCCCTCTCGCCAGATCGATTTTATCTCGCAGGCTCAAATAACTGAAGCAAGCAAAGGCTGCAGCGAGATGAGCCGGTGCGGGAAGCCATCCGTTTCGCAAACGATTGACGACACCATCGCGGCCAAGGAATTGCAGTTGATGTTCGGTAATCAGATGCTGGCGAGATCCGGTCAACTCGCAAAGGTGTTGAAAGTTCACGCAGCAGCCCATGTTGACGTGCTGACAATTATCAATCAGTTCACCAGTTGTCTGATCGATAATCGAAGTCGCACGACCTCCAAGCCTTGGCCGTGATTCAAGCAGAGTGATGCGGAAGTTTTGTTTCGTTAATGCGACAGCTGCAGAGAGACCCG
>DOCI01000245.1:1505-4627 GCA_003503535.1 Planctomycetaceae bacterium
GGCAGAGAGACCCGCCAGTCCGCCACCAACGATCACAACATGCGGCTGGCTGTTCACGAATCGAGATCAACAATTCGCTGGTCAAACAGAATGGCCTCGTCACTCAGCCCGGCTTGCTTGAGGGCTTCGATCAATTGATTTTCTGCGGAAGGGAGTGCAGATCCAGCATGAAAAACGCGAGCCTTAACTCCCTGAGCATTCCCTTGACTCTGTTTGACTTTTTCGATGATTTGATCGAGCGTGATCTCTTCGACCGATTTCGGGGACTGGTCATTGGTCGCCCAGCGATATCCCGTCCCGACGACGACAACGGAAATCAATTCAGAGGTATCAGGTTTCTCAGGCTTCACAACAGTTTGATTCTCTGGAAACATGGGAGCCGTCGGAGAAGGGGCGACTGCTTTTGTGTTTTCTAAATCAGTGGTATCCGTCTGGCTGGATTCATTAGTACCATCTCCGGTACCGGTCCCCAGACCGAAGGGAATGCCAAGTTGACTGAATAATAAAGCCAGGCTGACGGTCGCGATCGTCGCCCCGGCGATTACGATTTTTCGACTGGTTTTTCCCATCCGTCCATTCCTTATCAGTATGAATTACTCAGCGGTTGTAGAATCAATTTCCGGCAAATAGCCGACGACGGCATATTCAAACCGTGTCCGCCCATCGGCATCGGATCGCATCCGATCGGTTACTGCCGGGAGCGAGGAAAGCACCTGCTGACGCATTGCCGCCCGAACTTCTCCATAGCTAACCAGTATGATGACCAATCCCTTCGTCTGCGGCAATGATTTATACAGGTTGAACAACTTCTCCTGAAAATCGTCTTCCGAAACTGCTCGAATCGAAAACGTCTTTTCGCCGATGTGGACATCAATCACTTCCTGAGAATTGATATGAATCTCCCAGATATCACACCGCTTGCGGATTTCTTCATAGGCCAGCAGAAAAGTCGCCAGATCGCGTGGCTGAGACTGCTCAACATCTTTGGCAAGCTCTTCCACTTTTTCCGGAGCAATCGGCTGAGGAGTTGTCCCCCCCTTCGAGAGAGCTTCGATGATTTTCGAGATCTCAAGCGAAGAATTCTGGTAAGCAGTTTTAAGAGCAGAGAGAATTTTATCGCGCTGCTCACTCACATCTTTGAGCCGTCCCGACATCTCATCCTGATCGGCTGCCGCCTTGAGCTGATCTTCCGCTCTCATCTGTTGAGCCGCTTTCAATTCTTCCTCTGCCTGAAACCGGAGTCGCTGCGATTCTGCAAGCACTTCTTTGGAGAACATCAGATTTTGCTCAGCTTCATCGAGCCGATATTCCAGCACCGCCAAATCATCCGTCCGCTTTTCTGTCACCGCCTGGGTCGTCTGTTCCATTTCCAGATACTGAGCGAAAATCACAATCAGCAACAGATCCAGCAGAGGAGTCAACTGCAGTGATAGGCGTTTAATGGATTTCATGGAATGGTATTGGTTGAGGGTTTAAGGTTGAGAGTTGAGTGTTTCAGTTGTAGGTCAGGCTGTGCCTGACGAAATTCGATGTCACTGGTTCATCCTGTCAGGCACAGCCTGACCTACTGGACTATTCACTTGCTGGGGTTTCTCCCAATCGACTTTTAATAGTGGAAATCATACTACGGATATGACTGCGGGTTTCACTGAGTCGCTGAAATGCGGGCTCCAGGAGACTGTTCACAAACAAAAGCACAAGGGCAGCGGTTAGCCCTGCGAATGTCGACCAGATCGCATCCCCGAAACGGGCGACGATCAACGAAACGGTTTCGGTATCGGCACTGCCGGGGGCATTTAAGGCGGCTCCAATCGAAACGATTGTCCCCAGCACACCGGCCAGAGGATACGCTTCGATCATTGTGCGAGCCGTATTGGCGATCGTTTCAAACTTGAGAGCATGTAAGTAACGTCGCTTTTCATCGAGTAGATTCATTCGATTCCGCAGCAGTTGCTGTTCCTGCTTCCGACTCGGATCGTTCACGACATCTTCGATATCGGCTATGAACGCGTCCATCTGTTCGGTTAGATGAGCGGTCGGATCGAGCACGCTTCGCTGACGTAAATCGCGGGTGTAATCCTGCAGGGTGCCC
The DNA here is from genome assembly GCA_003503535.1 of Planctomycetaceae bacterium. Taxonomy (GTDB): domain Bacteria; phylum Planctomycetota; class Planctomycetia; order Planctomycetales; family Planctomycetaceae; genus Rubinisphaera. The sequence continues at coordinate 3,598 of DOCI01000245.1, forward strand.
GTCAGAATTTTCATATCTCGCCGCGACCACAAAACGAGCACCGCAAACACGGCCAGATGAAAACAGGCCGCGACGCTGATCGCCCAGGTTGAAAGCTCCGCGATTGCGGAAAGAATACTATTCACGCCATCCCCTCAAGGCCCGATGCAGGAACAGCAATCGACCTGATTTTCTGATAGTCACTTGATGTAGAACTCTGTCACTTCATTGTAACGAGCATCAAACGACTAAGAAGACGATTTTTGAGAATCCTTCTTTTCGAGGATGTATAAAACCGTTCTTGCCCGCATATTCGCCCACATCGCTTGCGGAACGCTTTTTTCCCCGATAATCGGTAATTCCTTCACAATCCGGAATTCCCGTTCTTTTTCCAGTTCACGAAAATCCTGCATCGACATCAAATGCAGGTTAGGTGTGTTATGCCATTCGTAGGGGAGTTCTTCAGTTACTGGAGCCCGACCGAACACCAGGACCTGAAGTCGGATTTTCCAGTACGCAAAGTTCGGCACTACAACCAACACGCGATTGGCAACCCGCAGAATCTGTTCGAGCAGTTCCACCGGATACCGCAACTGTTGCAAGGTTTGGCTCAGCACGGCAAAGTCGAAACTGTTATCGGGCAAGTACTGCAATCCATCATCGAGGTCTCCCTTAATGACGGGAATTTCACGACGCATCGACTCCAGAAACCCCTCTTCGTCCAGTTCAACGCCCTGCACAACGCAGTTCATTTCATCACGCAACAATTGAAGAAGTCGTCCATCTCCACAACCAAGATCGATGACCCGACTGCCGGGAATGATTTCCCGTCGGATGATTTCATCGGTCACAGCCGCAGCGGGATCTTTCATGCAATAGCGTTTCGGACGCATCTGCATCAATCTCTGAGGCAAGCGTTTTGGATTCAACGGCGAAATTTGAGACTTTAGCGGCATCGGGAAAACAGAATGATTAAAGATGTTGCAATAAAAGATGGCGGCCCAAGTCAGTCATGACTCGATTGGGTGATTAAGAACCGATAATAAAACCT